>DHGK01000280.1:10655-36135 GCA_002402755.1 Planctomycetes bacterium UBA4800
CTCGAGTTCCCGGGGCTCGTCTGCGGCGTGAACGGCGGCGAGGTCCGCGCCGAGGCGCTCTCGCTCCGCCTCGGAGAGGCGCCGACGTACCGAGCCCTTCTCCGGGCCGAGGGAGTCGCCGCGCATTACGACATGGCGCCGCTCCTCGCCTACGTCCTCCCGTTCATCGGTGCTGAGGAGAGGGAGGCCGCGCTCTCGGGCACGATCGGCTCGACGCTCGAGATTCAGGGAAAAGGCTTCGGTCCGGAGAGCCTCCGGAACAGCCTCTCGGGCAGCGGGTCGATCCGCGTCGTCGATGGAAGAATCACGGCATCGCCCTTCTTCCGGGAGCTCGCGTCGCTTCTGCGCTCCGACCTGCGCGAGGTGGTCTTCCAGGAGATCGGTTCGGACTTCAAGATCGGTGCGGGGAAGGTCTCATCGAGGAACGTCTTTCTGGAGGCGCGGGAGGGAAGCAAGCTCCGCAACCTTGGGCTCGAAGGCACGACGACCTTCGACGGAAAGATCGACTACGGCGTGAATCTCTCGAGCCTCAAGGAGACCGTCGGCGACAAGAGGGCGCGCCGGATCCTCGACTACGCCGAGAAGCTGCTCGGAGGAGGCATGCTCCCGCTCAAGCTGCGGGGGACGACGGCGAAGCCGGAGCTCTCCCTTGAACCGGGAATCGGAGGCCTTGACCTCGAAGGGATCCTGGAGGGCCGGATCCCCCTTCCCGAATCCTCGCAGGACGTGCCGGAGAAGGAGCAACCCGCCCAGGAGAAGCCTCGCGACCGCCGCCAGGATCGGCGCGAGGAGATCGAGAAGGGAATCCAGGACATCCTGGATCTCCTGAAGAAGCGGTAGATATCCGGGGACAGTCACCGATTTCCCGTGGGAAATCGGTGACTGTCCCCGGACGGGATCCTGTCCCCGGACGGGATCGGCCCCGCAGGGAGAGGTTTGTCCGTTATTCCAGCGGCGCGATCTTCAGGAGCGCTGCTTTCGCGCACGCTCGTTCCCAGTCCTCGAGCAACTCCTGCTTGTGGAGCGTCGCCCACTCTATCACCAGACCCGCAACGCGCGGAGGCAGGCGTCCAGCGAAAAAGCTCAGACTCTGAATGTCGACCAACGCGCGAAGCTCACCGTATTCCGCATGGAAATGAGGCGGATTATGGTCGTCCCAGAACATCTTGATGACGATACCGAGAAAACGGCTTATCTCAGGCACGTGCTTGCTCGCGGCGAAGATCGGGGAACAGATCTTCGGGCTTCTTGCCCGTCGCCTTCAGGTACAGCGCATCGGGGCACAGGTCGATTTCGTCGGCCCAGACGGCCTCGCCCGAGCTTCCAACGCGCGCCTGCGCAAAGAAGGAACGTTCGCGCCAGCGAGCGAACACCCCTTTGCCGGCAAGATCGGAGAGATCGACGATGCCTGATACCCCATCGTCGAACGTGAGCTCGAGGCGATACCCTTCGAGAACCTTGATTTCCGTTATTCTCCGCATGGCCTAGTGCCTCTCGCACCGCGCACGTGTATCGGGGACTCCCGACACCCGGATGGTATCGGAGACCTCCGGCACGGTCAACCTGNNGGATCGCGCCGCGGCATTGGATCCGTTTCGACGGTCGCATAGAATGGGCGGCGGCCCCAGGGGAGAGGAGATCACATGCGAATTGCCTGCGTTCTCGTCCTGTGCACCGTCGCGTTCGCGGACGCAGCGCCGGCCGGCGACGCCGCGTTCGAATGGCCGGCGGCGACCGCCGAGCAGAAACCGTGGACCTACTGGTGGTGGATGGGGAGCGCCGTCGAGGCGGCGGAGCTTTCCGCCGTGCTCGAAATCTACGGGAAATCCGGGCTCGGCGGCGTCCACATCATCCCGATCTACGGGGTCAAGGGCTTCGAGGATCGGTGCATTCCGTACCTGAGCCCGGCGTGGATGGAGGCGCTCCGCCTGACGGTCGAAGCCGCGGGCCGCGCCGGCATGGGCGTCGACATGACGACGGGAACGGGCTGGCCGTTCGGCGGACCCAACGTCACGCCCGAGCATGCCGCCTGCAAGGTCGTGATCAAGCGCTACACCCTGGGCGCGGGCGAGCGCCTCTCGGAGAAGCTCCCCGCGGGCAGGATCGAGGCCGTGATGGCCTTTCCCGAGTCGGGCGAGCCCCTCGACCTGACGAACGAGGTCGATGGCGGCGGCGCCCTGGGGTGGACTCCTCCCGCGGGCAAGTGGAGCCTCTGCGTCGTCTCGACGGCCGGGACGGGACAGAACGTCAAGCGCGCCGCGCCCGGGGCCGAGGGGAAGGTCGTCGACCCGTTTTCGCGCAAGGCGCTCGACGCCTATCTGGAACGCTTCGACAAGGCGTTTGCCGGCTACCGGGGCCGCCCGCCCCGCGCCCAGTACCACGATTCCTACGAGTACTACGGCGCCGACTGGGCGCCGGGATTTCTCGACGCGTTTCGAGTGCGCCGCGGATACGACCTGCGGCCGCTTCTCCCGGCCTTCCTCGGCCAGGGCCCCGAGGACACCGTTGCGCGCGTCAAGGCCGACTATCGCGCGACGATCGCCGATCTCATCCTCGAGGACTTCATCGAGCCCTGGGTCGCCTGGTCGCACGCCAAGGGATGCCTGACACGGAACCAGGCGCACGGCTCGCCCGGCAACATCCTCGACCTCTACGCGGCGAGCGACATTCCCGAGACCGAGATCTTCGGGCCGAGCGGCTTCCCGATTCCCGGCCTGCGTGCCGACCCGACGTTCAAGAACGAGCCGCCCGATCCGCTGATGCTCAAGTTCTCGTCGTCGGCCGCCCACGTCGCCGGGAAACGGCTCGTGTCGTCCGAGACGTGCACGTGGCTCGCCGAGCACTTCACGGTTTCGCTCGCCCAGGCGAAGCCCGAGATCGATCAGCTCCTCGCGAGCGGGATCAACCACGTCTTCTTCCACGGGACGACGTACTCGCCGCGAAGCGAGCCGTGGCCGGGCTGGCTCTTCTACGCCTCGACGAACTTCGGTCCGACGAGCGTCTTCCATCGCGACTTGCCCGAGCTCGCCGCGTACATAGCGCGCTGCCAATCGATCCTCCAGTCGGGGGAGCCCGACAACGACGTTCTCCTCTACTTCCCGATCCACGACGTCTGGCACTCGCCCGCCGGCATGCTCGTGGGCTTCGGCGTCCACAATCTCGGGCAATGGCTTCACGGGACGGCCTTCCATCGCGTCGCGTGCGCGCTCGCCGAACGCGGGTACGCGTTCGATTATGTTTCCGACCGCATGCTCGCGGGCGCACGTGCGACGCCCGAAGGGATCCGGACTCCCGGCGGCGCCTACCGCGCCGTCCTCGTCCCCGCGTGCCGCTGCATGCCGGTCGAGACGTTCGAGCGGCTCATTGCGCTCGCGCGGGGCGGCGCGACGGTCATCTTCGAGGAAGGGTTCCCGCGCGATGTTCCCGGCCTCGGAGGGCTCGAGGAGCGGAGAACGCGCCTCGCCGCGGCGGCCGCCGCGATCGACCTCGAGGACAATTCGGATTCGTGGGGCCGGCACGCCGCCGTCGGCGCGGGCCGCGTGCTCGCCGGGAAGGACATCGATGCGATGCTCGGGAGCGCCGGCGCGCGGCGCGAGCCCATCGCGGCTGCGGGCATCAGGTTCATTCGCCGCACGCACGGAGAAGGGCATCACTATTTTCTCGCGAACCTCGGCGCGAAGACCGTCGAGGGATGGACGCCGCTCGGCGTGGCCGCGCGCTCCGCGGTGCTGATGGACCCGCGTTTCCCGGACGGCAACGGCACGGCCGCGCTGCGACACGACCGCGCGGGAAGACCGGCGATCTACGTCCGGCTTGCGCCCGGCGAATCGCGCATCGTCCGCACGTTCGCGACGCGGCAGGTTACGGGCGCTTCCTGGCGCTACGTGCGCGAGGACGCCGCCGCGCCGGTCGATGTCGCCGGCCCCTGGCGCGTGTCCTTCATCGACGGCGGGCCGCGGCTGCCGGCGCCCTTCGAGACGGCGAGGCTCGCCTCGTGGAGCGCGCTCGGCGGGTCCGACGCGGCGGTATTTGCCGGAACGGCGCGCTACACGGCGGCGTTCGCCCGGCCGCCCGATGGCGCCGGCCGGGAGTGGATCCTCGATCTCGGGCGCGTCGGCGAGAGCGCGCGCGTGCGCGTGAACGGCCGCGAGGTCGGCGCCCTGTGGAGCCTTCCCTTCAAGATCCCGATCGGCGACTTCCTTGCGGCCGGGGAGAATACCCTCGAGATCGAGGTGACGAATCTCGGCGCCAACCGGATCGCCGACATGGATCGCCGCCGCGTCCCGTGGAAGAAGTTCTACGACGCGAACATAGTCAACATCCAGTACAAGCCCTTCGACGCGTCGGCGTGGCCCGACGCTCCCTCGGGGCTGCTCGGTCCCGTCCGGCTCCTCCCGGCGACGGTGGTCGATCACGCGGCGTTGCCCGAGGGCGACGCGGGCGAGAGGATCGACGAGCTCGTCGCGCTCGGGGCGGGCTGGCGCGCCGAGGTCATCGCCAGGGTCGACCAGAGCTACGTCGGGTGGGATGTGGAGATCGGCGATGCCGACAACGACGGCGCGAACGAGGTGCTCGCGACGGGATGTCCCGCGAGCAGGCTCTACCTCTGGAAGAAGAAGGACGGCGTGTGGCAGACGCGGCTCCTCGCAGAGGACTTGGCCCGCCGAGCCCCGAAGCCGGGAATGGGCCTCGCCGTGCGCGTCGTCGATCTCGACGGCGACGGCAAGAACGAGGTCGTCGCCGGCACGGGGCAGGAAGCGGCGGAGCCGGCCTACCTCCACGTGCTTGCAACCGATGGGACGCGCGTGACGCGCGAGCGCTCGAGCCGGCCCTTCCAGCAGGGGAGCGCCTACACCCACAACTTCGGCATCGCCGACATCGACGGCGACGGCGTCAAGGAAATCGTCGCGGCCTACTGCGGGAGCGGCGAGGTCGTGCGCTACGATGTCGAGAAGGGCCTCGGGGCGATCGCGCGCCGGACGATCTTCCAGTGCGCCGGCTCGGGCGAGGACACCTGCATCGCCGACGTCGACAACGACGGCGCGGTCGAGTGCATCATCTGCGACTCGTACCGCGACGACAAGGCCGCCGTCCGCATCTTCGAGTTCGACCCGAAGGGCGAGCTCGTCGTCCCGTGCCGGATCGCCATCGAGGGATTCGATGGTCTCCGCTGCTTCGATTGCGCGGCCGAGGTGGGAGACGTCGACAACGATGGAAGGAACGAGCTCATCGTCGGCTGGAATCGCACGCGCGGCGAGGCGAAGGGGACCATCCTCGCCTACCGCGTCGACGAAGGCGGCGCGACAATCGTCCACACGTTCGCGCGCGAGGACTCGCGCCTCGACCTCGGCTTCTTCGAGAAGATGATGTGCATCGCCGACGCCGACAACGACGGCGACCGAGAGCTCATCGTCTCGACGCGCGGCGAGCGGCAGTGGGGCGGCGCGGGGCTCGGCAACATCTTCATGTTCGAAGCGGCCGCAGGCGGCGAGATCACGACGACCTTGCTTGCCGACTTCGCGGCGGTGACCGTCGATGCGTCCTGGATCGCCGTCGGCGATGCCGACAACGACGGGAAGAACGAGATCATCGCCGCGACGGGCGCGGGCCACCGGGAGAAGCCCGGCGTCTCCTACGTGATCCTGATCGAGAAGGAGGAATCGCAGGGCGGATAGGAGGCGCGGGACAGGCGGCGCGCAACGCCGCCGCACGCTACATGTCGGGTCTCCATTCCCGCGCACCGTGGACGACGCCGCCTCGGGCACTGAACGGACGGGGCCCTCGGCGAAGTCATAGAGGGATCGTCGTCCCCAACCCCAGCTTCCGGGCGTTGTCGAGGGCCGCCGCGGCCGCCGCCAGATCCTGGATGGCCACGCCGACGGACTTGAAGAAGGTGATCTCGTCGTCTGCGCACCGGCCCGGCCGGCGTCCGCCGGCGATCTCGCCCAGCTCGGCGGCGATGCATTCGGGGGAACAGCGTCCCTGCCGGATCGGCACGAGAATGTCGCCGGCCTCCGACAGCGCTGACTCGCGATGGTCCACGACGACCCGGGCGCGCAGCACCGTTTCCGCCGGCACTTCCTGGACATCCGGGCGGTACGAGCCCACGGCGTTGATGTGGACGCCCGCCTTCAGGTCGGCATCGGCGAAGACGGGCGAGGAGGCGGACGTCGCGGTGCAGATGATGTCTGCCGAGCGCACGGCGCTCGCCGCGCTCGGCGCGGCCTTCACGGCAACCCCGGTCGAGGCGCGCATCTCGTGCGCGTAGACCTCGGCGGCGTGCGAGTCGATGTCGAAGACCCAGGCCTCGCGAATGGCCCGGACCGCGCAGACGGCTTCAAGCTGAGTGCGCCCCTGGACGCCGGCGCCGAGGATCGCCGCAGTGGAGGCATCCCGGCGCGCCAGGAGATCGGTCGCCGCGCCCGAGGCGGCGCCGGTGCGGATCGCGGTGAGGGATGCGCCGTCCAGAACGGCCAGCGGACTCCCGTCGTCGCCGTTCAGCAGGATGACCAGGGCCTGGATGCGCGGCAGCCCGAGCGCCGCGTTCCCGTCGTACACGGTCACCGCCTTGAGGCCGAGGAGGCCCCGGGAGGGCACGGAGCACGGCATGATGAGGAGCGAGCCCTTCTGTCGGGCCGCCGCAATCCGGGAGCGCAGGGGCAGGACCGCGTCGCCGGAGGAAAGCGCCGCGAAGGCGGACTTCATCGCGTCCACCGCCTCCCGCATGGGAAGCGCGGCGCGGACATCGGCGGCGGACAGGAAGACGAGGCTGCGCCGGTTCTCCGTCATTGGCGGCCCTCCGCGATTCTCGGCAGCGCCCTGGCCGAGGGCGTCGCGGCCAGTCCCCCGAGCGACGTCACGCGCAGTTCGGCGGGCATCGCCAGGCCCACCGCGTGGACCGCGTCGATGGTCTCGTCGAGCGGGATCGGGTTATGGTAGCCGCCGAGGATCAGATCCGCGTTGACGAAGGCCGCCGCCGCGGCCGCGGCGTTGCGCGTGTGGCAGGGAATCTCGACGATGCCCTGCACGAGGTCGCACACGCTTCCCATGGTGTTCTGGAAGGCGATGGCCGCCGCATCGCAGGCCTGGCGCATCGTGCCGCCGGCAACGTCGACCACCGCGGCCGCCGCCATCGCGCCCGCGGCGCCGATCTCGACCTGGCAGCCCGCCACCTCGGCGGCGAAGGTCGAGCGCTCGGCCACGACGACGCCCACCGCGCCCGCCGCAAGCAGGGCCAGGGCGAGCCGCTCCCGGCTCACGGCCTTCTCGTCGAGAAGGGTCGCCAGCACTCCCGGGATCACGCCCGCCGAGCCGGCCGTCGGCGCCGCGCACACCACGCCCCTGCCGCAGTTGACGTGCATGGCGGCCATCGCGCGCGCGGCCGCGCGGGTGTGCAGGCCGCCGGCCGCCAGCCGGCCTTCCGCCTCGGCCCTGTAGATGCGCGCCGCCGTGGGGCGCAGGAGCTGCATGTCCGGCACGTCGAGATCGAGACCGCGGCGGACGCTCGCCGTCATGATGTCGGCGCGCCGCATCATCTCTTCGATGATCTCCTCCTCGGACAGCCCGAGCAGGGACGCCTCGTAGCGCGCCGCCGCCCGGCCCGGCGAGAGCGCTCCCGCCTCGGCGAACTCTATCATCCCCGCGGCCCCATCGAAGAGCTGCGGCCCGCGCGTGACGAAGCCGAGCGGCGCGCCGGGGAACAGCCGCGTCACGCCGGGAAGCGACGCGAGCTCGTCCTTGAGCTCGGCGGGCAACGCGCTCCGCCGTCGCGCGAGCAGCAGCATCCGGCGGCCGGCGGCGACGCGCCGGACCTCGCCGAGGTTCTCTCCGCCGCATTCCAGTCGGGGGCGCACCGCCGCCTCGGCGCTCGCATCCAGCTCGACCAGCGTCTCGTGACAGAGACCGGTGAGCACGACCGGCCAGCCCTCCAGTGCGATGATCTCCACCGCGCCGCCGCCGATGGATCTCCCCGCGGCCTCGAGCGTTCGGCCGCCGCGCCCTCGGAGGCGGATGCGCACGGCGTTCGGATGGCTCGCCCCGGGCAGCGGCTCCACGCGGAACCGCACCTGCAGCCCTGCCGCCGGCGCCAGCGCCAGGGCGCGCGGAAAGCGGTCGTCCGTGATGGACCAGCCCATCGATCCCGCCGCGAACGCGAGGTCGGAGGCCTGGGACTCGTAGCAGCGAGCGTAGCTGCCGCCGGGATCGAACGTGAATTCCGCCTCGGCCGGCGCGTCGTCGAGGAGCGACCGGGCCAGGGCCGCCAGGCGGTACGAGCCCGCCGTGTGGGAGCTGGACGGCCCGCGCATGACGGGGCCGATGACATCGTTGAGGATGCTGATCGCTTTCATCTGTCCTTGCCGGAGCCGCGGGCCGCGTGCGGAGAGGTGCGCCCGATCCCAGGGGACTGGTGCGCGAGCCTCCTCCTTCGGGCCGGAATGTAACTCTACTCGACCGCGCATTCCGCTTCCAGAGCCGGCGCGCCGCCGTTTGCCTGATGCCTCCGGCGAAAGGCGGCCGCCCCCGGTCACGCGCTCAGTACTCGGCGGATCTCTTTCTCGAGGGGGAAGAGCACCATCGCAAGCAGGCTGACCACCGCACCGGTACCAAGCAGGATGATCATGACGGAATTTCCTGCGAAGAATCCGTCTGAAAGATCAACGCAGAAGGCGAGCGCGATGAGTCGGGCCAGGTGGTAGAGTCCCATGGGAAGCATGTACAGGATACAGAAGGCTCCCAGTCTTCCGTGGAAGTAGTCGAGAACACGCGGCGCCACCACGCCGGCTCTTCCGAGGGCCTTGACGACCACGCGATGGAAGAGGAAAGGCAGGCAGCTCAGCGAAACGGCGGCCGCAAGACCGCTCGTGTGCTGCAGAGCCGCCGGATTCGCAACTCCGTGCGCGGCGAGCGCGAGCGCGAGCGCAAGAACGAAACCCAAGGGGATGAGCAGGAAGCTCGATCTTCCCGCGCCCCGGGCGAACACCAGCGCTCCCGCTGCCATGAGAGCATATCCAGCCTCGGTCGGGAGAAGATCCCGATCTCTCCACGGATAGTCGAACATCGCGACGATTACGCCGGCGACGATGAGTCCTGCCGCGGGCGTGTAGCGGCGCGCGAAGGGGCGCAGCGGCAAGAGCGCCGCGACGAGCAGGTACACGATGAAGAGTCCCACCATGGCGCCGACACCGAGGATACCCGGATGCGTGAACCACCAGTCCTGCGCAAGTCCGTATGCGCGCGCCTGCGCGAGGTTCTGGTTGAGCGCGGGGCTCGGCGTTATCTTCTCCTTGGCTATTGCCTGCTCCACAAGATCGGCCGCATCGAATGGCCGCTGCCAGCGGGTTTCCAGAGCTGACAATGCCAGATCCCTCACCCCCTGCACCTTCGTTGCGAGAAGCAGGCGTACGCAGTACTCCGGTTTCGCATCGCGAAAGGCCTCCTTGAGAGCATTCCTGAGCTCCGGATCGGCAACAGGCGCGGCGTCACCGGCCAGGAGGCGCGCCTTGAGAAGCTTGGATTGCGTCACTGCCCCGCAGGATTCGCCCAACGCCGCCAGCTCGCGACGAGCCCCGGGAAGCGGCAGGAAGTCGCCGATTGCGTGGAGGAGGTGATTGACTGCGTTGAGGTAACGCGTGGTGAAGTAGTCGATCCCTCGTTCCTGCAAACCCGCGGCGTAAAAGGCAAGGTCCTTGGCAATTCTCGCGCGCCAGTCGTCTATCGACCAGGAGCGGGAATCCGCCCCTGGCGTCTCGAGAACAACGAAGAGCCTGGCGGGAGGATCCCGCCAATCGTGGCCGCCGCCCGAAGAATACGCCGGCATGACGAAGCCAAGCTCGGCGGAGACCGGGTCAATGGAATATCCTGTGTGCCCGCCGCGTGCGTGCACCATGACTCTACCGTTGAACCACTCCGCTCGGGCGCTGTATTTCAGGTAGGCTACGTAGCTGTCTTTCGTGCGGATCTTATCGGGAACCCCGGGAACCTTGACGCCTATACGGGGGTACTTGTACGCCTTCCGTTCAGCCTCCCACTCGATCGTGATGGTCTCCCCGATGCGAAGTGGTCGGACTTGTTCCCACGCGACTCGCGGCACGCCCGTCATCACGGGAGACTCGATACGGGCGATCCTCAACTGGTATGGTTCGTCGGGCGGTCTGAGGACCTCGTACCACACCATGGCATGGTTCGATCCCTTGACCTTCGCCATGACCTCCGTGGGAGCCTTGAGTCGAAGGAGCTTGAGAAGCAACTCTCGCCGCTTCTTGTGCTCGAGCCAGTCGGTCCTGAGGAATTCGTTGAACACCGTGAGCAGGTCCTCTTGGGGCGACACGCCGAGCTGCTCCGAAAGGTAGACGACCGGGTCATCCTTCTCGTGACGTTCCCACCATGCACGCACACCGGCCTCATCCACGCGGGAAAGACCCGTATACGCGCCGAGCCACGTCGAAAGATCGTAGCGCGAGGCGCCGCGGAGGATATCCTTCGGCCCTAGGAACTTCTCCACGGCCCACCTGACGCAGCCGTGGTATCGTTCCTTCCGAGAGACCGCGCGGAACTGCTTCCAAGAGGAGACGATCTCCGCCTCAAGTTGAGGATTGATGGACGGAAGCGGGCTGGGCCGGTTGTGCCGTTCTCCCGCGTCCTCTGTCAGGAGCCGCCGTTCAGATCGAAGCGGCAGGTCGGCGGCGATCGAGAGAAACTCCACGGCAAGAGCGCGAAGCTCGGGCGAGAGGCCGTCCATCTGCGCGATGTCGGCCAGGGGCTCTTCGAAGTCAGGGGTGTTCTGGAACTCCATCCACGACCGTGCCGAGGCTTGGGCTTGATCGAAGTACTCTTGTTGATACCCACCTCCAGCCAGGAATCGCTGGAGCGCCAAGAGCAGCACGTGCCGAAGCGCGGCCCTGCTATCCGGCGATTTCTCGCACAAGCGAGCGAGGAACTCCTCCCAGCGGCTGTTATAAACGTTGAACAGCATGTAGTTGGCGAAGTTAACCGCCAGTTGGTGGTCGGTATGGGCCTCGTCCGACGCGGCCGCGATCAGCGCATCCAGTCTGGGCTCGGACCCCGGGGCCTCGAGCGCGACCTTGAGAGCGCCGAAGGCATCGAGAGCCTTCGCGTAGTCTCCTGCCTTGAGCCAGGAACGCGCACGGGAGAGGTGCAGATCGCCGATCTCATCTTCGTATCCAGGTCCGTAGAAGGCGTACGCATCAGCCGCGATTTCTTCATTTCGGAGCGCGGCTTCCTGGAAGCAGTTCTTGAGGCCGAGCTCCATGATCAACGCCCGCTGGCTCTCGATCCACCCCCGGTGGAGCTCGACCGCCAGGGGGTTGCTCCTGTTGTTCCGTTCTTGCGGGATTCCACGTATCGCGCTCTTGTAGAAGCTGACCGCCTCCTCGAATCGGCCCTGGTCATGGGCCAGGCGGGCGAAGTACTGCAACGTCGTGGGGCTCCCTCGGGTGACAGGAAGCGCTACCGCCCAGAAACCGAATGCCATGATGAGAGCGGTCGCCCCGGCTGCGGCCACGGGGACCCTGTTTCTCAGAATCCAGCGCGACAGGCGGTACGCCGCGGTGGGCCTGCGTGCTCTGATCGGGCGTCCCTCCTCGAATCGTTCCAGATCCTCCAGAAAGGCGCGCACGGTGCCGTAGCGCCTTTCGGGCTCCTTCGCCATGGCTTTGAGACAGATGACTTCGAGATCGGTGGGGATGCGCCGATTGAGATAGCGTGGTGAGGACGGTTCTCGGTGAATGACCGCGTGAATCGTCTCGACGATGGAACTCTTGTCGAATGGACGCCGGCCGGTGAGACATTCGTAGAGAATCGCGCCCAGAGCATAGATATCGGTTCGTTCTCCGATCAGCGCGGCGTCGCCCCGCGCCTGTTCGGGGCTCATGTAGGCAGGCGTGCCGAGGAGAAGGCCGCTTGCCGTGAGATCCTGTTGGATCGCGGCGTCGCGCGCAAGACCGAAGTCGGCGACGAAGGCCTCTCCGCGCGAGTCGATGAGGATGTTCGACGGCTTGAGATCGCGGTGGATGATGCCGTGGTTGTGGGCATACGCTACGGCGCTCGCCACCTGCTTGAGCACGCGCACCGCACCCGATGCGGTCATGGGGCCCTTGCGGAGGATTTCCGCCAGTGGTTTCCCGTCGACGAAATCCATGATGTAGAACAGGTTCCCCCCGGACCGTCCCACCTCGTGAATGGCCACGATGTGCCCGTGGCGAAGCTTGGCGAGGCTCTTTGCCTCCCGCTCGAAGCGCTGGAGCGCCTTGCCGAAGGTGAGCTCGGCCGGCCGTAGCACCTTGATGGCCACGGTGCGGTCAAGCGAGCGCTGCCTCGCCATGAAAACGATCCCCATCCCCCCACGGCCGATTTCCCCGAGAATCTCGTAGTCCTCGGGAAGAACCGGCAACTCCGCGCACGTGTCGCCATGCGAGCCGGCGGCGACAGGAAAATCCTCTCCCAGGGCGTTGTCGACGGCGGCAAGAGCGGCCAGACAGTGGCGGACGTCCTCGGGTGTGACGTGAAACTGTGCGGCGAGCGCCGCCGCATCGGCCTCGGCCGCCAATGTGCCGGCAAGATGCTCTGCAAGACGGCAGAGCGCGTCGTGGTAACGGCTGCTTGCGTCTGTGCTATCCACGCGCGGCACCTGTTTCGCTATCGGCAGGCGCGAGCACTCTCCCGAGTCTCACCGTCGCCCGCCCGAGGAGCCGCCGCACCGCCGTCTCGCTTCGTCCCATGGCGTGCCCGATCTCCTCGATCGTCATACTCTCGAAATGGCGCTTGACCAAGACTTCCCGTTCCTCTTCTTCCAGGCGCTCCATGGCTCTCGCGAGGCGCTCGCGCGTATCGGCCCGCTCGGCGGCGGTGAGGGGGCCCGTTCCCGACTCCTTGGCGAGCTGAAGCACCCTGGAAACCGCGTGCATCCCATGCGGCGGCCTGCGCTTCTTGGCATCGAAGTAGTCCTTGCAGTCGTGGATGCGATGCTCGGCTATCCGACAAATCCAGCGGACGAAGGCCTTGTCGTCGGATTCCTTGAAGTGCTCGAAGCTCGTGTAGGCATCGAGATAGGCATCCTGGAGAACGTCCATCGACTCGATCTGTCCGTGGAGCGCCTTGCCGAGGCGCAACCGGATGAAATACAGAATGCGGCCGGCCGCAAGGGCGAAAAGCGCATCGAATGCGTTTCGGTCGCCCTTGCGGGCCCGCTCAAAGAGAATCGCGCGCGACGGCCGCGCGTGCGAGTCTTCCTTTCCAGCGGTCTGCATGGGCCCTCTCCATCATAAGAGGAAATGGCTCGAAATTCCGCCGGGGAAAATCGGCGAAACGGAGGACGGCGATACTCGGGATAGTCGCGGCCGGCGCGCCGCCGTTTGCCTGATCCCTCCGGCGAAAGGCGGCCGGCGCGGCGCTCGGCTATCGCGCGCGCTTTTCCTTCGCGCCCTCGCCGGCCGGTTCTCCCGCCTGGCGGCGGAACTCGTCCTCGAGCTGCCGCCACTTCTCCGCGAGCTCGCGGACGCGCGCGGGCTCCTCGGCCGCGAGGTCCTTCGACTCGGCGCGATCTTCGGCGAGGTTGTAGAGCGACCAGCGGTTGTCGTCGATCCCCGCGGAGACGAGCTTCCAGTCGCCGGCGCGCAGCGCGCGGTTGCCCGAATGGTGGAAGAAGAGGAAATCGCGCGCGATCGCGCCGTCGCGCGCGAACGCCGGGACGAGGCTCCGCCCGGGGAACGGCGGGGCGCCCTCGGGCGGCGCCGGCGCCGCGCCGGCCGCAAGCTCGCAGATCGTCGGCAGGATGTCGATGACGTGCCCGGGGTCGCGGCGCAGCTCGCCGCGCGCGGCGATGCCGCGCGGCCAGTGGACGACGAGCGGCGTGCTGATGCCGCCCTCGTGCACCCAGATCTTGTGACGGCGGAACGGCGTGTTCGACGCCGTGGACCAGCCCGGGCCGAGGCACAGGTACGAGCCCGCGGATCCGGGCGCGGCGGACGGCGAGTGCCCGTCGCCGCGGATCAGGATCTCCGCGCTCGCGCCGTTGTCGGACAGAAAGAAGACGATGGTGTTCTCCCACGCGCCCATCGCCTTGACCTGCGCGAGCACGCGGCCGATCTCGCGGTCGATGCGGTCGACCATCGCGGCGTGGATCGCCATCTTCGTCGCCTGGAAGCGCTGCTGCTCCGGTGTCAGCTCGGCCCACGGGCGCGCGTACGCGATCTCGCCGGGGTCGACGTCGCGCTCGACGCCCGCCTTCCCGCTCGGAGCTCGGATCTGCGGCTCGGGCTTCGAGAGGGCGCAGCTCACGATCCCGAGCTCCTTCTGGCGGCGATGGCGCTCGGTGCGCACCGCCTCCCAGCCCGCGAGGTACGTGTCGCGGTAGCGGGCGACATCCTCGGGCGGTGCGTGCAGCGGAAAATGCGGCGTCGTGAAGGCGAGGTACGTGAAGAACGGCTTCTCGGCGTGTTTCTCGGCATGCTCCTTCAGGCAGCGAATGGCGTGATCGGCGAACGCGGTCGCCGTGTAGTAGCCGCTGCCGGGCGGCACGGGCGGCGCGGGCTTGTCGTCTTCGATCAGCCTCGTCGGGTTGAAGTTGCGGTCGTGGTCTTCCAGGCGGTACGAATGATCGAAGCCGCCGTCCGCGCACACGCGCGGCACGACGTGGACGTGCCACTTGCCCGAGTGATACGCGCGATAGCCGAGCGGCTTGAGAAACTTCGGCACGGCCTGCACCCAGTCGGGCGCCGGGCCCCGAGGCGGGTCCATGCGGACCTGCTGCGGATAGTAGCCGAGCATCAGCGCGGCGCGCGTGGGCCAGCAGCGCGCGGTGTTGTAGAACTGGGTGAAGCGCAGCCCGTTCTTCGCGAGGCCGTCGAGCGCCGGCGTCGCAATTTCGCCGCCGTAGCACCCCAGGTCCGAGAACCCCATGTCGTCGGCCACGATCAGGACGATGTTGGGCCTGGGCGCGGCGTGGACGCAGCCGCATACGAGGAAGAGCGCCACCGCGCCGGCACGTGCATGACGTCGTCGCATACGTTCCTTCTCCTGCAAGAGACTCCGTCTCCAGGCTACAGTGGGCAAGGACGCGTGTAAAGCCGTACGCGGGCCGGCGGGGGGTTCAGCGCGCGAGCGCGCGCATGGCCTCGGGCACCATCTCCGCGGGCGATATCTTGTACCACGCCTTGAGGATCACGCCCTGCTCGTCGATGAGAAACGCCGAGCGCACGATCGTCTCCGTCGTCGTCTCGTTCGCGGTTCTCGTCTCGATCGCGCCGTACGCGCGCGCCGCGGTCTTGTCCGGGTCGGAGAGCAGCCGGAACCCAAGCGAGAACTTCTCGTCGAATTTCTGCTGCGCGTCAGGCTGGTCGGGGCTCACGCCCAGCACTTCGAGCCCGAGCGCATCGAGGGCCGCGTCCGCATCGCGGACGCTGCAGGCCTGCGCGGTGCATCCCGGCGTGTCGGCTTTGGGATAGAAGTAGACGAGGACCTTCTTGCCCTCGAAGTCGGCAAGTGCGGTCGCCGCGCCGCGCTGATCGGGACGCGTGAATGCGGGCGCCCTGTCGCCGGCCGCAAGCCGTGCGCTCGCATAGGCCTTGATCCAGTCGACCTCCAGCGCGAACGCCCCCTTCTGCTTGTCGGAGATCAGGAAGCCGATGGACTCGATCGCGTTCCGGGGAAGCGGCGGCGCTCCCGGCAGCGTCCGGCCGAACGATGTGGCTCGAAACTGGTCGAACGGGAGGCGCACCTCGATCCATTTCCCGGCGGCGGTCTCGATGCGCGCCTGATACCAGCCGGCCGGGATGGGAACGTTCGTGCGCAGCGTCATCCAGTAGGTCTTGCCGTCGCCGCGAACGCGCGCGGCAAGACCGCTCGTCTCGCGCAGGTCGATGGCCTGCACGCGCGACTGGATCGAGGCGAAGCCGCCGTTGTTCTCGAGCGACACCTCGCCGGTGAAGGCCAGCGTCGTGGCGCCGGTGATGCGGGCGTTGCTTCGCGAGAGGCCGCCCATGACGCCGTCGTTGAGCGGCGTCCACGCGCCCGACGAGGCCGGGGTGTCGAAATCGAAGATCGTCGCCGCCGCGCCGGCCGCCTGCATCGACAGGCAGGCGGCCCATGCCGCCGCCAGCGCCCGGGATTTCGCGCGCAGAACATTCCGAGAGCGCATGCCGCACCTCCATGACAACGGCGCCGGTATCGACCGGCCGGCGTTGCTTGCATTATACCCCGCCTGAGCGCCGCGCGCGCCGCGCCGCCGGCCGCCGCTGTCGCGCCGTGATCGTCCATGCTACGATCGGGACCGGACACGGCGCTCCGTCCGCAGGGAGGACACCGATGAACGCTGACCGCCGCCTGAGGAACTTGTCGGGAAAGATCGGGGTGCTTCTTGTGGGACTGCTCTTCGGTCTCGCGCCGGCTGCGGCCGATCCGCCGGCCGGCGGCGCGGCCCCGCCGGTCTTGCGGCACTCCGAGGTGGTCTTCATGTACGCCTCGACGTCCGAAGCCTACGAGGCCTACGGCGCCACGTTCGTCGCCTGGGGCGGCGCGAACACAAAGGAAGAGGTGAAGCGGCACCGCGATCTCGGCATCCGGTGCACGGGCAGCGTCTGGTGTCTGACCGCGGGCGCGCAGACCCTCTACGAGAACGCGGCGCTGCGCGAAGCCGTCGCGATCGACATCGAGGGGAAACCCATCCCCGTGCCGTGGCAGTTCGACAAGGTCCACCGCGGCCAGACCACCGACTTCGGGAACACGAACCATCCCGCGTTCCGCGAGCACGTGAAAGCCAACGTGCGCCGCGTCATGGCGGGCGGCGCCGACGGCCTCCACGTCGACGACCATCTCGGCGTGGCGAGCCCCGCCGCCTGGTACGGCGGGGGCTTCGACGACCACTCGATCGCCGGATTCAGGGCGTACCTCGCGCGGCACGCGACCCGGGAGCAGCTCGCCGCCGCCGGCGTCGAGGAGCTCGCGGCGTTCGACTACCGGACGGTCGTGCGCCGCGTCGCGACCACGGCGGACGCCGTGAAGCGCCGGGCCGGCTCGATCCCGCTCTTCGATCTCTGGAAGCAGTATCACCTCGAGGCCGCGGCCGATTTCGTCGAGGAGCTGCGCGCCGTGGCCGCGGAGGCGGCCGGGCACCCCGTCCTCCTGAGCGCGAACGCGTGCCTGGGCAACGAGGTCCATCACTACGTCGTGCCCCGCCTGACGTACGTCGTGTGCGAGGTCTGGTTCGAGGCCGGCAAGGGCACGAGCGCGCTCGCGGGCGCCTTGCGGGCCTTCGACGCCGCACGGCGGCTCGATCGGCCGCTCGCGTGCACCGCGTCCGGCCACGACTGGGCGTATGTCAAGGAGCGCGGCGCCTGCGAGCTCGCGCGCTTCTGGATCGCCCTCGCGTACGCGCACGGCCAGCGGTTCATGGCGCCGCATCCTTCGCGGCAGTGGTGCTTCACCGAGAAGCTCGGCACCCACTGGTACCAGGCGCCGGTGTCGGAATTCGCGCCGCTCTACCGATTCGTGCGCGCGAACGCCGCGCTGCTCGACGGTTTCGAGCCGGTCCCCGACGTCGCGCCGGAGGCGCCGAAGACCATCGCCGCCACGGTCAGGCGCAAGGGCGCCGCCGTCGCTGTCCACCTCGTCAACCTCGACTACGCCGCCGCCGCCGATCGCATGCGCGCGGCCGAGAACGTGCGAGTGGCCCTGCCGGCCGGACTCGCCGGCAACGCCGCGGAAGCGCGGTGTGTCGCCTTCGGCGGCGAGACCGTCACCGTGCCCGTGCGCAGGGAAGGCGACACCGCCTCCATCACCGTGCCGTCCGTGCGTTTGTGGACGATCGTCGCGTTGAGTCCCGCGCCGGAGTAGCTTCCACGCCTCGGATTCGCGAGAGCGTCCGGCTCGGGTCGAGCGTGCGGCGTCCCGCAGTTCACTACCCCCTGTGGCACGGCATCGATCCGGCGTTGCTACCTCAGCGGGAGAAAGAGAATGCGGCCCTCCCATTCTCCGGGAAGGCTGAACAGCGCAAGATCTAGCCCAACTTGAAGGGTTTCGGAAGGCGGGATGTTGTGGCATAACGACTTACGTCGCTGACACCCCCGAAGTTGGCACTACATTTTGGGGTCGGGACTGGGTGACCGGAGGCGCTTGGAGAATGCGCTGGTCGAAATCCTCGTCGGCAAGGAAGCGCAGCACGGTCAGACAGGCCTCTCCTGCTCGGCCTTGCGCTTGAGAAGACGCTCGCGGATGTCCTCATGGCCGCAGCGCGCCTCCGTTTCCTTGCGGACACGCTCGAATTCCAGGCGCTCTTCCGCGATCCAGGCATCGAGCTCCGCCCGGTTCGCCAGATAGTAGCTGATGACCGCGTACACATCCTGGAGCCTGAGCGTAGGGAAACTGTGCACGACCTGTTCGGGCGTCGCACCCCGCTGGAAGGCCGCGAGAACGGAGAGAAGCGATACGCGAGTCTCGCCGACGCGAACGGCGCCGCCCTCATCGACGCGGAGCGGAACTTTGACGCTTCTCTCTCTATCAAGGCTCAACACGTTCAACGTACCTCCTCACTTCGCATGATATCACACGACATGCAGCCGTTCCAGGAAAGTGCGCGATCCGCTGCGCCGCCGGGGCGGGTGGTTTCCAGGCCGAGCGCGCGGCCCGCCGCAGGACGGCGCCGAGGGAGCGACGGGTGTTGTCGACGAGTACGCGCACGCGTAGTGAGGCCGTTGTTGCGGGCGGCACAGCCGCTGCGTAAGATGCGCTCGTTGTGTTGCACAGCCCCTTGCGGTGCGGAGAAGGCCGCGTGATTCCGGACCGGCGCGGAGAAGAAAGGAAGGCGCACGTATGGATAGCTCTCGACGCAGCGCGAGCCTTGCCGCCCTCGGCAGGCGCGCGATCCGATTCGCGATCATCGTCGGGGCCCTGCTCGGCCTGTGCGGCGCGCCGGCGGGGTGCGCGCACGGCCCGGCGGAGCGCGCGAAGAGCGCACGGCCGTGCATCGAGGATTTCGCCACCGTCGAGGCCCACTGCGCGGGCGTCCCGGTCTACGCGTTTGGCTACACGTACGTCCACGGCGTGAGCCCCGACTTCATACCCGATCTTGTGTGGCAGCGCGGGGCCGAGGGCGGCGAGAAGATCGTCCCCAAGAAATCGTGGGAGATCAAGAACAACCTGCTCGGCTCCACACCGGCGCGCGAGCCGCGGTCGCTGCGCATCGACGACCAGCCGGTGCTCTGCGTCCACCTGATCGATGGTGACCCCGAGACGTGCTGGTGCAGCCGCGCCCAGATCGAGCCCGATGTCGAGCCCGTGTGGATTCGCATCGACCTGCCGGTCGAGGCCGAGGTCTGCGCCGTCCGGCTGATCCCGTCCAGGAAAGGCATGCGCGGCTTTGCGCCCATTCCCAGCGAGCCGACCGACACCGCCGGCATAGGGCAGGGCCTGCCGCGCACGCTCGCGGTGAAGCTCAGCCGGGACGGCCGGCGCTGGGAAACCGTCCGCGAGATCGACGACCTCGCCGCCGGCCCGGCCATGGACCCGATCGAGCTGCGGTTCGAGGCGCGGCGCGCCAAGCAGGTGTGGATCATCGGCGAGGAGGTCCCCGACGTCCTGGGCCTGGGCCATTGCTTCTCGATCGCGGAGGTCGAGGTTCTGTCGAGCTCCGGCGCGAACCTCGCCCTGCACTCGCGCGGCGCGGGCGTGACTGTGTCCTCGACGCACCTTGGGTACGGCATGGACCGCTTCACGCAGGACATGCTCTGGCCGGTGCAGTACGACCTCGGGTTCAAGTGGGCGCGCGTCGGCTACGACATGAGCGCGCTCCAGTGGGCGTACGTCGAGCGCGAGAAAGGAGTGCTCGCCGTCGATCCCCGCACCGATGCGGCGATCACGGAGGCGGTGCGGCACGGGATCGAGGTGGTGCTCGTGCTCGACAAGGGCAACTGGCTGCACGCGCCCGAGCCGCGCGTGCCGCAGCGCAACCGCGAGCTCATGGAGACCTACTACAACCGCGCGCCCTGGCCCGACCCGGCGGCGAGTCCCGCGTACTTCGCGGCGTGGCTCGGCTACGTGCGCTACATGGTGCGGCATTTCAAGGACCGGGTGCGGTACTTCGAGATCTGGAACGAGTGGGACGAGGCCGGGGATCGCGTCGACAACTACTGCCGGCTGGCCGAGCCGACGGCGCGCGCGATCCGCGAGGAGCATCCGCAGGCGCGCGTGGTCCTGTGCTCGAGCTCCGGTCTCGACATGGGCTTTTGCGAGGGCGCCGTCGAACGGCTGGGAAACCTGATCGACGTCGTCGGCTTCCACCCCTACTACAACACCGATCCGCAGGACATCCGGCGGTACCCCGGCGACATCGCGGAGCTCAAGGCGCGGCTCGCGACGCACGGCTTCCGAGGCGAGCTGATGGCCACCGAATGGAGCTGGTTCGCGCCGTACCCGCCGGCCGACCGCGACGAGCGGCGCTTCACGGAGATGCAGAAGGCGAAGATCGCGGCGCGGTTCATGGTGACGAATGTCGGCCTTGGGATCCCGTCCTTCTGGAACGAGACCTTCCAGACGCACATGACGAGCCGCGACGTGAGCTTGCTTCGCAACACGTTCTCGGCCGACCCGATCAGCCCGACGCAGCCCCAGCCGATCTACTACGTCTTGCGGACGCTCTCGACGGCGCTGGAGGATGTGCGGCCGTCCGCGGCCGAGGTGCATGTCTCGCCCCCGCACGATGATCTCGAGTCGTGCGCGCTCGAACGCGGCGACGGCGCCCTGCTCGTTGTCCTGTGGCTTGCGGGCGAGGCCGTGGACGGCTCGTCGCGCGAGCACGTCGTCGACCTTCGCGTGCCGGCCGCGCGCCACGGCGCGGCGCACGCCATCGACACCCTGAACGGGACTCGCCACGAGCTCGCGGCCGATCCCGGGACCGGGCTGGTCGCGGGGATCCATGTGCGGGACTGGCCGCTGATCGTGATCTTCGGGGACTGATATTCGGGGACAGTCACCGATTTGTATCTGGGGACAGTCACCGATTCTTTGACTGCACGCACGCGAGGAACCTGGCAGCAGGCGCACCCCGGTGTATGATTGGGGGCCGCTGGGCCGCGGGAACGGCCCGGCGATGCGTGGGTCAGGAAAGCCCGGCCTGACTTCACGCGAGAAGAGGGTAGAAGCGACCGGAGGATGTATGAGCATCGCACGACCGATCGAGTACGACGACATCTCCCAATGGCATGTGCTGCGGCTTGCGCGGGCTCCCTGGGCCGGCATGCGAATCCAGGCCGTACTGACCTGCTGCACGGACCCGCGGTGCGGTTGCGCGGGACTGGATTTCGACTGCACGCTCCGGAATGCGTCTTCCGATGTGGAGGCGGCGCATCTGCACTTCAGGCTCGATCTGGATGAACGGAAGTCTTACGACGTCCACGGCCGTGAGTACACCGAACGGGCCCGCCGTCTGGGCGAAGCCCTGCGTGCGGAACTGCGAGAGGAGGACTGGGAGTTCCTCTTCGACCATCTCCTGCGCCTGAAGCGCGCGCTGCTGGAAGATGTCGATCTTACGGACGCCGCGCGAACCATTTCGTCCAGTGTCATGGACCACAAGCTGACGTGTGTTCGCTATGTCTCGGTGTTTCCTTTTGCCTACGACTTCCCCTTTGCCGCCGGGACCGAACGCTGGGTCGTCGATGACGCCTGTTGCGGGGAGCCTGACTGCGACTGCCACAGCGTACGGCTGCACTTCCTTCGCCTCCCGCAGCCGTGTACGCCGCGCAACCGCCGGTTGCGAGACTGCCCTGCGGTCACGTATGACTACACGACGGGTCTGGTCGAATCCGAGCACGATACGTCCGGCGGCGGCGCGTCCCTCGCCGAGCTCGTCGCGGCGCTGAAACGAGAACACCCCGCCCTGGACGCGGCATTGGCGAAGAGGCACCTGCAGCTCAGGACCATCTTTCAGCTTGTGAGCCGCGGGGGAGGAATGCCGAGGGACCGACAGCCCGAGCTCGCACCGCCGGAGCCGCCCCCCGCGGCCCGGACGCAGCCGGCCAGGAATGCCCCCTGCCCCTGCGGCAGCGGCAAGNNAAGAAGTACAAGAAGTGCTGCGGCCTGCTGCCGAGACCTGTCCCCGGCGAAAACGCCATCCTCAACTGATGGCGGCCGTCGAGCCGTGCCGTTGCGATCCGGCGGCCGTCGCCGAGGACGAAGCGGCGTTCGAGGCGACGACCCATACGGCGATGGCAGTTCCGATCGATCTTGTCCCGGCCATCCGAGAGCTTATCGCGAAGCACACGCGGATCGCGTGTCTGCCGCCGGCGCACCCACCCCTCCGGCGGACTCGGACCACGATGGCATGCCCGATGCCTGGGAGACAGCGCACGGCCTCGCTCCCGAAGATGCCGCCGGCGGTGCAGCCGTCGCGGCCAACGGGTCGCCGATTGAAGGATGCCTGCGCGCGGAAATCGTGGCGCACACGATGTTCCCTCACTCGAGCAAGGGGCGGTCTTGCCGCGAGTCCCACCGTCGTTCCGTACATTGACCAGAACCAAGCCGTCGAGTAGCATACGGAAATGTTCAAATCGTAACGGAGGCTGGCCATGCGCACCGATGGAGTCTTCGTCGGGTTCTTCGTGGGATTCGCGCTGCTCGGCATCCTCACGGTGCTCGGCGCGGACGAGGCCGCGACGCCGTTCGAACGGCTTCGCGACCTTCGCGTGTACGACATCCGGTGCGGCCTCCATGGCATTGACGAAGTGCGCGGCATCCTTGCCCGACCCGAGGCACGCGCCGGCCTCTGGGAGTGTGTTCGGGATGCCATCCGCAGACAGAAGGGATGGGATGCGGATCAACACATGCGGCTGCTCTTCTTGAGCGGCATTGAGGCGGCCGACATCGACCGCTTATCCCATCTGTTGGAGGAGCATCGACGTAAGAGCCGCGTTGAGACCGGCCTGTTGTCCGCATATCCGCGGCGCGAGCTTCTTCTGCACGCTCCCTTCTCGCTCACGCCCGCCATAGAGTCCAAACTGCTCGCTCCCCTCGCCCGAGATGCCGCCAATCTGTTCGATGCCGTTGACGCCTCTTCCGTCTGGATCCTCGCGCACCGAGTCGGCCCCGCTGCGGTGCGCGATGCGCTCGCCAAGGCCTGGAAGGAACGCACGCCGGTCCGTTCCGGGCCCGAAGAGGCCCGGACGGCGCGGGGGGAACTCACGCTCGTGCCGCCCGAGAATGTGGCGCCGGAGGAGCTCATCTACCTGAAGACGCTGGGCACGTGGGGTTCTTCCGATGGCGTCATCTGGCCGGACGGCAAGGTGCGTTTCGCCCGCTATCTCCAAGAGGAACGACGCAGCCGCTGTGAGTTCAGCCTGAGTATCCCGGGTTTCTACGACCCGAGTGCTTTCACGCTCGAACTCGTCGCCGGTAGTACCGTCAGGAGGACCATCACGCTGACGAGGAAGCGCTTCGTGGTCCGGGGCTCCGTGCAGCCGGCACCGGCAAGCCCGCTCATGGTTGCGCTGGCACAGGCCGCGCCGCACGGAACCGCGGTGGGCGCCCTGGAATCCCATGAGTTCTGCGGCCTCGTCCGCGCTGACGGGCATTTCGCGTGCCCGTATACGCGGCAGCACGGGTATCGCACACTGCTTGTCTGCGACCTCGACGGCGCACTGCTCCGCGAAATCGACTGCCCGCTGCCCGAGCAGGGCGGCGATGTAGACGTCGGCGCCGTCCGGCTCCCCCATCCCACCCCCTACGTGGACGTGCCGATCCGCCTCACCTGGGACCCGTCGATACCGTTCGGTGCGGTGGTGAGCCTGAAGCTCACCTGGGTACCCAAGGATGCCGCGTCGCCGAAGGGTACGACGCACGTGACGGTGCAGTCCCCGAGGAAGACGCTCAAGGAACCGAATGCCAGGATCGGCACGGCACGGAATCTTCTTGCCGGCGAGTACGACGTCTCTGTCGAATTCGCCGCGGAGCAACAACAGGGGAAGGTCGAGAATCACACCATCTCCTATCTCGCGAAACCGGGGTCGGCGCCGCTCGACATCGCGGTGCACTGTGCGGCGGGGACCACGCCCGGAGCGATTGCGAACCCGGAGGATCATCTTCTCGTGGATGTATCATCCGCGCCCCTGGACCTCTGCCTGCGTCTCGACGGAACGCCCGTCCTCATATGGCACGGCAGACACGGCCTCCTCATGCGCGCGGGAGATGATGCGGCGCCGGGGCCCATCGCCGTCATGTGCCCGGCCGGAGAGCTTCCTTCCGAGCAAAGCAGTTTTCTGCGTTGCTTCGCCGATCAGGGCAACCGATTGCACGTCTTCGCGCTGTTCCCCGGGGCGGACGGCCCGAGAACGGTGCCGTACTACCGGCGCTTCACGCCTGAGGGTCGGCCCGCAGGAGCGTGGGTGCGGCTCTTCACAAGCAACGCCGGCGCCTCTTCTTTCCAGTCCCTTGCGGTCTTCCCCTCGAAAACGCGCGACGTGTTCGACGTCGTGGCGCCGTGCCTGGAGACCACGCGGACGCCGGGCGCCGGCATTATCCGGAACTGTGTATGGCTTTGTGCGCACGTTGCCGGCGACCAAGTGTCGACCGCCGGCACCCCTCCGGGTGATATCGAGTGGCGGCAAGACCTGGCGGACGGTTTCGTCATCGGTGCGTCGCCCGCGCGTTGTGCCATGCTCTACGCGAGCAACTACAGACTCACGTGGGCGAGTTACCCGCACCTGCGCGCTGCGGACGTCGGTCTGCCGGCCGTCGGCACGTTGGACTGGATCGAAGCGATGCTGTACTCGTCGAAAGGAACGGCGTACGTCGCATATCGGATGCCGAAGCTCGTGAAGATAAAGGGCGATGGTGTGGAAGGCTTCGACGTGGCGCACTACAAGCTCTGTGTCGCAGGGGGCTCCTTGGGATCGAAGCTCTCGGTCCGCTTTCTTGCGAAGGAGACGCACGAGTACTCGCACAAGTGCGCTCTGGCCGAGTCGCCGGATGGGAGCGTATATCTGTTCGCGCCTTGCCTGCCGGCGAGAGACTCGACCGATTGCGTGATCGGGTGCTGGAAGGTCTCATCGACGGGAGCGACGCCGATCTGGACGCCATGGGTGGCGTATCGCGAGAACCCCTTGCGTGCGGCGTTCAAGGATGCGACGACGGCGTATGTCGCTCGTATCGAGAGCCACAAGCTCCGTGTCGGCGTCTTTTCTCTCAAGAAGTGAGCAGCGGGGCGCGCATGCACCCTGCGGCGCCGCGCGCGCAGGCCGTCCTTGCGGCTCGCGGCGGGGGCGGAAAGAGCGTACCCATGCAACCCGTCGCAACGTTGATCGCGACGGGCGCGCTCGTGCTGTCGCTGATCGGCGCGGCCGGCGGAGCGAAACCGGCGCGGCCGGGTGCTTTCCGCCGGGCGGTCACTTCTCCCGCGCCGGCTTCAGCATGCCGATCCGCCACTCGAACTGGCCGTAGCCCTTGCCGCCCTTGTCCTTGTCGAACATCCCCTGGAAGACGA
>DHGK01000276.1:0-2498 GCA_002402755.1 Planctomycetes bacterium UBA4800
ATCAGTGACTGTCCCCCGATTGCTCTCAGAGCTCGTCTTCGGTGCGCAGCAGCACCTCGATGAGTCGGTCCATGCCGCCGGCGACCGAATCGTGCGGGAAGTTGAGGAGCACGATCTCCTTCGCATAGAGCTTGCCAAGGTAGCGGCGGTGTTTTGCCGCCGTCGACCGGCAGGCGAGATAGTCGCGGTGGGCGGAGTTGACGACGATCTCGTTCGCGTCCGCATCGTACCGCGAGCGCCACGGCGCGCCCGGGGCGGACTCCAGACGATAGGCGGGAAGCCCCTTCGCCGTGACCTCGCCCTCCGCATCCGCGCCCTCGATGAACTTCACGCGGCATTCCGCCTCGGCGGTGCGCTCGGCCTGCGCCGCCGTGACCGCAACCACGACCTCGCACGGGGCGCCGGCGGATACCCATGCGCGCTCGGGGGGCTCGGCGCGGAGCGTGCCCGCGCCCGCGGCGATGCGCCATGCGAACGCCACGCCGGCATTGATTCGAACGCCGTTCGTGTCGCAGGCGCGAGCGGCGAGCGCCACCTCGCCGCCGGGCCGTGCGCGCGCGAAGCGCGGCACGATCCTGACCGACGCGAGTGGCCCCGGAGCACACGGCAGCAGCACCTCCTCCTCGCCGTCGGGGAGCGCGGCATCCGTTGCCGCGGGCTGCGCGTCGAGCGGCGCGCCGGCGTCCTCGCCTTCGACAGGAGCTCCCGGCGTCGTGCCCGGCGCAGGGCTGTCGTGCCCCCTGGCGGCGCCGCCGGCCGTTCCCGGCTCGGACGGGACATCGAAGAACAGGTACTCGTGCGACGGCAACTGCTTCAAGGCATTGCGGAACGCGCGCTGGAGCTGGCGGAGAATCTCCCGGCTCGCCTGCTCGGTCTGCACCGCGTCGAAGGCGGCGATCGCCGCCGCGACCGCCGGCTCGATCGCGGTCAGTGCGGCGACGAGCGCATCGAAGCGCTCATCGGGGATGACGCCGCTTCGCGTCCCGGGGGCTATGTTCAGCGCGGGGTAATCGATGATCCCCTCGATCCGGCTGCTCGTCCACGGCGGCCTCGCCAGGGGAATGAGCTCCGTCACATCGCGGAGCACGCGCGTCCCGTCCTTGCAGATGGCGACGCCGGCGCCCTCGCGATCGGAAGGCGCGCGCACGTACAACTCGGCGGCAAGGGCGCCGAAGGGCGTCTCGACGGTCCGGATCTCCTTGATCGGCGTGCCCTCGAACGCGCGCGGCTCCAGGATGAAATCCTTGTGAATGAGGCGGTCGGTCACCCGGATCACGATGCCGGTCCTGCGAATGCGGTCGCGCAGCTCCGCCGCGAGATACCGCCCCAGCTTCTCGCCGGTGACGATGTTCCGCGTCGCCTCCAGGAGCGGGCCGACGATGACGCGGGTGCCGCGGCTCGGAAGCTCGCCGCGCACGTGCCGCACCTCGTAGTTCCGCCGGCCGCGCTCGAGCAGCATCTCCATGAGCTGGCCGTCGCGCGTCGCCGAGACGAGCCTGATCTGGTGGCCGAGGCTCCAGAAGCTGAGCAGTCCGATGCCGAACTCGCCGTGCACGCCGCGGCGTTCGTGCTCGGCCAGGCCGCGCTTCATGGAATCGCACACGTGCGTGGCAATGAAGGCGAAATCGGGTTTCCCTTCGGCATCGAGCGGCAGCCCCTGCCCGTCGTCGATGATCTCGAGCATGGTCTTGCCCTTGCGCCGCATGCGGATGATGCCGATAGTCCGGGCCCGGGCGTCGATCGAATTCTCGACGAGCTCGCAGACGGCCTTGAGCGGGTGCGTCTGGGAGCGCGCGATGATCGTTATCGCGTTCCAATGGCTCCCGATCCTGAGATTGCCGCCGGTCGCGCGGCTCCGCCGGGTCTTCGGTGTGCGGTCGTTTTTTTTCGGCAGCATGCACGAGATAGTATATCGCGCGGGGCGGCAGGATGCGAAGGCACGCACGGGCGCGCCGCGCGCGTCCCGTCCGCCCCGGTCACACGCCGGCCGCACGCGGCCGTTGCTCGAGAAGCGCGGCGATCGAACGGGCGAGCGTGTCGAGCGCGCGTGCATCGGGAAGCGTCACGGTAAGGCGCGGCCGGCCGGATTCGTCCTTCTCGATGCAGTCGGCGAAGCTGTCGCGAAGCGCGTCGGCCGTGCGCTGCGCGGACTCGGCTGCGGGGGCTTGCGGCAGCATCTCGCCGAGGAAGGTGAAGGCCGCCGCCAGCAGTTGTCCCCCGGCCAGGGCCACGCGCTCCTTGCGCGCCAGCCGTTCCGCCTCCTCGAGCTTCGCCGCTCTCGCGGACGCATCGACCGGCGCGTCGGCCTTTGCCCCCAGGAGCACCTCGAGCCGCGCCTTGAGCTCATCGATGCCGCTCTGCATGTCGACCGCCGAGACGTTCGACTCGGGATCGAGGACCGCGAGCGCCAGGTTTCGCTTGCAGGCCAGCACGGCAAGCAGCCGCTCCTCGATCGTGTCCTCGGTGACGAGCACGAAGACCTGCACCGGCCGCCGCTG
>DHGK01000276.1:2536-11552 GCA_002402755.1 Planctomycetes bacterium UBA4800
CCCGCGTTCGTCGTGATGAAGAGCGTGCAGGCAGGATCCGTCTGGAACTCGTGGACAAGCTGCTGGCGCCGCTTCTGGGGCACGGAGCCGTCGAGGCGCACGTACCGCAGCTTCCGCGGAAGGAGAATCCTCTTCTCGATGAGATCGAGCATCGTCGTCCACTCGGAGAAGAGCAGGATCTTGCGGCCGGTCTCGCCGGAGAGGTTCGCAAGCAGCGTGTCCAGCTCCTCGATCTTGCTCGAGCAGCCGGGCTCGCGCTTGTCGACGAGGTACGTGCTGTCCGCGCTCATGCGCGCCAGGAGCAGGGCCTTCTGGAGCCGCAGGAGATCCATCTCGCTGATGTATGCCTTGCGGATGATCGTGGCGACGACCATGAGCTGGGCGCCGCTCAGCTTGTGCTGCTCGTCGGTGGGGGGTATCCGCCGTATGTCCATCGTGCGCGGCGGGAGCTGCTTCATGACGGCCTCGCGCGTTCGGCGCAGGAGGATCGGCCGCAGATTCTCCCTGAGTCCGCCGATGTTCTTGTAGCCGAGCACCCTGCCGCGCTCGTCGACGACGCGATGCCGGTTGAAGAACCGGAACATGGGCCCGAGCCGCCGATCGTCGACGAACTGGACGATCGAGTAGAGGTCCTCGAGCCGGTTCTCAAGCGGCGTTCCCGTCAGCACCAGCGCGAAACGCGATCGCAGGCCCTTGATGACGCGCGACGTCTTCGCCTCCCAGTTCTTGACCCGCTGGCCCTCGTCGAGAATGATCAGATCCCAGCGCGCCCTCTCGACGGCCGTGAGGTCGCGGACGACCTGCTCGTAGTTGCAGATCGTGAAGAAGGAGCCGTTCTCGTACTGCCGGGCGCGCTCCCGTGCCTGCCCGAGGACGAGCCGGCTGTCGCGGCCCGAGAATCGCCGGATCTCCTCGCGCCACTGCGCCTTCAGCGAGGCGGGGCACACGACCAGGACCTTGCGGATCCCGCTTTCTCTGGCCAGAAGCTCCGCGACGCCGATCCCCTGGATCGTCTTGCCCAGTCCCATGTCGTCGGCGAGAATCGCGCGTCCCGCGCCGACCGCGAAGGCGATCCCATCGAGCTGGTACGGCAGGAGCTCCGTCGTCAGAAGGCTCGTCCGCAGGGGGTGTCGCGCCGGCTGCGCGCGGATCTCCGCGACGAGCGTTGCGATGCGGCTCTGGAAAAGGCGCTGCTGGATGAGCTCTTCCGCATCGGGGTACACGGTCACGTTGTGTCCCCGAGCCTCCAGCGCGCCGATTCGCCGCAGGAGGTCGTGGACGTCGTCTATGGGGCGGCCGAGAACCGGGCGGAGGATGCCGGAGGCGCCGTTGGCGAACTTATCGGGCGCGAGCACGCGGAGCTCGAGCTCGCGTCCGTACCGGACGTGGATCGCGATGTGTTTCTGGCGGTAGGGGCGCTTCCACGCCGGCGCCGGGAACTGCCGCGCGAGCTTCGCCAGCACGCGGAGGATGTGCTTGCAGGTGCCGAGGGTGTTCGTCCGGAAATCCGGGCACGAGCAGTACGAATCGCCCGCGTTCGAGCCGCGCAGGGCGACTCGATACGTCTTCCCGGACACCGTGCTCGTCACCGCGTAGTCCGTCCAGAGGGTGCCGGGCTCGGCGCTCACGATGTGCATTCGCTCCTCGCGCGCGCGCTCGCGGCGCTCCTCGATGGCGGCGGCGACGAGCGCGTCTTCACTGAGGCTCTCGACCGGCGTTCGCTCGATCGGCGCCGCGGCCAGCCCGAGGGCGGTCTTCTCCTCCAGGATGAGGGAGAAGGCCGCGCCCGTATGCTCGCAGGCGCCGTCGCACGCCGAGCAGCGCCACCTGAGGCGGCCGCGCGCGCCGGGATCGAGGTCGATCATGACGGCGGCATCGGGGAGGCGCAGGCAGAAACTCTCGCCGTTCAACGAAACCTCATCGGGAATCGAGATTTCGAAGGCGCCGCCTCTGCGGATCAGGCTCGGCCCTTCGGGGCCGAGGAGCTTGCATGCCTGCGCGAAACTCAGTTGCGACAGGAGATCCCTGAGGGTCAATTCAGCACTCTGCTTGGTGATCATTGCGCGAAGTTCTCCGAAAGTCGCTGCGGAGCGGTGCGGACGACGCCGGCACATTCGCTCCGACCGGCGTGTGTCGAAGCCGCCATCGTAGGAAACGCGCGCCGGCCGATCAAGGGGGCGGCGGGCGCCGGAGGCTCAGGGTGCGCGGCAGGGGTGCGAACCGGCGCGAGTTTCCCGTGGACGGCGCCGGGGCCCCGCAGTTACAATGAGAACGCTCGTCGTGAGGGATGCGTTATGAATGCGAACACGAGATGCGGGAAGTCCGTACGGCGCGCGCCCGCCCGCCCGGCGAAGTGCCGGCAACTCTGCGTGCTGCACGTATGCGAGAGCTACGAGGGAATGAGCCGCGCGGCGGCGGACCACGTGATAGCGCGCGTGAGGGAGAAGCCCGACGCGCTTCTGTGCGTGACGGCGGGCGCGACGCCCGAGCGGCTGTACGCCCTGCTCGTCGAGAAACACCGCGCCGCGCCGTCGCTCTTCGCGCGGGCGCGCTTCGTGCAGCTCTATGAATGGGGCGGGCTCGCGCACCGCGATCGGGCGACGAGCGGCGCCTATCTGCGTTCGCGGCTGATCACACCGCTCGGCGTCGGCGCGCGCCGTTTCCTGTCCTGGGACAGCCGCGCGAAGGACCCCGCGAGTGAATGCCGGCGCGTCGCGGCCTGGCTCAAGGCGCAGGGGCCGATCGATGCCTGCATTCTGGGCATCGGCCGCAACGGGCACCTGGGCCTGAACGAGCCCGGCGATGGGCTCGAGACGGGAGCCCACGTGACCGAGCTCTCCCCGGCGTCGCTCGGGCATTCGATGCTGCGCGAGAGCCGGAGCGAGGTCCAGTACGGCCTGACCCTCGGCATGGCCGACATCCTGCAGGCGCGAGAAGTCGTGCTGCTCGCGAGCGGCGCGGAGAAGGCGGCGCAGATGCGGCGCGCGTTCCTGGGCGCGGTGACGACGCGCTGCCCGGCGTCGCTCCTGCGCCTGCACCCTGCGCTGCAGGTGTTCTGCGATCGCGCGGCCGCGGGCATGGGAAACGAGGGCGCGCTGAAGGAGTGATGGCGATGTCCGGAACGAAAGCCGGCGAAGGAGCGCGGTGCCGTCTGGGCCGGCGCGGTTTCATGGCGGGCGCGGCGGCGGGCCTGACGGTCGTGCCGCGGCGCGTGTTGGGCGGCGGGGGCGCGGCGGCGCCGAGCGACACGCTCGACATCGGCGTCGTGGGCGCGGGCGGCCGCGGCGCCGACAACATACACGATCTGGCGGGGCAGAACTTCGTCGCTCTGTGCGATGTCGACACGCGCCGCGCGGCGCCGGCGTTCGCGGCGTTCCCGAGCGCGCGCAAGTACCGCGACTTCCGTCTCATGCTCGAGCGCGAGAAGAACATCGACGCGGTGCTTGTCGCCACGCCCGACCACACGCACGCCGTCGCCGCGATGGCCGCGCTCAAGCTCGGAAAGCACGTCTACTGCGAGAAGCCGCTCACGCGCACCGTCGTCGAGGCGCGGGCGCTCGCGAAGGCGGCGGCCGAGGCCGGGGTCGCGACGCAGATGGGCAACCAGGGCATGGCCTTCGAGGGCAACCGCCTGATCAAGGAATGGCTGCGGGCGGGCGCCATCGGAGCCGTGAGAGAAGTGCACGTCTGGTCCGACAGGCCGACCCACCGCGGCAAGCTGCCCTTGTACTGGGCGCAGGGCATCGAGCGGCCGAAGGACGAGCCGCCCGCGCCGCCGCACCTGGACTGGGATCTCTGGCTCGGGCCCGCACCCGCGCGGCCGTACCACCCGGCGTACGCGCCGTTCGCGTGGCGGGGGTGGTGGGACTTCGGCTCGGGCGGACTCGGCGACATGGGAATCCACAACCTCGCGCCGGTCTTCGATGCGCTCGATCTCGGCGCCCCGCTGAGCGTGTACGCGAGCTCGACGCCGGTCTTCGAGGAGACGGTGCCGCACGCGGCGGTCGTCCACTACGATTTCCCCGCGCGCGGCGACATGCCGGCCGTGAAGCTCCACTGGTACGACGGCGGCATCCTTCCCCCGCGGCCCGAGGCGCTCGAGCCCGATCGCGCGCTCGACCCCGAGGACGGCATCATTTTCATCGGCGACAAGGGCGCGATGCTGGTCGAGGGCTGGGGCGGCGAGAGGCCGCGCCTCCTTCCCGAGTCGAGGCACAGGGATTTCGCGCGGCCGCCGAAGACGCTGCCGCGCTCGATCGGGCACCACGCCGAGTGGGTCGAGGCGTGCAAGAAGGGGACGCCCACGGCATCGAGCTTCGCCTTCGCGGGGCCGCTCACCGAGGCCGTGCTCCTGGGGAGCGTCGCCATCCGCATGGAAGGCCGCAGACTGACGTGGGACGCCGCGGCGATGAAGATCCCGAGCTGTCCCGAAGCCGACCAGTACCTGCACTACCGGTATCGCGAGGGATGGACGCTGTGAGGGGTAGCTTTTCCGGGGACAGTCACCGATTTCCCCGTGGGAAATCGGTGACTGTCCCCGGACTATCGATCCTTCTCGCGAGTGTTGCGTACGCCGGCGCCGATCCCGCGGCGCTCGCACGGCGCTGGCTCCACGGCCCCATCGAGGTGACGATCCTCAACGAGGCCACGAAGGCGCGCGCGCACGCGTCGTTCGGAGCGGAAGGCCTCGCCCGCACGGCGCTCGGCCCCGAGGGAGTCGCGGCATCGGCCGGGCCGCTCGGCGAGGAATGGACGCTGCGCCTGGCCGGCGGCCCGCGCACGGGCCATGCCGTCACGATCGAGCTGCCGATCCTCGCGCCCGAGCGGCTCGTCTTCACGCCGAGCGAGCGCGGCGTCATGGCGCTTGATGCGAATTCGTCGTACTCGCCGCCGCCGTACGGGGCCTACGGGTGGACCACCGGCGCGTACTACGTGCTGCCCCTCGTTGCGGTGCTCGACCCGGCGGCGGATGCCGGGCTCACGGTCGCGCTTCCTCCCGAAGGGCCGATCCCGCATTTCCAGATTGCCTGGCGCGACGCCCGCGTGCTCTCCTTGACCATCGCCCACCTCGGGCTCGGTGTCGAACGCGCGCTGCGGATCCTCCTCTTCGCGCACGGGGCCGATTATCGCGGCGCGCTCGGGGCCTATGCCGCGCGATTTCCGCGCTACTTCGCGCCGGGATTGCCACGCGGCGAGTTCGAGGGCTCCTTCTGGTATCACCATATCCACGACCGCCCCGACTTCGGCGAGCTGTCCGCCCAGAACGTCAGGTACGTGTGGGCGAGCTTCTGGTTCACGCACCTGGGTGAGTACCTTCCTGACGCATCCGAATGGGAGCCGTACACGTACGCCAAGTGGTGGGCGTTGGGGCAGACCATGAGCGATGCGAAGATCCGCGCGTTCGCGCGCGCGATGCGCGAGCGCGGCATCGCAACCTACGCGTACTTCAACGTGACCGAGTACGGCGGCATGGGAGGGAAGACGGGCGATGCCGAAGCGGCGGCGCGCGCGCTGCGCGAGGAGTTCGCGGACGCGCTTGTCAAGAACGAGCGCGGCGAGCCGATCCCGACCTGGGAAGGTGCGATGGCGATGAACCCCCGCAGGGACGGCGCGCTCTTCCCCTTCCTGGTCGAGCAGGTGCGGCGGCACGTCGCGCGCCTTCCCGAGATCGACGGCTTCGTGATCGACAGGCTCGACTGGGCGAGCACGTACGACTACGGCCGCGGCGACGGGATCACGATGCTCGGCGACCGTCCCGTGACGAACCTCGCCGCGCCGGTGGCGGAGGCCGTGCGCGAGGTGTGCCGCCTCTCGCACGCGGCCGGGAAGCGCGTCCTCGTCAATCAGTTCTGGCGCGTCGAGCTGCTCGCGGACGTCGACGGCTATTGCCACGAGTACGACCTCGTGCGGGGGCTCGGGTATCTGGCGCCCTTCCGTCCCGCCGCGGCGTGGAACCACGCCGTGCCGTACCGGGACGACCTGCTCCGGTTCGAGGCGCAGCTCAAGCGCCGGCTCCAGTGCGCGGTGTTCCCGCAGATGATCGCGCGCGCCTTCCCGATCTCGCAGCAGGCGCCGGATCCCGAGGCCGCGGCGATGCTCGAGCTTTTCGCCCCGCTCTTCGCGCCGCTCGCGGGCAAGGAGCAGGTGCTCGCGCCGCACTGCATCGCGGCCGCGGGCGCGAACGACGTCAACCTCTTCGTCAACGCCGCGGGACGCTTCGTCGTCCCCCTGACGTCGCGCATTCGTTTTCTCGCGCGCGGCGCGCGCACCCGCGAGGAAGTCGAGGTCGCGATACGTGCGCGGGGCGCGGAGGCGATCGAGTGGGCGCACGTGTACTCGGCCGATGCGGCGCCCGCGCCGGCGGAGGTCAGCCGCCGCGATGGCGCGACGGTCGTACGAGTCGCGCGGCACGGGACGTCGAGCGTGATCGTGGCGGGGAAAAACCCCGAGCCCGCGCCGGGCGCTTCGGATGAAGCCGCACGCGAGGCGGCGCGCCGCCGGCTCGCGCGACCGAGCATCGCGGGAAGCGCGCCCGTACCCGAGGGGGCATGGTCGGCCGCCATCGGCATCGCCGGCACGCACGTCGGCGAGCCCGGCGCGGTGCGCGTCATCGTCGGCGGCGTCCCCGCCGGGAAGCTCGAGGGCGCCGCGGCGGCGCTTCCCTTCGGAGGCGGTCCGGTCGACGCGGCGACGCCGCTTCCCGAGGTGGTGCTCGCCGCGGGGGACGAAGGCACGTGGTTCGTGCCCGAGGGCGTCCATCTTCTCGTGCGGACGCCCGAGGGCAAGGTGATGCGCGTCGCCGAATGGACGCCCGCCATGCGTGTCGAGGCGCCCGGAGCATTCGGCGCGCATCGATTCGCGCTCGCGCGGATCGCGGCCGAGGAGGTTGTCCCGCCGCGCGCGCGCTTCGCGGCGCGCGATTCCGCGCGCGGTGGACAGTGGCGGGGCGCGTTCGGGACGCGCGCGGCCTGGATCCCGCGCGTGACGCCCGAGGGGCCCGCGGGCGGGTTCGCGCTCGATGTAGCCGGCGAATCGTTCCTGTGGGCCGAGCCGGAGGGCGACGCGCGCGTGCTCGAGGCCGCCGCCGGGACGGCGCCGCGCGCGACGTGCTGGTTCGCGAAGGAACGCCTCGCCTTCGCGCTCACGCCGCCGGATGAGAAGGACTATCGCGTCACGGTCTACGTTCTCGACTACGATCGCAACGGCCGGGCGGTCGAGGCGCTCGTGCGCGGCGCGGGAGGCGCGGCGCTCGACCGGCGCAGCGTCGCCGCGGACGAATCCGCGCGCGGCGTCTACCTGAGCTGGATCGCGTCGGGGCGGATCGAGATCGTGCTGGGGAAGACGGCGGGCTTCAACGCCGTCGCGTCGGGTGTGTTCATCGACCCCGTGGTCCTTTCCGGGGACAGTCACTGATTTCGCCGCGGGGAAATCAGTGACTGTCCCCGGATTTCGGCATCAGGCAGGCGACGATGACCGCGGGGACGAAGAGGAGGCCGTCGAGGAGCAGGGCGTACCTGAAATCGCCGACCTGGCTCAGCAGGCCGAAGAAGACCGTGCCGAACGCGGCCACGATGCGGCCGATGTTGTAGCAGAACCCCGCGCCGGTCGTCCTGAGAAGCGTCGGGAAGAGCGGCGGCAGGTACATGGTGAAGAGCCCGAAGACGCCCGAGAAGAATCCGATCCCCGAGATCCACGGAATCAGCGTCGTGTGATCGCGCGGCACGCCGTACGCGCCGATGTGGCACACGAACATGCCTGCGAAGCAGAGGGCAATGGCCTTGCGGTACCCGAGGAGCTTGGCGAGCCATCCCGCGAAGAAGTTGCCGAAGATCGACACGAGGATCACGAGGAAGAAGACGACGCTCACGAGCTGCTCGCGCTCGGAATCGCCCCACTCGGCGAGCGAGGGAAGTCTCCGGACGTGCTGCAGGTTCCAGAAGATGAAGGCCCACCAGCCCGTGAGCGACAGTCCGCACAGGAGGATCGTGAGGATCGTCGTGCGCCTGACGCCCCTCCCGAAGAGCTCGCCCACGCCCGGCTCGCGGTGCCGCGCGCGGCTCTTTGCCTCCTGCCACTCGGCCGGCTCCGGCACGGCGCGGCGGATCCAGAAGACGATGAGCGCGGGCAGGATCCCGACGAGGAACAGGTACCGCGGAGTGTCGATCGAGAGAGACGAGTAGATGAAGTACGTGAAGCACGCAAGCAGGATGCCGATATTGACGCCCGACTGGAGCACGGCGGCGATCCACGGCCGCCAGCGCCGCGGCCAGGTCTCGGCGAGGAGCGCCGAGCCCACGGCCCACTCCCCGCCGATGCCGAGCGCCGCGAGGAAACGGAAGATGAGAAGTTGCCACCAGGTCTGGGCCGCGGCGGAGAGCCCCGTGAAAACTGCGTAGGTGAGAATCGTCAGGCAGAGGGCGCGGCTTCTTCCCAGGAGGTCGCCGATCCTTCCGAAGAACCCGCCGCCGAGCGCCCACCCGACCAGGAACCCGGCCTGGATGATCGAGCTAGCCTGCTTCACCTCCGGCTCGGTATCCGTTGCGGCGCCGAGGAGGTCCTGGACGAAGATGGCCGCGACCAGCGTGTAGAGGTGCATGTCCAGGCCGTCGAAGAACCACCCGAGCCACGCGGCGATGCCCGATTTCCACTGGACGGGCGAGATCTCGCGAAGGCTGCGGGCTTCGCGGGCGTCGAGCGAGGGAGCCCCTTCGTCCCGCGGCGATGCGTGGTCTTCGGGTGTGGTGTGCGCGCTCATCCGGAAACGCCTCCTTGCCGGCGCGGGATGCAGGCCATCAGGGTATCACCAAATCGCCCGCGTTGAAACTCTTGCGCCTCGCCCCACGCGCGGCAAGAATGGCGAGGCGGAACCCGCCCTGGAAGAGAATGTTCGATGGTGAAGCGCGCGCTGCGTGCGATCCGGCGCTTCGTGTGCCTGCGATGGCTCACGGGGCCGATCCTCGAGAAGGAGCTGCGCGTCGCGAGCCGCAAGAAGCGCCACTATCTCCTGCGCCTGGCG
>DHGK01000044.1 GCA_002402755.1 Planctomycetes bacterium UBA4800
GCGGCGGCCGCGGGAGCGGCGGGGGCGCCCGCCGCGGCGAAGCTCCCGCGGCACATGTACTCGCCGAGCCAGCGCAGGTGGCGCGTCGCGTTCGGGCTGAACGGGTTCATGTCGAGCGAGGCGGAGTTCAAGCGGCGGTACCCGATCTGGGAAGTGCTCGAGTTCGCGCAGCGCGAGGGTTTCGATGGGATCGAGCTCGTCGATGGCTGGCCCCAGGGCCCGTACCCGGCGCACGACCAGGACGCGAAGATCGCGAGCCTTCGGGACCTGTGCGCGCGCTACAACCTCAAGATCTTCTCCATTCAGACGCCGGCCGACGCCGCCTTCCACCCCGACCCCGCCGTGCGGGCGGAGTACGTCGCCCGGTTCCGGGGATGGGCGGCGCTCGCGCGCAAGCTCGGCGGGGAGTGCATCGGCATCTGGCCGGGAGGCCCGCTCCACGGCCAGTCGCTCGATGCCGCCGCCGCGAACCTCATCGGCTCGCTCAAGGAGGCCGCGGCGATCGCCCGCGACAACGGGCTCCTCGCCTCGGTCGAGCTGGAGCCGCCGTTTCCCTTCAACACGATCGACATGCTGATCAGGATCGTCGACGGCGTCGATCACCCCTGCCTGCGCGGCATGTACGATCCGAGCCATTTCGATCTGATGACGGGCGGGAAGGGCACGCCGGAAGAGGGCCTTCGCAGAGTCGGCGTGGAGCGCATCGGGTACCTTCACCTCACGGACAGCGACGGCACGATCTTCGGCGGCACGTCGCGGCATCTTCCGTGCGGCGAGGGGCACATCGACATCGCGAAGAGCCTCGATCTCCTGTGGGAGGGCGGCTACACGGGCTGGATCATGATCGATGCGTGGATGACCGAGGACCCCTACCGCGCCTGCCGGAAGGGGAAGGACGCCGTGCTGAAGGTGCTCAACAATGCCGGACGAGAACCTGCGAAGTGATCGCGGCGCGAGCCGCGGAACGGCCGTCGTGAGCGGCGTGATCGCGCTCCTCCTCCTGTGCTGGGTGATCTCGGAGGGGGACCTGGACCGGGGCTGCCTGCGCCTGGAGCGCACGCTCGGCAGCGTGATCGCCGCCGCGGGGGCGATCTGGCTCGTCGTGCAGATGCTCGACCGCGGCGGCGGGGCGGTGCGGCCCCGCGCACTTGTGACGGGCATCGTCGTCGTGCTCGCCGGCGTGCTCCTCGGGAGTCTTGCGTGGGCGGCCGCGCTCGGGCTCGGCGTCATCGGCGCCGCGCTCGTGCTGCAGGACCTGCGTGCCGGACGCAGGCAGGTCGATGGCGTCCGGCAGGCGCCGGAAGAAACGAGGAAGGAACAGGGAGGCGGCACATGAGAGTCGGAGTCCTTGCGTGTGTGCTGGGCCTGCTGGCGGCGGCGGCCGGCTGCAGCGTTTTCGAAGACGCGCCCCCGGACGTTCCGGCCGGCCCGCTCGTGTTTCCCGTGGAGCGGCTCGGTCGGCTCGACCTGGGATCGGTCAAGGCGCTGTTCGCGCCGGACGAGCGCGTGTCGGTCGAGGCGTTCAATCCGGCGGTCTCGCGCGAGGAGGATTTCCAGGGCGGCGCGTACGTGTTCGGGAAGGACGGCGGCATCACGGTGCGCGTCTACGGATCCGCGTCCGGCGCCGCGGCCGGGCTCCTCGCGATCGTGCGCGCCGCGCGCGATCGCTTCGCGGCAGGCCTTCCCACGGCGCGATTCCCGCGGGAGTGGTGGTACCGGCAAGGCCCGCCCGCGACCATCCTCTTCTCCTGCGGAAACGTGGTGGCGCTCATCCGCGCGGCCAGGCTCGCCGCGGACAGGATTCCCGCCGATGGTCTCGATGCGGCGGCCGATGTCGTCAGGCGGCTCGCGGAGGCGGCCGAGTAGCGCGCGCCCGCACCCGCGCCCGGGCGGGAGTTTCCCGCAACGGCGGGAAACGGCAATTGCCGCTACGGCGCCCACGCCGGCGGCGCCGCCTCCTCGCCCCAGCGCATCGAGGTCTGCATGCCGGCGCCGTTCGTCGTGTAGAAGATGCGGCCGTTCGAGACCTGCGCGCCGACGCAGAGCAGCACATCGATCGCCGGGCCCGTCGAGACGAGCGCCGTGTCGCGCTCCAGATCCCATATGTCCATGTTGGCGCCGAGGAGATAGGGCTCGGCCACCGTGAAGCGGGTGCAGCGGTAGCCCTTGTTCCACGTCCTGAGGATCTTGCCGGTCGCGCGGTCGATGAGGTAGCTGTCCGCGTACTGGGCGTGCGTGAAGAGCGTGGCGTCGCGGACGGTGATCACGTGGATCGCGTGCTTGACAGGCTCGGATGCCCAGACGAGCGAACCGTCCCTGGCGTCGAGGCACCACACGCGGTTGACCTTCCCCTCGACGGGGTTGTAGCCGCCGAGGTACAGGCGGCCGTCCTTGCCCGAGAGGGCGCACCCCGCGTGCAGGGCGTGCTTGTCCGTCACCCAGCGGACCTCGCCCGTTGCCGGGTCGAGCGCCGCGGTCACTCCCGAGGGGGCCTTGTCGCCGAAATAGCACGAGTAGTAGAGCGTGCCGTCCATGAGGCACATGCCGGCGTCGTCGCCGCCCGCCCCGTAGGCCGAGAAATCGCGCGTCCAGAGCTCCTTGCCGCTCTTCGCATCCCACGCGCGCAGGAGCGGCTTCTGGTCGGGGGGGAACCCGAACGTGCTCTGGTGCTCGAAGAGCCACTGCTTCGGCTCGTACCTTCCCGAGCTGAACAGGTAGATGACGATTCCCTCGTGGATGATGGGCGGCTGCTGCCTGTTCCAGCTCGGCGAGCCGGTAAAGGGCGCCTCCCAGATGCGCGCGCCCGTCGCCGCGTCGACGCAGCGCAGGAAGGCGCGCTCGATGCC
>DHGK01000047.1 GCA_002402755.1 Planctomycetes bacterium UBA4800
GAAAACCGGGGACAGTCACTGATTTGTCATCTGGACAGGTAGCAGGTCCCCGGGCCTGGGGTGACAAATCAGTGACTGTCCCCGAATTAAAATCGGTGACTGTCCCCGATTAGCCCCCTAGCCATTGCCTTGCCGAGATCTTCCACTCGGCCGGGCTTTCGGGCGGCAGGGAGATGACGAGCGCCGCATCGTTCCGGAGCACGATCGCCTTGGCCGAGCCGTCGGCGTACACGACGAGCACGGCCGCGCCGTCGGGCGCCTCGTGCTCGCTGACGCGGCCGACGGGCCGGTCCTCCCAGAGACGCAGCTTGGCCAGGAGGCGCGCGGCGTAGGCGCTGCGCTCGGCGAGCGGCCAGCGCATCCGGAACTGCGCGGGCGTCGTCCTGATGATGTCCTTGAGAATGCCGCGTTCGTCGACACTGCCGCGCGGCGCGGCGCCCGTCTCCCGCAGCTCCTCCAGGTACAAGCTGCGGACGAAATCGGCGGGCATGCGCCGGTACGCGATGCTGCCCTCGGGGAGCACCGCGACGAACACGTCGTCCTTCCGGTGGATCTCGCAGCGCGCACCGGCCGGGACCGGGATAGAAGTCCCGTCCTTCACCACCCAATCGCACGTCGACTCGGCCGCCGCCGCCGCGGGCGCGGGATAGGCGCCCACGATCCCGCCGCGGACGTAGAGACTCTCATCGTCGAAGCGCTTCTGGAAGGTGTAGTAGAAGGCGAGCGGGCCGATCCAGAACGCCGCCCAGATGCACAGGCCTCCGCCCGCGGCCAGAAGGATGAGCGCGCGCCGAGACGGCCTGCCGGTGAACGCCATGAGGCTCCCTCCTCGTCGTGATGCGAACGAGGACGCGGTCTCGCGCCGCGCGCGTCACTCGCTCACGATCGCGATCGACGCCCAGTAGCCGGCCTCGTACGCCCAGCCGCTCGCCTGGTTGACGAGTTCCAGGCGCACCGTCTTCCCGGCGTATGCCGAGAGGTCGACCGAGACCGCGCGCCAGCCGTCCTTCGCCGTGTCCTTGCCGATCGTGTCCTTGAAGAGCTCGGCGCCGTCCGCCTTGACGGCGAGCACCCAGTCGCCCTGCTCGTGATGGCCGACCTGGAGCGCGAGCGTCGTCTTCTTGCCGGCGGGAATGCGCGCCTCCTGCGAGAGCGTGCACGCGACCGTCGTGCTCTGCGGATGCGTCACGAGGACGTTCTTCCTGCCGCGCAGCTCGGGACGCAGCCCCGGGTCCATGTCCGCGCCGCAGCCGGCGACCTTCCAGCCCGGCGCGAAGGTCTTCAGCGCGCGCGCGATGTCGGTCACGGCCGTGATCTTCTCCATCTCCTCGGCGGTGAAGCGGCTGCCGGCGATCGGCCCCGGCTCCCAGCACTGCTCGAGCGCGGTCGGCACGGGCGCGGCGACCGGGATCACGAAGCGTTCCTCGCCGTTCTCGACGACGATCTTCCCGCCGGCCTTGACGACCGCCTGCCGCGCGAGCTTCTCGCAGGCCGCGAGGAGCTTGGGGACGTTGTAGGCGGTGTGGCTGAAGACGCCCTCCTCGTTCAGGGCCGAGGAGAAGCGCGCGGGGAGCTTCGAGAAGCCGATGCTCGTGAAGAGGACGCCGCCCGAGTTCGCGGGGTTGCAGTCCGAGTCCTGGCCGCAGCGGCACGAGATCACGATCGTCGCGTCAGGATCGCGGTTCCCGTACAGGAGGCCGATCGCGATGTACGCGGCGTTGATCTTGGCGTCGATGTTGAAGTCGGCTTCGGGGCCCGTGCAGGAGAACCGCCGGTAGGCCTTGGTGCGCTGGTACTTCTGCTCGACCATTTCCCAGGTCTTCTCCCAGTCGTCGGGGTACGCCTTCCACCAGGCGCAGACATCGCGGATCGTCTCGGCGAACATGCTCCCGGCGGGCACGCAGGCCAGGCCGGCCTGGACGATCTTCAGCGGATCCTGCTCGAAGAACGCCTCGGCGTACATGCCGCCGACGAACTGCCCGCCGTAGACCCCGTCGCCGTAGTTCATCAGGCGCCCGAACTTCTCCCCCAGCGCGATCGCGATGTTCGGGAGCCCCGGCGCGATGAGGCCCGAGAAGTCGGCCTCGATCTGGTAGTCGATGTCATCGGCGTGCGTGTTGAAGCGGGGGTGGCCCGAGTCGGGCGGCGCGATGCCGCTCCTGAGGTTCTGGCGGCCGGCGTGGTTGGCGTGCCAGAGCGGGTAGGCGCTGTTGGCGAAGTCGATCCCCGCCTGGCGGATCGGGACATCGAGGCCGTGCAGCTCCATCGAGCGCACGAACGTCATCTCCACGTAGATGTCGTCCTGGTTGAACTGGTTGATGAGCTCCGGCTTCCAGGCGGGCATGGCATCGGCCGGTATGACCTTCCCCTTCCACTTGAACTCGGTCGGGCCGCCCCAGCCGACCCCGGCCATCTGACCGATCCAGCCGGCCTTCATCTTGTCGCGGTACTCGGCGACCGAGAGCGTCCGGACGGCGTCGGCGGCGCCGGCGGTTGCGGCGGCCGCCACCACGAAGGATACTGCGCGTGCGATCATCGAACGTTGCATGGGGGTGCTCCTTTTTTCACGCGGTCACATGTGCGTGCATTGTACGCGGCGCGCGGGAATGCGCGCAAGCGGGAAACGATCCGTTGCGCACGTTCGAACGGGCAGCGATAATGAGGCTCGTGCGGCGAATGCCGCACGGTGCAGGCAGCGGAGGCAGCTCGTGCGAAGCGCGGCGTTCTTCTGTGCGTGCGTGATGGTCGCGGCGGCAGGCTGCCGGGGACCGGCGGGCGAGCCCGCGGATGCCGGCGCCGCGTTCGCGGCGGCGCTCGCGGCCGGCGAGGCCGGACGGGCTCAGTACCTCGATCTCCTGACGGACGAGGCCCGCGCGGCGTGCGAGGCGCTCGACCCGAGCGAGTGGTGGGGGCCCCTGCCGCCTCCCCGCGAGTGCACGGTCGCGCGCAGCGAGACGTCGGGCGACACGGCGACCGTGACGCTTGCCGCCGTCACCGCGGAGGGGAAAGCCGCGACGGTCGTCCTGGGCCTGCGCCTCGAGCGCGGGCGGTGGAGGCTCTTCGCGCTCGGCGATGAGACGCGACTGCTCGCCATCGCGGAGATGGCGCGGGTTCTCAAGGCGACGGCCGCCGGTTTTCCCGGGGGCGCCGCGCACGGGGGCGCGGCGGCAGGAGAGGCGCAGCCGTGAAGGTGCTCGTCGTTGGCAATCCGATCGCGGGCGGGGGGCAGGCGGCGGGGAAGATCGAGGCCCTTGCCGGGCTGCTGCGCGCGGGCGGACATACGGCGGAAGTGTTCCTGACCGCCGCCGCGGGCGATGCGCGGGCGCGCGCGGCGGCGCTCGAACCCGGCACGGACGCGCTCGTCGCCGCCGGGGGCGACGGGACGCTCAACGAGGTCCTGAACGGCCTTCGGGAGCCGTTCGGAATGCCGATCGGATTCCTGCCGGCCGGCACCGCCAACGTGACCGCGCGCGAGCTCGGCCTGGACGGAACCCCCGAGGAGATCGTGCGGCTGATCGATGCCGGCGCCGTGCGGCGCATCGACGTGGGGCGCGCCGGCGCGCGGCGCTTCCTCATGCTTGCGAGCGTGGGATTCGACGCGCTCGTGATCGAGGAGGACGTGCGGCGCCGCCGCAGCGCCCATCGTTTCGTTCGGTTCGCCGTCCCGATCGCGAGGGCGTTGTGGCGCTATCGGGCCCCGGCGCTCAGCGTGGCCGTCGATGGCGGGCCGCCCGTGAGCGGCACGCTGGCGATCGTGAGCAAGACGCCGCACTACGGCGGGTTCTTCAACCTGGCGCGCGGCGCGCGCTGCGACTCGGGGCTGTTCGAGGTGACGGTGTGCGCGCGGGGCTCGCGGGCGGCCCTCGTCGTGTACGCCCTGGCGGCGCTGTGCGGCCGCATGGAGCGCCTCGGCAGCGTGCGGATGCTTCGCGGGACCCGCGTGGCGGTCGAAGCCGGGGAGCCCGTGCCGGTCGAGGTCGACGGGGAGTCTTTCGGCACGACGCCGGTGACGTTCGAGCTCGCGCCCGGGGCGCTGCCGTTCCTGGCGCCGCCCCTCCGTTCCTGATGGACAGGGCGGGTGCCATCCCTTATTCTTGAGTGCATATGCTGAAGATGAGGATTCTCTACGTTGCGCTGTTATGGCTCCCCTGCGCCGGCTCCCGGGCGTTCGCCGCCTGCCCGGACAGGGATTCGTTGTACGGCCCGCGCGTCGTCTACACGCTGCCGTCGAACGACCCCTTCTCGAGCGCCAAGTCGCACGTGCTCGTGTCGGGCGACTACGATGGCGACGGGCTGCTCGACTGCTGCGTGCTGAACCGGCTCTCGCCGCACATCTGCATCCTGCGCGGCAACGGCGACGGGACGTTCGGCACCCCGGAAGCCTACGTGCTGCCCTTGTCCGCGAGCTCGCTCTACGAGGGCATGTGCCAGGGCGATCTTGACGGCGACGGGGACCTGGACTTCGCGGCCGTCGATTTCTACGGCTGCAAGATCGCCGTCGTGTTCAACGACGGCAATGCCGTGCTCTCGCCTGCCGTCATCTACCCGACCGGCGGCGGCAGCTACCCGCACGGCATCCTGGCCGAAGACATGGACGGGGACGGCGACCTCGATCTCGTCGTGACGTACGACATCGCCGCCACCGTCGCCATCTGGAAGAACGACGGCAAGGGCGCCTTCACGCTGTTCAACCTGGTCTCGACCCAGGGCATGCGCCCCCAGAACGTGGGGCTCGGCGACTTCGACGGCGACGGCGACCTGGACTACGCGGCCGCGAACTCGGAATGGACCGACGGCGGCGGCCCGCCGAACGTGACCGTCTTCCGGAACGATGGCACGGGCAGGATGGCGTTCGTCGAGAAGATCCTCACGCCGGCCACGTCGGCGCCGTGCTCGTCCCACGCACGAGATCTGGATGGCGACGGCTTCCTCGACCTCGTCGTCGGGTCGTGGACCGACGAGTCGCTGTGCGTCCTGTGGGGCGACGGCACGGGCAGGTTCTCGACGCCGCTGGTGCTGGTCGGGCCGCCGACCTCGACCGCGGTCGAGCCGGCGATCGCCGATCTGGATCAGGACGGCGCGCTGGACATCGTGGTGGCGCTGTTCGAGCCCATGGCGATCAATCCGAGCAGGTTCGCGCTGATGATCTTCTGGGGCGACGGCGCCCGCGGCTTCACCGCCGGTCCGTTCCTGTACGCCGGCGTGAATCCGCGCTTTCCCGTTGCCGAGGACTTCGACCGGGACGGCGACCTGGACATCGCCTCGATCCAGTGGTATGCCGGCACGGTCGAGGTGTTCGAGAACCTGTGCGCATCGGGGCCGCAGTTCATGCGCGGCGACCCGAACGCCGACGGCCGCCGCGACATCTCCGACGCGGTGACCGTGCTCAGGTACCTGTTCGCGAGCGCGCCCGCGCCCTCGTGCATGGACGGCGCCGACATCAACGACAGCGGCGGCATCGATATCGCGGATGCCGTGACGCTGCTCGGGTACCTCTTCTCGAGCCTGCCGCCGCCGCCCCCTCCGTTCACGGCCTGCGGTTCCGACCCGACCGAGGATACGCTCGGATGCGACGCGTTTCCGCCCTGCGACTGAGCGGCGTTTTCCCGGACGGCACGCGGCGCGTTGCGCGCCGGCGTCACGCTCCCGCGGGCGGCCTTCCCACGCTGAAGTAGCGGAACCCGAGCGCGGCCATCGCGGCGGGGGAATAGACGTTGCGCAGGTCGACGAAGACGGGCGCGCGCAGGAGCGTCTTGATGCGCCCGAGGTCCATGGCGCGGTACTCGTTCCACTCGGTCAGGAGCACCGCTGCATCGGCGCCCGACACGGCGTCGTACGGATCGGCGCAGTACGCGATGTCGGGAAGGAGCTTCCGGGCCTCGTCCATCGCCCGGGGGTCGTGCGCGCGAATGCGGGCGCCGTGCTCGGCGAGCGAGGGGATGATCGTCAGGGCGGGCGCCTCGCGCATGTCGTCGGTCTCGGGCTTGAAGGCCAGGCCGAGGAACGCGATCGTTGTGCCCGACTCGTCGCCGCCGAGCGCCGTGCGGATCTTCCGCGCCATGCGAGCCTTCTGCGCGGCGTTGACCTCGACGACGGCCTCGACGATGCGGCACGCCGTGCCGCAGGACTGGGCGATCCTGAGCAGCGCGCGGGTGTCCTTCGGGAAGCACGAGCCGCCGTAGCCCGGGCCCGCGTGCAGGAACTTCCTGCCGATGCGGCCGTCCAGGCCCATGCCCCTGGCGACGTCCTGGACGTTCGCCCCGACCTCCTCGCACAGGGCGGCGATCTCGTTGATGAAGCTGATCTTCGCGGCGAGGAAGGCGTTGGACGCGTACTTGATGAGCTCGGCCGTCTCGATCGACGTGATGACGAACGGCGTCTCGATGAGGTAGAGCGGCCGGTACACGGCCTTCAGAACCTCTTCGGCACGCGGCGAGTCGACGCCGATGACGATCCGGTCGGGCCGCTGGAAGTCGGCGATGGCCGCGCCCTCCCGGAGGAACTCGGGGTTGCTGGCGACGTCGAACTCGGCCTCGGGATTGGCCTGCGCCGCGATGCGGGCGACCTGCCGGGCGGTGCCGACCGGCACCGTGCTCTTGTTGACGATGACGGCGTAGCCGCGCAGGTGCGGCGCGATCTGGGCCGCGGCCTCGTAGACGTAGGTCAGGTCCGCGTACCCGTCGCCGCGGCGCGAGGCGGGGGTGCCGACGGCGATGAAGATCACCTCCGCGCCGGCGACCGCCGCGGCGATGTCGGTCGTGAAGGCGAGCCGGCCGGCGGCGAGGTTCTCGCCGACCAGCGCATCGAGGCCCGGCTCGTAGATCGGGATCTCGCCGCGCGCCAGATGCGCGATCTTCTCGGCGTCCTTGTCGACGCAGGTCACCGTGTGGCCGAACCGGGCGAAGCACGCCCCGCTCACGAGCCCCACGTAACCGGTGCCGATGACCGTGATTCGCATGCGTGTCGTTCCTCCGGAAGCCGGCCGTTCGAGAAGGCTCTATCGTGGCGCGTCCGCCGGAGATTGCAAGAGAGCGGTACATATTCGGTGAACCCGTGGCCCCGCGGGCGCCGGCCGCAGCCGGCGT
>DHGK01000039.1 GCA_002402755.1 Planctomycetes bacterium UBA4800
AGAAAGAGTACCACGAAGGACGCCGGAGTGTGATGTACTAAAGGCGGAGATTCGCGCGCTCGGGATGCCCTGTGAACGGTTACCGGAGAACTTCCATGCGCAGACCATTGGCGCTGTGTGCGGCGGGCGCGCTTGCGGCGCTCGCCGCCGTCGTCGTGATCCAGCGGTTTCGCATCCCTCCCGCGGGCGAGGATCGCGCTCGCGAACGGGCCGAGGCGCCGGCGCCCCCGCCGCCGGCGCCGCCCCCGGCCGCGCCCGCGCCGGAACGCGGCGAGCCCCCCGCCCGCCGGCAGCTCGGGGATCTCATCAAGTCCGCGATCGAGCGCGAGACGGGAGGGCGGCCGGCCGAGGACGGCGCGCTGCGCGGCCTCGATATCGACGGCCTCATCGCGATTCTCTCGAACGAGAGCGCGTCCTTGAAGGATCGCCGCGGCGCCGCCTGGAAGCTGGCGCGCAGCGGCGATCCACGCGCGCTCGCGGCGCTCGAGGAGGCGTACGCCGCGGCGCCGCCGCAGTTGAAGGCGGGAATCGCCGAAGCCCTGGGCATCTGTCCTGCGGCGCAGGGCCGCGACATGCTGGTCCGGATCATCGAGAAGGAAACCGACGAGACGGCGCTTCGCGGGGCGGTGCGGGGCATCGCGGCGGCCGGCGGCGGCGAGGGCGTCGAGATGCTCGATTCGATTCTGCGCCAGGAGGCCCGTCCCGCGAGCGTGCGCGGCGAGGCCGCGCTGAGCCTCGGGTCGGTGCCGGGACCCGAGGCCCTGGCCGCGCTCCGCGCGGCCTACGAGACCTTCGCCGGGTCGTCGGATGACCTGGCCGAGGATGTACTGGCGGGGCTCGGCTGCCGGCACATCGACGAGACGCGGGATTTCTTCGCCTCGATCCTGGACGCGCCGGCCGGCGACAACGCGCGCCGCGTGGCCGCGCTCGACGCCCTGGAGAACGCCGAGGGGGAGATCGGGCCGTTCGCGGCGAAGTACCTCGGCGACGACGATCCGGAGGTGCGCGCGGCCGCGGCATGGTCGATCGCCGCCGCGGAGGAACCGGGCGACGTGGAGCGCGAGCTTGCGGACGTGCTCGGCCGCGAGACCGACGGCCTCGTGCGCGCGCGGCTGTATCAGGCGCTCGCGAACCAGGAGCGCCTCGACATCGATGCCGCGTTCGGCTTCGTCGAGCGCGAGGTCGATGCCGAGGCGCGCCGGGCCGGCCTGCAGATGCTCGCGCGCCACGCGGCGGGAGCCGCGCCCGAGGTGCAGGAGCGGTTCGATGCGGAGGCCGCGCCGGAGCTTCTCGGCGCCGCCCTCCAGGGCGATGATGTCGAGGCCGCGATGAGCGCCGTGATCAGCCTCAGGCAGGCGCGCACGCCGGGCGCGAAGGCGGCGCTCGCGCAGATCGCCGAGCAGGGGGCGCACCCGAAGATCAAGGAAGCCGCGGCGCGGGGGCTGTAGACGCCGGCGCGCGCGTCCGGCTGCCGCGGGCTGCGCAGGATTCTCAGCGAGCCGGGGGCGGGCTCCCCGCGGCGGAGGGCTCCTCGCCGCGCAGCCGGGCCCGCGCATCGCGCAGCCGGGCCGCGACGCCGGCGTCCTCGGGCAGGAGCCGCGCGAGCCGCGCCAGGTAGTGAAGCCGCGGCGGGAGCAGAGCGCCGGTCGCGGCCCTCCGGGCGAGGAAGGCGAGCGCGCGCACCGAGTCGGGGTCGCGTGCGAGGAGCAGGCGCGCGGCCCGATCGGCGAGCTCGAGCTCGCCGGCGGCGAACGCGGCGCCGAGGAGCGCCTCCAGGCACGGGCGGGAATCCTGCCATGCAGTCCGCGCGACCGCGATCCGCGCATCGCCGAGCGGCGTGCCGGCCTGGGCGCGCAGCTTCTCCATCGCCGCCGCGAGCGCCGCCCGCAGTTTTCGCGCCTGTCCCGCCGCATCGCCGGCGGCGCCGCCGGCCCGCGCATCGAGGCGGGCGAGCGCCAGATCGGCCTCCGCAAGCAGCCCCGCGGCCGCCCAGAAATCCGCCTCGTAGAGCCATGGCTCGGGATCGCCGCGCGCGACGGCCTGCGCGCGGCGGATCTCCGGCAGCGCCCGGTCGAAGGCGCTGATGCGTTTCCACTCGCCGGCGCGCATGAGCGCGGCCTGGGCGGCGCGGCCGACCGCCTCGAATGCGGGGTCGCGCGACGTCTCTCCGAACGCCTCCTGCAGGGACAGGAAGTAGCGCTGCATGCCGGCCGCCGCCTCCGCCGTGCCGGGGCTCTTGAGCCTGCGGAGCTGCTGCGCGGCCGCGTAGCACGCCTCCTGGTCGAACGGATTCTCGGCGAGGATCTCCGCGAGATGCGCGAGCGCCTGCGCGGGCCGATCGAGCTTGCCGAGCGTCTGGGCGAGCGCCATGCGCGCGTCCCGCGCCGCTCCCGGCAGCGCGAGCCCCCAGGCGAGCTCCTCGATTGCTTCCTGGAGCCGGTCGCCGCCCGCAAGCGCGAGGCCGCGCGCGAAGTGCGCGAAGGGCTCGGCGGGATCGGCCGCAAGGAGCGCATCGGCATGCGGCAGAACGGCCTCGGCCCTGCAGGCGCGGAGCAACACGGTGATTGTCTGGCGGCGGAGCGCCGGAGCGTCGCCGAGGCGGAGCGCATCACCGAGCGCCGCGATCGCCTCGTCGTGGTGTCCGCGGAGGCTCAGCGTCTCGGCGAGGCGCGCCAGGCACTCGGCCCGGCCGGGCGATTCGGGGCCGGCGGGGCCCGCGAGAAGCGCCTTCAGGCGCGCCTCGCAGGCGGGGTAATCCCCGAGCTCGAAGAGGCAGCGCGCCCTCAGGATTTCGAGCTCGAGCCTTCGGGCCGGTTCCGGCGCCTTGCCCGCCGGTCCGTCGAGCAGCGCGTCGAGGATCCCGAGGGCGCGCTCGTGGTCTCCCGACAGACAGAGCGCCCGCGCATGTTCCTCGGGCGGTGGAGGACTCGCGATCAGCACCGCGACGAGAATGGCGCATGCCGCCATGGGGTTGCAGCTCCTTTCGGCGCGCGGCCGCACTCCGAGTTGCGCGCCGCAGCCTTTTCCGCATTCGCAAGCGTACCATCGCGGAAACGCTCCGCGCAACGCGTCTTCCGCGCCGGTTGGGGTCCCGGCGTCCGGCGATGTCGGCTATAATTGCGTCACCGAGGCAATTCGGCGGGCCCGCGCATGAGTCGCCCTTGTGAGCGGCGGAAAGGACCTATCGTGCGAAAAAGGATTTCCCTTGTTGTCGGACTTCTCGTCGCCTGCGCCGGCGCGGGCGCGGGCGAGCCCGGCGCGCTGCGCGAATTCAAGAACGTCATCGTGATGGTGCCGGACGGTTGCGCCCACCCGCTCCCGGCGATCGCGCGCTGGTGCCGCGGCGAGGCCAATGCGCTCGACGCGCTGGCGCGCGGAAGCGTCAGGACGTTCATGTTCAGCTCGATCATCACGGACTCGGCCGCGGCGGCCACGGCGTTCGCGACGGGCCAGAAGACGAGCAACGGCTTCGTCAGCGTGGGCCCGCAACGCGCGTCCCGGCTGCGCGTCTTCGAGGCGCCGCCGGACGAGCTTCAGTTCCGGCCGCTTGCGACCGTGCTCGAGGGCGCCAAGCGCCGTGGCAAGGCCGTGGGGCTGGTCGCGACGAGCTCCGTGGCGCACGCGACGCCCGCGGCGTTCGCATCGCACGTTCACAGCCGCGGCCTGCTCAACGACATCATGGAACAGCTCGTGTACCAGGACCTCGATGTAGTGTTCGGCGGCGGCAGGAGCTACCTGCTCCCCAGGGAGCGCGGCGGCGCGCGCACGGACGGCGAGGATCTCAGGCAGGCGCTCCGCGACCGCGGCTATGCGTGGGTCGAGAATCGCGAGGAACTGGCGGCGCTCTCCCCGCCCTGTCGCGCGTGGGGCATCTTCGCGAGCGATGGCCTCCAGCCCGCGCTCGACCGGCCGACCACGGCGCCGCGGCAGCCCACGCTGGCGGAGATGACGGCGAAGGCCATCGAGATTCTCTCCTGCGACCCGGACGGTTTCTTCCTCATGGTCGAGGGCAGCCAGGTCGACTGGGCCTGTCACGCCAACGACCCGGCGTGGGCGGTGAACGAGTTCATCGCCTTCGACCGGGCCGTGAAGGCGGCGCTCGAGTTCGCCGAGGGGCCCGGGCGCGGCGACACCCTCATCCTCGCCTTCCCCGACCACGGCACGGGCGGGGTGAGCTTCGGAAGCTCGGCGACCGACGGTTCCTACACGAGCCTCGCGCACGACGGCCCCCTGGCGCGCATGAAGATCACCGCGGCCGGTCTTGCGCGCACGATACCGTCGAGCCGCGATCCCAGGGACGCGGGCAAACGCATCTATCGGGCCGAGGACATCGCGGATGCGCTCGTTGCCTGGTGGCCGATCTTCGGAACCGACGGGCAGGGCAAGCCGTCGCCGCCGCCCGCGGCGGCGGTCAAGGAAGTGCTCTCGCTGCATGCGGCGGGCAGATCGCTCGAGAGCGCGCTGCTCGCGGCCATCGCCCGGAAGTACACGTACGTGGGGTGGACGACGACCGGCCACACGGGCGACGACGTGCCGCTGTGGGTGTTCGGCGCGGAGTCGATCCGCGGCCTCTACGACAACACCGATCTGGCGCGTCTCGCGGCCGAGGCGCTCGGCGTGTCGCTGCCCGCGCTCACGGACGAGCTGTTCGCCGACGCGGCGGACGTGTTCGCCGGCGCGGAATGGAACCTGGCCTGGGACATCGACATTCCGGATGACCCCGCGACCAAGGACAAGGACGAGGCCTTCAGGGACAACGCGGTGCTTGTCGTCGCGCGCGGCGACCGGCGCTGCCGCCTCCCCGTCAACAAGAACGTGATGCAGTTCTCGGCCGGCGGCGCGATCGAGGAGCACGCCGCGCCGGGCGTCACCGTCTACGCGCCCGAGCGCGAGAAGGCGAAGCTCTGCGCGAAGCCGGCCGTGTATCTCTCCCGCGAGGCGGCCGGCCGGATCGCGCAGTTCCTGCAGCAGGGCAGCGCGGGGAGCTGAGGCCGGATCGGGCCGGCCCCGCCGCGCCCGCCCGGCTCACCTCGCGGCCGGCAGCCCCTTGCGTTGCACCGGTTTGTGCCCGTCCGCGGCCGGCGCGAACATGTCGTCCTTCGTGAGGCCGGCCGCCTTCGCCACGTAGAGGCTGTACTCCAGGTTGCCGAGATCCTTGTCGCCGTTGTTGGTGCCGAACGAGAACCTGGCGCCGGCCTTCCTGGCGCGCGCGACGAAGGCGGCGCTCGGCACGCGGAAACGCGAGTTGATCTCGATCGCCACGCCGTTCGCCACGGCCGCGGCGATGACTCTGTCCATGCGCGCCTCGGTCCAGAGCGCGTCGTACCGGTCCGCGAGGGCGCGCGGCAGGAAGGTCGCGTTGGCGTAGATGTCGATGGGCTCCTTCTCCAGGATCCCGACGGTCCTGGCGACCAGGAGATCCATGAACTTCTCCGGATCGCCGATGCGGACCTCGCCGTCGATCCACAGGCGCATGCGCCTTCCCTCGTCGTCGGCGAACGTCATCGAGTCCGTGATCACGTAGTCGAAGCGCGCCACCATCTCGGCCGAGACCAGCCCGACCCATTCGCGGCCCTCGGCCTGGAGCCCCTTCCACGCGGGAGCGTCGCCGAGCCTTGCGAGGTACGCGGCGAGGCCCGCATCGCTCGCGACCGGGAAGCCGACGCCGCAGTTCTCGGCGATGCCGAACTTCAGGCCGCGCGCCTCGGCGTTCGCGAGCGCCTCGGCGAGCGTGAGGCCGCCCTTGAGATGCACGTGGAAATCGGTCACGGGAAAATCGAGCGCCGCGAGCGGCCGCACCGCGATGCGCCTGACGCGCACGGTGCTCCCGGGGTCGTGCGCCTGGAGCGCGAAAGTGCCGTGCGACAGGCGCCGGTCGAAGCCTCCCGCCGGCGCGGGCGCGGGCGCCGGCTCGGTGTAGGCGGCGACCGGGGCGCCGTCGACCGACGTGACGACCCGCTTCCCGACGACCGTGATGCGGAGCGTGAACCACGCGCCATCCTTGGCGGGCGGCGCGGCCGGGGCGGTGAGGCCGTACAGGCTGCCGGTCTTGATCGGGTCGGGAAACGAGTTGTTGACCTGGACCTCGATGCCCCTGGAAGGCCAGCCCTTCTCCTGGTACGCCGTGTGGAAGTAGATGCCCGAGTTCGAATTCGGGCTCGTCATGATCTCGGCGGCGAGTTCGAAGTTCGTGAAGTCGTGCGCCTCCAGCGCGCCCGCGTAGAAGAGATGCGCCCGCGGGCCGGCGGCGACGATCGCGCCGTCCTTGACCGCGAACGAGGCCGGGTTCTCCGCGGCCTTCCAGCCGTCGAGGGTCGTCCCGTCGAAGAGGCTCGTCCAGCCGTCGCGCGCCGGGTACTCGCCGCCGCGGCCGGACGCCGCCGCAACGCACAGCAGGAACGCCGCCGCGTGCGGGAACCGATGGTTTGTCATCATGTGCGTGTCCTCCTCGTTCGGCCTACGGTTTCGGGCCCTCGGTCTGCAGGCGCGCGATCGTCTCGGGCGTCGTGCGCCAGCGGCGGTGGAACCACACCCACTGGTCGGGGTACGTTCTGATCACGCGCTCCAGGACTCCGGTCCAGGTCTCGGTGAAGATGCGAATGTCCTCGTCGCGGTCGCCGGTCGCGGGCAAGGGCAGCGGGCCCTCGCGCAGCAGCCGGTAGGCGCCGCCCTCCCACAGGCAGTAGATGCAGTACGCCGGCACGCCCGAGGCGAGCGCGAGCATCGCCGGGCCGATCGGCGTCCAGGCGGGGCGGCCGAAGAACGGCACGAAGATGCCCGGGACGCGCTTCAGGTCCTGGTCGGGCAGAATCCCGAGCGTATTCTTCTGCTTGAGGTACCTGACCGCCGAGAGGATGGGCGCGTCGATGTAGAAGACCCTGATGCCGAACATCGTCCGCAGGCGCTCGACCCAGTCGTTGGCCGGGGCGAAGCGCAGGCGGTGCGCGAAGACGCCGAGCCTCCCCGGGGCGTCCTGCGTGAATCCGCACCCGAGAATCTCCCACGCGCCGAGGTGCGCCGTGATGCCGATCGCGCCCTTCTCTAGGAACGTCGCGCGCAGCTCGTCCCAGTCCGCGCGCGAGGGGAGGTCCGGGTCCTCGCGCACGCGGCCCCGGCGCTGCGCGAGGAGGACGTGGACGCCGTGCCGCGCCACGTTGAGGAACACGCCGCGCGCGATGGCATCGCGCGCGCGCTGCGTCTCCTCGGGGAATGCGGCGCGGAGGTTGCGGCGCATGCGCCGGCGGTCGCGGCGGAGGACAACGTACGCCAGGCGGGCGCTCGCCCGGCCGACCTCGTGGAGCAATGGGGCGGGCACGAAGCGCAGCAGCGCGAAGACCGCGAAAAGCAGGCGATAGGCGATGCGGCGCCGCGCCAGCCTGAGCCTGCGCCGCCATGTTCTCCGCGCCACGACACCTCCGCATACCGCGCCCGCGCGCCGCGGGGCCGGCCGCGTCCGATCGCGTCCGAACGGCCCCGCTCGGCGTCCCGGCCATCGTAATGACTGCGCATGGGCAAGGGAAGGGCGCGAGCGCGCGGCGCGCGGCGCGGGTGGCGGCTCCCCCGCCGGAAAGGTAGAATAAGGGGGGATGGCGCCTCCCGGCGCGCGAAACGTGCGGAACGCGGCCGGCGCACGCACGCAGGAGCATCATGAAGGCCCGCGAGGAAGGAACGCAGCTCGAGCTCGATTTCCGGAAGATCGCGAGGGTCGCGGCCGCATGCGCGGGCGTGATCCCGGTCGCGGTGCAGAATATCAACACCGGGGAGGTGATCCTGGTCGCGTACACCAACGAGATCGCGTTCCGGAAATCGATGCAGGCGCGGCGCCTGATTCTGTGGAGCACGTCGCGCGGGGAGCTGTGGGAGAAGGGCGCGACCTCGGGCGAGACCTTCGCGCTCGTCGAGGCGTACGTCAACTGCGAGCAGAACTCGCTCCTGTACAAGGTCAGGCCCGCGCGCGGCGGGATCTGCCACACGCGGAACGCGCGCGGCGCGCCGCGGAACTGCTATTACCGGCGCATCGATCCGGCGACCGGAACGCTCGAGAATCTGGATCCTTGAGGAAGAGGTTGTCGCCGCCGCAGCCGCAGGCCGCGGCGGCCGCCCCTGGCTACACGATGACGACACGCGATGACCGCCGCCGCATTCTCGATGCGCGGCACCACGATCCTTTCACGTACCTCGGCATGCACGCCGGCGATGGCGGCGTCGTCGTGCGCGTGCTGCACCCCTGGGTGACGCGCGTGCGCGTGGTCGGCCTGTACGGCGAGGGCGCGTGGGACATGGAGAAGCAGGCGCCCGAGGGGCTCTTCGAATGCACGATTCCGGAGCGCCGGGAGGCCTTCGGCTACGCGATCGAGTTCACGAGCGCCGAGGGCCTTCGGTGGACGCAGCGCGACCCCTACTCGTTCCTGCCCGTCATCAGCGACTTCGATCTGCACCTGTACAACGAGGGGACCAACTGCCAGGTGTACGAGAAGCTCGGCGCGCACGTGATGGACATCGGGGGCGTGCGCGGCGTGCTCTTCGCGGTCTGGGCGCCGAACGCGCAGCGCGTGAGCGTGGTGGGCGCCTTCAACCGCTGGGACGGCCGCGTGCACCAGATGCGCTCCCGCGGTGCGTCGGGTGTGTGGGAGATCTTCCTGCCCGGCATCGCGCCCGGGGACGTGTACAAGTACGAGATCTGCGGGCCGGCCGGCGAGGTGTTCCTGAAGGCCGACCCGCTGGCGTTCGCGTTCGAGAAGCGGCCGCAGACGGGCTCGATCGTGTGGAGCGGCGCGCAGTTCGAGTGGGGCGACGCCGACTACCTGTGGCGCCGCGGCCAGGGGAACGTGCTCCACCGGCCCATGAGCATCTACGAGGTCCATCTCGGGAGCTGGGCGCGCGTCCCGGCAACCGGCGAGATGCTGTCCTACCGCGATCTGGCGCACCGGCTCGCGGCGTACGTCAAGGACCTCGGGTTCACGCACATCGAGCTCCTGCCCGTCGCCGAGCATCCGCTCGACGAGTCCTGGGGCTACCAGGTGAGCGGCTACTTCGCGCCGACGAGCCGCTTCGGCCCGCCCGAGGACTTCATGTACTTCGTGGACTGCATGCACCGGCACGACATCGGCGTCATCGTCGACTGGGTGCCGGCGCACTTCCCCAAGGACGGGCACGGACTGTCATGGTTCGATGGCACGGCGCTGTACGAGCACGGCGACCCGCGCCAGGGCGAGCACCGGGACTGGGGCACGAAGATCTTCAACTACGGCCGCAACGAGGTGAAGAGCTTCCTGCTCTCGAACGCGGTCTTCTGGCTGGACCGCTTCCACATCGACGGGCTCAGGGTGGACGCGGTCGCGTCGATGCTGTACCTGGACTACAGCCGGCCGCCCCACGAGTGGATCCCCAACAAGTACGGCGGCCGGGAAAACCTGGACGCCATCGCGTTCCTCACGCGCCTGAACGAGATCGTGCACGGCCGCTTCCCGGGGGCGGTGACGATCGCCGAGGAGTCGACGGCGTGGCCGGGCGTGTCGCGGCCCACGTACCTCGGCGGCCTGGGGTTCACGATGAAGTGGAACATGGGGTGGATGCACGACATGCTGGAGTTCTTCTCCGGCGATCCGTTGTACCGCAAGTACCACCACGAGTTCCTGACCTTCGCGATGCTCTACGCCTTCCACGAGAACTTCATCCTGCCCCTGAGCCACGACGAGGTCGTGCACGGCAAGGCCGCGCTGCTCGCCAAGATGCCCGGCGACGTGTGGCAGAAGTTCGCGAACCTGCGGCTCCTCCTGAGCTACATGTACGGGCAGCCGGGCAAGAAGCTTCTCTTCCAGGGCGGCGAGTTCGGGCAGTGGAACGAGTGGAACGCGGGCGCGAGCATCGACTGGCACCTGTGCGGCTACGCGCCGCACCGCGGCCTCGCGGAGCTCGTGCGCAGGCTCAACCAGCTCCACCGGGAGGAGCCGGCGTTCCACGACCTCGATTTCGACGGGGCGGGCTTCAGGTGGATCGATTTCAGCGACACGGACAACTCGGTCGTGTCCTTCCTGCGCCGCGGGCGCGGCGCCGGCGGCCCCATCGTCTGCATCTTCAACTGCACGCCGGTGCCGCGCGCCGACTACCGGATCGGCGTGCCGGCCGAGGGTTGGTACCGCGAGATCTTGAACTCGGACTCGGAGCTCTACGGCGGGAGCAATCTCGGCAACGCGGGCGGCGTCCGGAGCGATCCCATCCCCTGGCACGACCAGCCGCACTCGATCCGCGTGACGCTCCCGCCGCTCGGGGCTTTGTACCTGAAGCCCGAGGCGTGAGGCATCGTCCTTCCTTCCTCCCCGGGCGCGGGGAGCAGCCGCGCGAGGTAGGACGGAATAGCGCAACCGTTCACGGGGCATCCCAACACGTGAATCTCCCCCTTCAGTGAATCACATTCCGGCGTC
>DHGK01000220.1:0-9247 GCA_002402755.1 Planctomycetes bacterium UBA4800
ACGGCCAGGCGCGCTTCACGGCCGATCTCGTCCAGGCGCTCGACCGGCCGGCGGCCGACATTGCGGCGCACATCGTGAGCCGGGTGGCAGCGTGGCGAGGCGAGGCGCCCCAGTCCGATGACATCACGCTGCTCGTGGTGAAGAGGAGGCTGTAGGCTGTAGGCTGTAGGTAGACGATGCAATCTCAAAGGGCGGCTTCGCCGCTCTCAAGGGGTTCTCCGCACACCGGACCGTCCGCCACAACCGGTTGTCAGACGCCACTTCATGCGGCCGCCCACTCCGAAGAGAGCAGGGCCGCTTGCTCAAGTACCGTCTGCGTCGCCTTCTCCCGCTTGTCCGGCGGGTAGCCGTGTTTGCGGAGGATGCGCTTGACCAGGACCCGGAGCTGAGCGCGCACGTTCTCGCGCAGGGTCCAGTCGATCGTGACGTTGTTGCGCACGGTCTCGACCAGTTCGCGCGCGATCGCCCGCAGCGTCGGCTCGCCCAGAACCTTCACGGCGCTGTCGTTGGTCTCGAGAGCGTCATAAAAGGCGATTTCGTCCTCCGAAAGGCCGAGCATTTCGCCGCGCGCGTGTTGGCGTCCTGCAGCTCGATCGGCGTGCCGGTGAACCCGATGAACGAGGCGTGCGACAGCGCGTCGCGCAACCGCTGCGCCAGCACCACCTCGCCGTAGTCGCGCCGCTCGGCGGCGGGCATGTCCGGCGCGATGTCGGGACCGTGCGCGATCTTCCAGCCGGCCGTCTCCAGCCAGGCGAGGGATGCGTCTTCGACGGTGGATTCGGTGAAGCGGATCATTCCAGTACCTTCCAGGACCCGCCTTTGGCGGGTCCCACGCGCTCCAGCCGTCCCAACTCCCGTAGTCTCCTGATGGCGCGTTCAATGGCGCTCTGCGACTTGTGGAGGCGAACCGCCAGTTCGGGAATGGACAGATCCGGCTCTTCCTTCAGCAGCTTCAGGATTGCGGCGGGCGTTTTCCCCGGCGTTTTCCCCGGCGCCATGCCGGGCAACTGGAAGGTGAGGACGACCGCCCCCGCGCGCAACGACACGATCGGCGGCTCCAAAGCCGCCTCGCGCATCAGCCGGACGATCTTCAGCGTGCCGCGCCCCCAGGTCTCGATCAGTCTTTCGCCACCACTTGTGGCACTTTCTCCTGCAGCAGCGATTTCGCCACCGCCGGTGGCGAAAACCCGGCGGGATCGGGATACGCCCGGTAGAAGGCGATCATCCGATCGATGTTTCGTTCGGAGAAGCCTTTCAGTTCCGGCAATTCGTTCTTCAACTCCCTGGACAACCGAGGAATGACGGCTGCGCCCCAGCCTTCGCGCAGTTGCCGATCGGCGATGATCCGTCCGATGTCCCAGTACAGGCGGACGAGTTCGGCGTTGACGGCGCACACGGCTCGTATCTGGGCATCCTGGATGCGGCCCTTCACGTCGGCGAGCAACGCCGCGAAGTCGGAACGGCCGACCGCGCCTTTGCTCGGTTTCCTACCCGCCATACCCGAGCTCCTTCAGGTTGGCGGCAATCGCGGCATCGAGCTTCGCGGCCTCGGCCTGCTGCGCGCGCAGGGCGTCGGCCATCTGCCAGAGCTGGGCTTCGTAGCCGACGTTGGCGGAGGTCGCGTCCGACTTTTCTGCGTGCTTCTTTCGCTTCGCCAACGGCTGCCTCACTCGATCGTTTCGCTACCGAAACGTCGTGGGACATCTAACGCGAGAGTCGGGCGGCGGCGCGGCGCGGACCGCCCGCTACCATCACCACCGCGGACTCCACACTACCACCGCCGCAGCCTACGGACAAGACGGCACCGGCGTACGCACTCGACTTCCTGTGTTCTGCCATAGAATCTCCGGACCATGCCTGTAGCCTGTAGCCTATGCCCCTAGCCTTCTCCTCCGCCCGTTGCGCCCCCCCGCCCCCGCCGCTACGATGGCTTCCCCATGGCAACCACCCGGCGCCCCCGCGGCATTCTCATCGCCTTCGAAGGCATCGATGGCTCGGGAAAGAGCACCCAGGCCGCGCTGGTCGCGGCGCACCTCGCGGACACGAGGGCGCGGCACATTCTCGTGCGCGAGCCGGGCACAACGCCCGTCGCCGAGGCCGTCAGGCGCATTCTCCTCGAGCGCGGGAAGCACGCGCCCGGCCCGGAGGCCGAGATGTTCCTCTACCTCGCGGCGCGCGCCGACCTGTACCGCCGCGTGATCCTCCCCGCCCTGGCCCGCGGCGAGTTCGTGCTCTCTGACCGCTGCTTCTGGTCGACCGTGGCGTACCAGGGGCGCGGCCTCGGCCTGGGTGTCTCGAAGGCGCGCGCGCTCAGCCTGATCGCGACCTGCGGGCGCGAGCCCGACCTGGTCGTTCTCCTCGACCTCGCGCCCGAAGAGGCGGCGCGCCGCCGGCGCGGCAAGGCCGACCGCATCGAGGCCCGCGGCAACCGCTACCTCGCGGAGGTCCGCGCCGGTTTCCTTGCGCTCGCGCGCCGCGCGCGCGGCCGGGCAATGGTCGTCAATGCGCACGCGTCGCCGGATATGATCTCCCTGAAGATTCTCGCGCGCATCCACGCACTCCTTCGCCGCCGCCGGCGCGCGGCCCCCCGGCGAGGCCGCGGATGACCACGGACTTCGTCCGCGACTACTTCGCGCGCGCCCTCGCGGCCGATCGCCTCGCCCACGCCTATCTCCTCTGGGGGCCGGCCCCCGAGGAGCGCGACCGCGCCGCCCGCGACATCGCCGCCGCGTTCGTGTGCCCGGAGGGGCCGGCGCGCGGCATGGCGCCGTGCGGCGCCTGCCGCGCGTGCAGCGCGGTCGCGCGCGGCGCGTCGCCGGCCTTCATCGAACTTTCCGCGGACCGCGACACCATAGATATCGATGCGGTGAGGGAACTCATCGCAACGCTCGCCATCGCCTACGAGGCGCGGCGCGTGGTCTTCGCGCCGCGGATCGAGCGGCTCACGCTCCCCGCCGCGCACGCGTTCCTGAAAACCATCGAGGAGCCGGGCGGCGCGACGCTCTACCTGTTCACGACCGGAAACATCGGCAGCCTGCTGCCGACCATCGTCTCGCGCTGCCACCGGCTGCCGTTGTACGCGGCGGAGGCGCATCCCCCCCCGCCCGACAACCCCGACCTGGAGCGGCTCCTCGCCGACCCGGCGCGCCGCGACGAGCTCGATTCCGAGACGCTGGCCGACTACGCGCCCGGCGAGGATCGGCGCGATCGGCTGCGGGTGCTGTGCGCGCACCTCATCGCGCACGCCGAGCGCCGCGCGGCGGCCCTGTGCGGCGAGGCGCCCGCGGCGCCCACGATCTTCGACGCGCTCGACCTGCGCGGCGTGCTCCACGTGACCGAGCGCATTCTCGCCGCGGCCGCGGACATCGACGCCAACATTCACCCCGACCTGCTCCTTGAGTGCCTCCTCATCGACCTCAGGCGCGGCGCGGCGTGAGCGCCGCCCCGGCCGCCCCGCCGCACGGAGCCTTCAAGTTTCCCGCGCCTTCCGGCCGATTCATCATCCGGTAGGTACGCACCGATGCCCGCCGCGGCGGGCCGGTCGGGGGGATTGACCATGAGCGAGACGGCCCTGACTTCGATCGAGCGCCTGGAGAAGCTGCTTCGCACCGACCGGCGCTACCCGCAGGAGGCGTACAACTTCGTCTACGAGGCGCTGGACTGGACGCTGCGCCAGGTCCGCGGCGAGGCCTCGGCCGTCGACGTCCACGTCTCGGGCACGGAGCTCCTCGACGGCATTCGCCGGTACGCGCTCGTGAAGTTCGGGCCGCTCGGCGCGGCGGTGTTTGCGGGCTGGGGCATCACGCGCACCGATGACTGGGGCGAGATCGTCTTCAATCTGATCGACTACGACCTCATGGGCAAGCAGGAGTCCGACCGCAAGGAGGATTTCCGCGCCGCCTACGACATTCCCCGCGCCTTCGACGTCGATCTGGACATAGACTACGACGACGCGAAGGATCGCTGGAAGGTGAGCTACCGGCAGCGCCGCGGGCGGCTCGCGCGCTCCGCCTGCAACTGACCGGCTCCGGCGTCACTCCTCCGCGCGTTCCGCCGGCGGCGGCGCCTGGACCGTCGCCTCGATCCCCGCGTATGCGGGCTCCTTGGCCGGATCGATGCCGAGGCGCTTCAGGGTCTCCGCGATCGCCCGCCTGAGCTGGACGTCATCCTGGAAGTCGGCGGGCAGCTCGCGGCCCTGCGCATCCTCGTAGGCGCGCCAGAGGCTCGCGCGCACGACCAGCCGCACGTCGGCGGGCGCGCAGCGCGTCGCGCCCTCGATCTTCTCGAAGAACTCCTTGAAACCGGGATAGCGCTCCGGGTCGCCGCCGTCCCCGCCCAGGAGCAGCGCCGTGCTCCGCGCCGCGCGCGCCGGATCGAGGAGCCGCTGGACGTAGTCCTTGAGCTCCTGCATCTCGGCCAGTTGCTCGAGCTCGTTCGCCTTCCACAGCGGCCAGCTCGGCGGCGCGATCTCCACATCGGGGGTGACGCCGCCTTCCGCGACGACGCGCCCCTCCGCGTCGCGGCGCGTGTGAATGCAGCGGCCGCTCGGGAGGTAGTAGTACTGGACCGTCAGGCGCAACGCCGACCTGCCGCCGACCAGGCCGCCGAGATCCGGCGGCACCGGGAAGATGCGCTGGACGCTCCCCTTGCCGAAGGTCCGCTCGCCGACCAGGACGGCGCGATGGTCGTAATCCTGAAGCGCCCCCGCGACGATCTCCGACGCGCTCGCGCTCGTCTTGTCGATGAGGACGACAAGCGGCTCGGACAGGTACTGCGGCGGCGCGTTGCGGCTCATCTCCGCCTTCTCGCCGATACGGCCCCGCTGCGTCACGATCGGCCGCGGGTCCTCCGCCACGAAGAGATCGACGACCTTCACGGCCTCGCTGAGCAGCCCGCCCGGGTTGCCGCGCAGGTCGAGGACGATCGCCTGGAACCCCTCCGGCCGCAGCGCGTCGAGGCGTTCCAGGAGCTCGTCGTACGCGCGCTCGCCGAACTGGTCGAGGCGCACGTAGGCGATCCCGCACGGCAGCAGCCGCGTGCGCACGTTCTCCATCCTGATCTCGGCGCGCACGATGTCGAACTCGCGCGGCTCCTTCCAGCCGCGCCGCATGACCTGGAGCTTGACGTGCGATGCGCGCGTCCCCTTCAGGAGGCGCATGATCTCGACCATGTCCTTGCCCTTGGTCTCGATGCCGTCGATCTCCAGGATGCGGTCCTGCGGCTTCAGGCCCGTCCGGTACGCGGGGCCGTTGTACAGCGGCCGCACGATGATGAGCTGGCCCGTGTCGCGGTCCTGCGAGATCTGCGCGCCGACGCCCGTGTACGCGCCGCTGATCGAGTCCTCGAACTGCTGCGTCTCGTCGACATTCATGAAGGTCGAGAACCGGTCAAGGACGCGCAGGAGGCCCTTGGCCGCGCCCACGCGCAGCGTCACCTCGTTCAGCTCGGCGTCGTCGACGTAGTTCTCCCTGATCCGCGCCATGACCCAGTCCAGCAGCGGATCGGCGCCCTTGTCGCCGCGGAGCTGCGACTGCCGGAGCGCCGCGAGCTCCTGGGAAAGCCGCGCGATCTCGGCATCCTTCTGGCGCACGAGGGCGTCGTGCCCCAAGGCGAAGGGGTTGGACGAGGCCTCGCGCTCCTTGGCCAGGCGCTCGATCCTGAGGATCAGCGTCGCGCGGCGCCCGTCGTCGGTGGGCTCGCCCGCGAGCCTGGCGAGAATCTTCTTGGCGATGCCCTCAACGTAGCCCATCTCGCCGAGCGCCAGGGCGGCGCGATCCCGCAGCGCCTTGTCGTCGGAGAGCAGGAAGCGCTCGATGCGCTCGCGCGCCGACCGGTCCTCGGCCACGTCCCAGAGCGTGCGCGCCGCCTCGATGCGCACGCGCGGATCGGCGTCCTCCTGCGCGAGGCGCTGGAGGACCGGCCCGAGCGCGTCATCGAGCGACGACCTGAGGAGCCCGAGCGCCGCCAGGCGCGCCTCGGCGGGCGCCTTGCTGTCGGCAAGCTCCCTGAGCGCCTTCTCGCCCGCCTCGGGGTTGCCGATGCCGAGCAGCGCCTTCGCGCAGCCCAGGCGCACTTGCGGCGATGCGCTCTTCAGGCCGTCCTTGATCGCGCCTGCCGCCGCGGCGCCGAGGGCTTCCAGCGCGGCGGCATGATCCCAGAGCTCGGGCAGCCGGCACTCGGTCATCGCGGTCACGCGCGCGCGCACGGCCGCATCGATGTCGGGATCCTGGGCGCCGCGCTCCTGCGCGGAAAGGAAGAGGACAAGCAGCAGCGTCATGGCAGCGTTCTCCGCCCGCGGGAGGTGCGGCCCCGCACGACTCCCGGCGAGCCTGCGCGCAGCACACGATTCCGCACCAGGATAGATTATAGGGTGCGCGGCGGAGCTTGCCAAAGGGCCTGCCGCGGGGAGCTGCGTTCGGCGATTTCGGCGAGGTCGTCGGCCGGGAGGCGGCCAAGCGCGCGCCGCGCATCGCGGCCGCGGGCGCCCCCCGCGTCCTTCTCCCGGCGCGTTGTGGTCTTCCGCCGATCCCTCGGCGCCGGGCTGCAACCGGCTGCGAAACCCGGCGGCGAGGCATCCCGTCTCCATGGCTCTCGGCGAACACCGCACCGCGCTTCGGGTCGGAAGACCGCGGCCTATCCTCCCGCGATCTTGCCCAAGACCCCGTGCCAGGTCCCGCCCAGGCCGAGCGCTTCCGCCCAGCGCGCAACGTACTCGCGATCGACGAGCGAACAACTGACCTTGAGGATTCCCGCGATATCGCGCACGTGCTTCTCCGAGCCGCCCTCGCGGTAATACCGCAACTTCGCGATGATGACGTCCTCGGGCGCAGCCACGCTGCAATCCAGATCCGAGAAGATGCGCATGCGCCGCGCACGCGACAGTTGCTGCTCCTCCCACGGCCCGCGCCGCGGAAGCATGATGTCGATCTTGTTGGCGGAGGCGGCGTGAATGATGTTGAACTGCCCCCGGTGGAGCACCGCCTCGAAGGCGGCGTCCTTGGAAACGTAGTACTCGGCCGCGGGAAACGCGGCGCACAGACGCGATACGTGCTCTGCGCGGAGATCGGCAACGATATCGATATCGCGCGTCATGCGCGGCTCGCCGTAGGCGCCGCTCGCCATCGAACCGACGAGCGCATACGGGACGTGCACGTCTTCCAGCGTCTCGATGATCTTGCGGAGAAGCTCAAGCTGCTCCATCGCTCATTCTCCGCGCAACCTCGGCGAGGACCGCCTGCGCATCCCACTCGGGGTGGAGGCTCCGGATGTGCGCGGCGATGACGGAGCGCATCGTGCGATTGGCATCGCCGATCATGGCGATACGCTCGGCCGGGGTCTTCCGGCGCAGAATTTCAGCGACCGAGTCGTCGACGACCTCGATCCGGCCGTCATCGAGCCTCACGTCCATGTCCGAATCTCCGTGCGTTCGCCATCGATCATATCGAGAGCCCTTCGCGCCGCAATGCTCGACGCTCGTCCCGGCCGGTCCCCGGCCTGCGCTTGCGGCCGGCGAGAGCGCGCCGCCGCCCCACGCCCTGCTCCGCCCCCGCACGCACTCCGAGCTCACCTTCGCCGTGCGGCCCTCCGCGTCGCTGCACGCACGCACGCGGCGGCTTGGCGCGGCCGCGCGCATGCCGTACGATGGCGTCGCCTCTCCCGCGACATCCGTCCCTGCAGGGCGCCGGCCGGCGCCCGCGAAGACGGACCCATGGTGTACAAGATCTGGAGCGCGGATACGTTCGGGGTGTGGGGACGGCCGATCGAGGTCGAGGTGGTGCTCTCGCCGGGCAGGCCCTCGTTCACGATCGTGGGGCTTCCGGGGAAATCGGTGTGCGAGAGCCGCGACCGGGTGCGGAGCGCGCTCCTGCAGTCCGGGTACTCGTTCCCGCAGCAGCGCGTGCTCGTCAACCTCGCCCCGGCGTTCGAGCGCAAGGAAGGGGCGCCGCTCGACCTGCCCATCGCGCTGGCGATACTGGCGGCGAGCGGGCAGGTGCGCGTCGCGGAAGGGCGCGTCGCCGCGGTGGGCGAGCTGGCGCTTTCGGGCGCGCTCCGGCCGGTTCACGGGGCGCTGCTCCTGTCATCGGCGCTCAGGGAGAACGCGATCGGCCGCTGCATCGTCCCGCCCGCCAACGCCTTCGAGGCGGCGCTCTGCCCGGGAATCGAGATCGTCGGGGCCGAGAAGCTCAGGGACGCGGCGGCGGCCATGGAGGGACGCGGCGTGGTCACGCCCCGGCGGGAGCCTCCGGCGGCGCGGCAGGCGGCGTTCGGCGACTTCGGCGAGGTCGTCGGCCAGGAGGCCGCCAAGCGCGCGCTGCTCATCGCGGCCGCGGGCGGCCACCACGTCCTTCTCCTCGGGCCGCCCGGGGTGGGCAAGACCATGCTCGCCCAGCGGTTCCCGGGCATCCTTCCCAACCTCGATCCCGAGGCATCGCTCGCCGTCACACGGATCTGGAGCGCCGCCGGCCTGCTCGGAACGGGCGCCGTCACGCGGCCGCCGTTCCGCGCGCCGCATCACTCGACCAGCCACGCCGGCCTCATCGGCGGCAGCAACGACCCCCGCCCCGGCGAGGCGACGCTCGCCCACCGCGGGGTCCTCTTTCTGGACGAACTGGCCGAGTTCAACCGCCCCGCGCTCGAGGCCCTGCGCGAGATCCTGGAGACCAAGCAGGTCACGATCGCGCGGGCGCGCGGCACCGTGACCTTCCCCACCGATTTCCAGCTCATCGCCGCCATGAACCCCTGCCCCTGCGGCTACACCGGCCACCCCACCATGGTCTGCCGCTGCACGCCCGGCGACCAGAAGCGGTACCAGGGCCGCCTCTCCGGGCCGATCATGGACCGCATCGAGCTCTTCGCCGCGCTCAATGTGCTCGACCGGAAAGACATGGTCGCGCGGCCGCCCGGCATGGACACGGCCGCCATGGCGGCGCAGGTGCGGGCCGCCCGCGCGCGACAGGCGGCTCGTTTCGGCCCGTCGGTGCTCAACGCCGCCGCGCCCGAGGCCGCGCTCAACGCCGCCGCGGAGCTGGACGAAGCGCTCCGGCGCTGGCTCATGGAGGCCATGACGGCGTTCGGGCTCTCGGGACGCGGCCACGCGCGCACGCTGCGGGTGGCCCGCACGATCGCCGACCTGGACGGCGCCGAGAGAATAGCCGAGGCGCACCTCGCGGAGGCGCTCGCCTGGCGCCCTCCGCAATCGTTCAGGTGAGGCGCGCGCGCCGCGTCACGGCAGCGTGAGAATCGAGAC
>DHGK01000220.1:9264-18984 GCA_002402755.1 Planctomycetes bacterium UBA4800
TCGCGCGCGTGCCGCTTCTCGTACCTGAGGACCACGCGACCTTGCGGCCGCACGAGCCGCGCGCGCACGTCGGCGAGCAACTCCTTCAGGAACGCGCGGCCGGCCTCCTCGGCGAATAGGGCGAAGGGAGGATCGAGAAAGGCGATGTCGGCGGGCGCGGGGAGCACGAGCTTCTCGCGCAGATCGTGCGCGCATACGACGGACCGGGCCGCGAAACCGACCGTGCGAATGTTGCGGGCGAGCACGGCGAGCGCCTCGCGGTCGCGCTCGACGAACGTGCAGTGCCGCGCCCCGCGGCTCAGGGCCTCCAGGCCCACGACGCCCGTGCCCGCGAACGCGTCGAGCACGCGCGCATCGCGCAGGCAGGGCTCGAGCACGGCGAAGAGCGAGGCGCGCATGCGGTCGGTCGGCGGCCGCACGCAGCGGGAAGGCGGAGGCGCGAGGCGGATTCCGCCGGCCAGGCCGCCGACGATGCGAAGCACGGCCCGGCTCAGCCGCTCACGTCGAACGACGCCACGGCGCTGCTCTCGGTGCGGCCGACGAGATCCGTGGCCGAGAGCTTGAGCCGGTACGGCCCCGGCGGGAGATTCGGCGGCAAGGTGTACTCCCCGAAGAGGTAGCTCGGGCCGTCGGGAGACTCCTGCTCCGCGAGGCGCTTGACGCCGCCCGCCTTGTCCGTGAACTCGACCTTGTCGATGACCTTCCCGTCGCGGTCCAGGATGCTCAGGTACGCCTGGACATGCTGCTCACGCCCGCCGCCCGGCGATTCGCGCGCCGCCGCGCCGCGCACGCCGCTGTAGACCGCGACGCGCTGGCCGCCCCGAAACGTCGTGCGCGCCACCGGGACGACGTTGCCGTAGCCGGCGGCCTTCTCGCAGAAGACGACGCCCTCGAGACGGAAGAGCGGCCGCGCCCGCGCCTCGCGGGCGAGGTACTCGAGCATCTCGTCGCGCTTGGCGTAATCGGCCAGGCGCTGGTACAGGACGAACTGCAGGCCCGCGACCTCGAGGCTCGCCGCGGGGAACTGCGTGAGGATCTGGAGGATCCGCCTGCACTCTTCCCTCTCGGTCTCGTTCGTGAGGAGGAGGAGCAGCAGCGCCTCGGTCTCCAGCCGCAGGAGCTTCAGGCGCGAGAACGTGTCGAGGTCCTCGGCCGCGCGGTCCTTGAAGGCTTCGAGCTTTCTCGTCACATCGGCGAGCGCCTCGCGCCGGGCCGCCTGCTCGTCGCGCCGCGCGATGGGCGCCGCCGTCGCGGCCTCGGCGTCGACCTGCGGCACGATCCTCGCGCCCGAGGCCTCGGCCGGCGGCATGGATGCCGCGCCGAGCGAGGATTCCCCGCTGCGCGCGACGGAGAGGACGTTGCCGGCCGCATCGCGGCGCGCGGGCGGGGCCGCCGGGAGCCCCGCGTCCGAACGCGGGGGTACGATCGGGACCAGATCGGGGAAGACCGCCCCGGCGTCCGCCCCCGCCGCGGCCGTGTCGGGCGAGGGCGCGGGCGCGCGCTCGGGCGGCGCGCCGATGCACCCCGCGAGCGCCAGAGCAATGAGCGCCGGAATGCGAATGCTCACGTGTCGTTCTCCGCCAACTGGGCCGCAACCTCGCCGCGCGGCACCCGAACGCCGCCGTACGGGTTCGCTGCGCCGCGCGGTCTCGTATTCATATAGCGTAACCATGGCCGGGTTGCGGGTCAATGGCGCGGGGCGCCACTGTATCGCCGTCATCACGCCGTCCTCCTGCCCTGCCGGTATGCGCGCAGCACCGCATTCTTCTCCCATCATCATGGCTGCCACGTCGCCGCGGGGCGTATCAAGACATGGCCGCCTTGGCCCGGATCGACCGCTACCGACGCATGACGGGGGAGAAGCGCCTCGCCATCGCCCTCGGGCGGCACGAACTCTCCTGTGCGGTGGCGCAGGAAGCCATCCGCCGACTGACGGGAGCGGACGTCGCGCACAAGGTGAGAAAACCGCGAACGGTTACCTTTTCTCGGGCCCTGCGGGATGTTGCCCGCGCCACGCCTGAATGGTACTCTACAGCCATGAAGCGAGAGCACACCGTTCGATCCCGCCTCGCCGAGCGCCGGGCCGACGACTTCGTTCCGGGGTCGCCGGCGGAACGGATCGCCCTTGTCTGGCCGTTGACACGGGAGATCGTCTCCTTGAGCACCCGTTACGATGCTGAACAAAGACTACAAAGACATGTTGCAGTGCTTGTCCGACGAGAAGGTTAGCTTCCTTCTCGTCGGCGCCTATGCGCTGGCCGCCCATGGCTATCCCCGCGCCACGATGGACATCGACATTTGGGTCATGCCGTCACCCGAGAATGCGGATGCCGTTCTACGGGCGCTGCGTCGTTTCGGAGCCCCGCTTCAGAATCTCACCAGGAACGACCTTCAGGCCGAAGACACCATCTTCCAGATCGGCGTCGCACCGCGAAGGATCGACATCATCACGGGAGCCTCCGGGCTCCGGTTCCAGGAGACACTCGAACGTGCGATGGTTGTGGACATCGAAGGGCTCCAGGTGCGTGTGCCCTCGATCGCCGATCTCATCCGCAACAAGCGCGCCTCGGGAAGGACCAAGGACCTGGCCGATGTCGAGGCGCTGGAAGCCCTCCAGCGCTCCGAAACTCCGGGTGCATGAATCTCGCCGGCGGGCCGTGTGCGAGCCCGGCAGGCCGCCCATGCGCCGGAGCGGGGATCTCGAACGCGCGGGGCGGCGCCGCCGCCGGTGTCACACACGCTCTCCGAACGTGCTCCGGAGGAAGCCGATGAGACCCAGCATGTCCGGCGGCAGCGCGGACTCGACGCACAGGGGCACCCCGGTCCGCGGATGGATGAAGCGCAGGCGCTGCGCGTGCAGCGCCTGACGGCGCAGGAGCGGCGGCTCGTCCGGCTCCCGCGCGCGGCCGCACAGCGTGCTCCGGTACACGACCCTCTCGTAGCCGTACAGGGCGTCGCACAGGAGCGGCATGCCCATGAACTTCAGGTGGACCCGGATCTGGTGCGTGCGGCCGCTGCGCGGATGCGCCTCGACGACCGCATAGCGGCCGAACACGTGCCGCACGTGGTACTCGGTGATCGCCGCCCGCCCCGAGTCGTAGCGGATCGACATCGCCTTGCGGTCGCGCGGGTTGCGGCCGATCGGCGCCTCGATGACGCCCTCCCTGAAGGCCTCCCTCACCGTGCACACCGCCACGTATGTCTTGTGAATCTCGCGCGCCTTGAACATCAGGGACAGCTTGTGGTGGGCGACGTCGTTCTTGGCGACGATCATGACGCCCGACGTGTCGCGGTCCAGCCGGTGCACGATGCCGGGCCGGTCCCAGCCTCCCATGCAGGAGAGGCGGCGCATGCGCCACACGAGCCCGTGGACAAGCGTCGTCTCGCTGGTGCCGGGAGAGGGGTGCACGGTCAGGCCGGGCGGCTTGACGATCACCGCGAGATCCTCGTCCTCGTAGACGATCTCGAATGGCGCAAAGCGGGGCTCGATATCGGAAGCCGGCGGCGGCGCAATGCGCACCGTCACGCGTTCGCCGGTCTTGACCTTGCTCGACGGCTTGAGCCTGCGCCCATCATCGGCCACGACGAAGCCGTCCCGCACGAGCCGCTGGACGAAGGCGCGGGTCTTGCCGGGCAGCCGATCGCACAGGAACTGATCGAGCCGGACCTGGCCGGCCTCGTTGACGAGCAGGATGGGATCCGAGGAACCGCCTCGCGATTCCGGTTCCGTCATGGCGTGGGTTCTGTCGCCGGCGCGGGCTCCGTCGCCGGCGCAGGCTCCGTCGCCGGCGCAGGCTCCGGCACCGGCTCAGGCTTCGGACCTGCAGGCTCCGGCTCGGGCAGCTTGAACTCGCGCTCCTCCGCGATCTTCACGCGCAGGCTGTCGGCAAGCGTCTGGTAGCGCGGCAACGCCTCGGTCTCGTCCTTGAGCAGACCGACGATCCTCTCGGCCTCCGCGAGATTCTGCGGGCCGCCCTTCTCGAAGAGGTGCTGGGCGAGCTGATAGAGCACCATCGGGCGCATCCGCGAGCCCTCGGTCTTGGCGAGCACATCCTGGACGTCGACGGTCCTGGCCTCGCCTTTCGCTCCCGGCGACGACACCGCGGGCCCGCTGATGGCGGGATAGAAGTGCTCGTGCAGGTAGTCGCCAAGCTCCTGCTCGCGAGCCGAGCTCACGTACCCCTGGACGACGTACACGATGACCGCGGCCATGATCACGAGGAACAAAACCACGAACTTGACCGCGTTGCGCGAGAAGAAATCGCTCGTGCGGTGCATGATCCTCTCGTCCGCCATGAGCTTCTCGTCGCGCGCGTCCTGCTTACTTGCCATCGGCGCTCCTTTCGTACGCACCCGCTTCTCCGCCCGCGTCCTCGACCCCCGCGACGGCCGCGACCGGCGCCACGCCGAGCCGGAGCGTCAGTACGGTGTACGGCTCCGTGCGGCGCAGCCCGATCTCGCGGACGATGTCGATGATCGCTTCCTCGCTCTCGCGCTTGTAGACGAGCGTGACGCGCCGGCCATCCGCGTCCTTGGTCTCGCTGACCTTCTGCCAGCCGTGCTCGGGCATCTGGCCGGCGTACCAGTTCATGAGCTGGCCCACATCCCGGTCACCCTCGTATCGGAGCACGCAGGACCGCAGGTTGAGCGGCGAGTTCTCGTAGAGCGTGTACGCCCAGGAACGGTCCGAGTCATCGAACGTGAACCCCGTGGGCACCGGCAGGTCGTCGTAAGGCTGCGTGCCGTACACGATGCCCTCGATGGCCGGCCGCGAGCTCAAGCTGCTGCAGCCCGCGAGGGCCGCAAGCGCACACGCGCACACAAGTCCAAGAACGCGCATAGCGTCCTCCTCTCGTCCGGGGGCCTTTCCGGAACCGCAGGGTCCCGCGACGGCCCGCCGGCGCAACCCCACGGCATACATACGGAAAGCTATATTCTATTGGGTGTTTGCGGCGGGTCAAGCGGGATCCGCGGGCATTCCGCGGGGCGGGACCGAACCGAGGTCATGGGCTGCAGCCTTCCTTGCGTGTATGTTACGATTACCTGTCGGAGCCGCGCCGCTCCCTCCGGCCCGCGGGCGAAGGCCATCGCATGACGGACACGACATCACGGTTTTCCTCCCTTCCTGACGAACGGGGCCATTTCGGCCCGTACGGCGGCAGGTACGTGCCGGAAATGCTGCGGCCGCCGCTGGAGGACCTCACGGCCGCCTACGCGGCCGCGAAGAGCGACCCCGGCTTCGCGCGCGAGCTTGCGCGCCTTCTGGCGACGTTCTCGGGCCGGCCCACGCCGCTGTACCACGCCGAACGCCTCTCGGGCATGCTCGGCGGCGCGCGGATCTACCTCAAGCAGGAAGGCCTCGGCCAGACGGGCGCCCACAAGATCAACCACTGCCTCGGGCAGGCGCTCCTGGCCGCGCGGATGGGAAAACGCCGGCTCATCGCCGAGACGGGCGCGGGACAGCACGGCCTGGCCGTCGCCACCGTCGCCGCGCGCTTCGGCATGGCGTGCACCGTCTACATGGGCGAGGTCGACGTCCGGCGCCAGGCGACCAACGTCTTCTGGATGCGGCAGCTCGGCGCGACGGTCGTGCCGGTCGCCGAGGGCACGCGGACCCTCAAGGACGCCGTGAACGCGGCCATGAAGGACTGGATGTGGAACGCCGCGGACTCGTACTTCCTGTGCGGCTCCGCGCTCGGCCCCCACCCCTACCCGATGATCGTGCGCGATTTCCAGTCCGTCGTCGGCCGCGAGGTCCGCGCGCAGATCATGGAGGCCGAGGGGCGGCTTCCCGATCTCCTGGTCGCGTGCGTGGGCGGCGGCAGCAACTCGCTCGGGCTCTTCCATCCGTTCCTCGATGACCCCGGCGTCGCCATGGTCGGGGTCGAGGCCGGCGGCCACGGAACGGACACCGAGGCGCATGCCGCCAGGTTCGCGGGCGGGGAGCTCGGCGTCATCGAGGGCTACAAGTCGTACTTCCTCCAGACTCCCGAAGGGCAGGTCCGGCACACGCACAGCGTGTCGGCGGGGCTGGACTACGCCGGAATCGGCCCCGAGCTCGCCTATCTCCACGACGCCGGCCGCGTCACGTTCACGGCCGCGACCGACGCCGAGGCGATCGATGCGTTCACGAGGCTCATGCGGGCCGAGGGAATCATTCCGGCGCTCGAGTCGGCCCACGCGGTCGCCCACGCGCTCAAGGCCGCGCCGGGCATGCGGCGCGACCAGCTCGTCGTCGTCAACGTGTCGGGCCGCGGCGACAAGGACATCTTCATCGTCGCGGAGTACCTGAACGACCAAGACTGGAAGACGTTCCTCAGGGACATGGCCGAGGGGAAATTCCGCGATGAGATCGTTTGAGGAACGCATGGCGGCCGTCGCGCGCGCCGGCCGGGCGGGCATCATGGCGCACCTCGTGGCGGGCTTCCGGTCCATGGACGAGAGCCGGGCGCTGGCGTGCGGCCTGGCCGAGAACGGCGCCGACGTCCTCGAGATCCAGATCCCGTTCTCCGACCCGACGGCGGACGGCCCCGTGATCACGGCCGCCTGCACCGTGGCCATTGCCGCCGGCGCGACGCCGCGGGCGTCCCTCGCGCTCGCGGGCGAGGTCATCCGCGCCGCGGGCGCGCCCGTCTTCCTCATGAGCTACTACAACATTCTGTTCAGGTGGCCGGGCGGGCCTTCGGCCTTCTTCGCCGAGGCGGCCGCGCTCGGCGTCGCCGGCCTGATCGTCCCCGACCTGCCGCCCGATGAGGACGCGGAGCACTACTTCGACGGCTGCCGCGCGGCGGGCCTGCACCCCGTCCTGGTCGTGTCGCCGAACATCCCCGACGCGCGCCTGGCCGAGCTTGCGCCGTACGCATCGGGCCTGGTCTACACGACGGCGCGCGTCGGGACGACCGGCGCCGAGTCGCAGGTGCGCGATGCGGCGTTCATCGAGTACATGGGCCGCCTGCGGAAGGCCTTCGGCGCCGTCCCGATCGCCGTGGGGTTCGGCATCCGGTCGCGCGCGCAGGTCGAGGCGCTCGCCGGCCTGGCCGACCTCGCCGTCGTGGGAACGCATCTCCTGTCGACGCTGGCCGAGAAGGGACGGGACGCCGCGTGCGCGGAGCTGGCGCGCGCGGCCGGACGCTGAGGGCCGCCGCGCGACCGCTCGGCGCGGGAGCTCACGATGCGGACGAGCACACGTCACACGGCGATCGCGCTGGGCGCGCTCGCGCTCGCGGCCTGCGGCGTGCTCACGCGCCGCGGCGAGGAGCCGCCCTCGGCGTGGGATCTCACCGGCGCCGCGCGGGCGTACTTTCAGGCGCGCTATCCGGCGAGCGCGTCCGAGTGGCGCGTCCTCGGGCCCTTTCCAAGCCCCTTCGATTCGCTTGCGCGCGATCTTCTCATCGATGAGGGCGGCGAAGCGAGCGCCGACCCTTCGTCCCGGCCCGTGACGATCCCGCCCGGCACCGTCGCCGAGTGGCGCCGCGTGCGCCCGCAGCCTTCCGACGCGTGGAACCCGCAGCCCTTTCTCACTCGCTACGCGGGCTACGTGCCGCTGCGGGCGGGGCCCGGCGCCATGGGCCCCGAGACCGCGCTCGCCCTGGCGGACATCGAGACCGAGGGCGGGCTCCATCGCCTCGTCCTCCACGCCTGGGGCTCGGCGCGCATGTTCCTCGACGGCAGGATCGGCATCGACCGCGCCGACTTCCACGAGTTCTTCGGCCAGCGCGAGGTGTTCGCGAACCTGCCGGCCGGCGCGGCGCGGGTGCTCGTCAAGATCGAGAACCTCGGCTACAACGCGCAGGAGGACGCCGAGAAGGTCTTCGGCTCGTGGGGCTTCACGCTCCATGCCGCGCGCGCGGGCGCGATCGCCGCCGGCCTGCGCTGCGATGTGCCCTGGGTCGTCGATGCGCTGCCCGGCGACACCGCGGTGATGGGCCTGTGCGCCGTGCGCGCGGCGGAGGACGCACCGCCCGCCCCGGCGCGCATCGTGCTCTCCTTCGGCGCGGGCCGCTCGTCGACGGTCGTGGCCGCGGCGGCGCCGGCCCCGGGCGCGATCGCGTTCGTTCCCTTCATCGTGCCGTGCGGCGGCGGCCGCACGCCCGCGCGCGTCGCCGTCAGGGCGAACGATCGCGAGCTCTTCACCGTCCCCGTGCCGCGCGGCGCGCGCGCCGACGCCCTGCTTCTCCGCGCCGTCGTCGCGCCGTCCGACCTGAGCCTTCAGCCGTACCTCCTGTACCTGCCGCCCGAGAAGGCGCGCGCGCCGCTCATCCTGTACCTCCACGGCGGCGCGACGACCGAGGAGGAGCTCGCGGCCTGGCCGTCGGGCATCCTCGACGCGGCGGCGGAGAACGGCTGTGCCGTCTGCGCTCCGCGCGCCCGCGAAGGCGCCATGCGGTCCGCGCAGGCCGAGGGCGACATCCTGCGCGCGCTCAGGGAGGCCGCGTACGCGGCCGGCATCGATCCCGCGGCGCCCGTCGTCGCCGCGGGCGGCGGGCGCGGCGCGGCGCTCGCGCTCCAGCTCGCGTGCCGCTATCCGCATCTGGTCGGCGCCGTCATCGCCGTCCTCAGGAACCCCTTCGAGGGCGAGGCCGCGCCGGCCGATGACGTCCAAGCCCTCGGCCCGATGGCCGCCAACCTCCGCGACAAGCCCGTGCTGCTCGTGGCAGCCGATGAGGACCGCGCCGCCGAGCCGGTCGAACGCGCCCTCAAGGCCGCGGGCGCCGCCGCCGTCAGGACGCGTCCGGGTTCCGTGCAGCCGTTCGCGCCGGGCGAGGCGCGCACCCTCGCGGCGGCATACCTCCGCGTGTCCTCGGAGAGCCCGCGCGCCATCGCGTTCACGACCGAGCGCCCGCAGTGGCGCGAAGCGTGGTGGGCGTCGATCGCGGGATTCGCGCGGCTCGACGGCCCCGCCTCGTTCCAGGCGCGCGTTGCGAACGGCGCGCGGATCGAGATCCGGTCGGAGAACGTTGCAGGCCTCAGGCTCCTGCCCGCGCGATTGCGCATGCCGCCGGGCGAGGTCGCCATCATCTGGAACGGCGAGGAAGCCTGGAAGGGCGCGTTCATCGAGCCCATCCTCATCGGCCGCGAGACGCACGGCGCGGCCGCGCCGTGCCTGGATGAGCTTCTGCGGGGAACGCACGTTTACCTTGCGCCCGACGATCCCGTCCTGCGCGAAGCGGCCGCCAGACTGCTTGCGCGAGGGGCCGCGCGGGCGCGCATGGGGCGCAACGCCGGCACCTGGTCGTGCGAAGTCCTCAGCGCCACGGCGGCCGCGGCCCGGGAGCCGGTCAACCTGATTCTCTTCGGCGGGCCGGCCGAGAACGCCGCAACGGCGGCCCTCGCGCCGCGCCTCGCGCCGGCGCTGAGCGCGACCACGTTCGACGCGGGCGGGACATCGTTCGCGCTCGACGAGCACGTGGTCCTGCTGGTCGCTGCCGACCCCGAAACGCCCGATCGCATGGTCGCGATCATTGCCGGGGCTCCGCTCGAAATCTTCGCGCGGCTGTGCGCGGATTCCCCGGCCAACCCGTTCGCGTTCCCGGAGCGCGCGGGCGGAACGATGGTCTGGCGCGTGGCGGAGGACGGCAAGAGCGCGTACGAAGTGTACAGGAGGCTGTAGGCTGGAGATTGGCCGAAGGCCCCTTCTCGGGGCGGCAAAGCCGCCCTCTCAGATTCCTTCGTCGTAACCGTTCACGGTTTTCTCGCCGTGTTCGGGTACACAACCACGTG
>DHGK01000220.1:19063-33909 GCA_002402755.1 Planctomycetes bacterium UBA4800
TGGAGATCGCGTGTTCGGGATGTCCGGTGAACGGTTACCCTTCGTCTATCTGTAGCCTACAGCCTACAGCCTATAGCCTATAGCCTAAACGCCTCCACGATGCTCTCTGCGGCCTTCGCTGCGGCCTCGGGCGTCAGCTTGTCGTCCTCCTCCAGGTCGACGCTCACGGCCCTGGCAATGCCCGCCTCGGCGGGCGCCGGCTCGCGTTCGTACACATCGCGCTGGGCGTACGGGAGGAGATTCAGGAAGAATCGCGCCTTCTTGGCGCGCACCGAGAGGCGCGCGGAGAGGACCGCATCGACGCCGAGGGCGTCGCACACCACCCGATCGTCGGTCTCGGGGGCCGCGACTGCGTTCAGCCCGGCCGGGTTGACGATCTTCAGGCCGTGAAGGTCCGCGGCGCTCACGAGCAGCTCCTCGCGGACAAGGGTCGCGAACTCCTCCTGGGCCGTCTTGGCAGCCGCCTCGGCCGCCCCGACCGTGAAGAGCCGCAACGCGACCTGGGGCCGGCGCTTCTCGGACGGCACGACGGGCACCACCCGGACCTTGTCGCCCTCCGCCATGTCGGCCTTGCCCTTCTCGCCCGGCTTGCGGCTGCAGCGCAGGTGTCCGGTCGCCGTGATCGCCTCGACAACGAGCGTTCCGCAGACCGGCTCCTCGCCCGGATCGATCTCCCGCTCCGCATCCTTGATCGGCTGGGAGGGATGGCGGACTTCCAGGAGATCCCCGGCCCTGACTCCTTCCGGCCCGCGGTCGATCTGGACGAAGAACGTGTCGCCCTGGTTCTTGACGATCGCGCCGGTCATGTCCACGCGGCTCACGATCTCGCGCGTGAAGGCCCGCGCAAGGCGCCTGAAGGCGTTCTCGTGCCAGCAACGCATGCGCAGGGCGACGAGCTTCTCGCCGGTCGCAAGCGAGATCACGTCGAGGTAGACGGTATAGCCGCGATCCTCGCTCTTGTGGATCGTCCCCGCGATGAACGCCTCCTCGCAGGTCAGGCGCTGGAACGGCGCCCGCTCCTCGGCCTTGCCCTGCTGGGCCTGAAGCTCGATCAGCTTGTTCATCTTCTCGAGCGTCATCTCGGAGCGCGTCAGAATACGGAAGCGTCCCGACTCGCTGAGGAGCACCTGCAGCTCCTCGGTCATGCGGTCGCCGATCTTCTTCTCGCCTTCCTTGCCCTCGGACGAGCTCGCGAAGGGAAGGATCGAGAGGGTCGTCAGGGCGCCCCGGTCCCTCCGGTCGCCGGACTCGGGGGCGGGGCTGCCGGCGGCGGAGACGGCAAGATGAGGAACGAGGATGAGGAGCGAGACTAATCTCCTCATGCTCCGGCATGCGTGTCCGGCGCTCGTCCGCATTCTATCCATAGTACCGTTCTGCCTGCTCCGAATGTCTGCCTCATACTATGTACGAGCGCCGATCGGGATGAGGCTAACTATATGAAGGCTTTTTTAATGAAGGATTGTCAACTCGTGGCGCCGGAGGCGAGGTTCTCTCGAATCGAGCCTCCCGGCGCGGCCGCGGCGGGGAGGACCGGCGGCGAAGCCCCTCCGCCGGCAACCTCTCAGCTCCGGTTCGTCGTCTTGCTCCACCAGCTTCTGAGCTTCTGGACCGCGTCGCTGCGCTGACCCACGGTGCCGCGCCAGTCGAACTCGACCGGCGGCTTCTCTCGCTTCTTTATCTCCATCCACGCGTACTCCCGGCACCCCTCGTCCGGGTCCGTGAGCGCGTTGATGAAGCCCTCGATCGCCTCTCGGCTCTTCCAGAGCGCCAGGTTTATGACGAGCAGCATCCGGATCTCCCGGTCCTCCTCCTTCATGATCCTGTCCCGCAGGGCCTCGCCGGCCCCGCGGTCCTGGCTCTCCCTCAAGATCGCGCCCAGCACCTCGCAGGCCGCGTAGCGGTTGGCTTTCTGCCCGCTCGCCAGCACATCCGCGACATGGGGAACCACCTCGGCGCCGAAGACCGGGAGAAGCGCGCCGGATATCTCCCGCAGGTCCGACTCGGGGCACCTGAGCCCCTCGATGAACTCGGGAAGTCCGGCCCTGTCGACCTGCCCCGTCTGCGGGTCGGGCCAGACCGCCAGAATGCGGGCAATCTGCACCTTCACCCTGAGATCCCACTGGCCCTCCCTGAGCGTCGTCTGCAGCGCGGCGACGGTCGGCGCCCGCGGGTGCCGCATGATCTGCCGGACCGATTCCTCGACGACGGTCCGGTCGTAGCTGCCGAGCTGCCGCAGGATCCCCAGGTAGTCCTCCGGGGAAAGCTCCCGTTCATCGCTGCTGCCGCAGCCGGGCCAGACGAGAAGCCCCAGGCACGCCGCCAGCACGAGCGGCGGCATGCGGCGCCGCGCCTCCGCGACGGTCCGCGCGCGCATCATGAACGTTCGCCCTCGTCCTTGACGTTCAGCTCCAGCCACCGCTGGTCGAGCTCCTTCAGCTCCTTGGCCTTCTCGCTGGTCGAGACGCTCATGCGCAGAAACGTCTTGAGGTCGGTCTTGAGCTGCCCGAGGCGCGGGTTGCCGCGGTCCTTGTAGCGCGGCTCGTTCTCCGTGAAGTACGTGTACAGGGCCATGAAGTCGATGCCGCGGTCGCCGAGCTCGCGGAAGAGATCGTGGTACTCCAGCGTCTTGAGGTCGCCTTCCTCGGGAAAGAGCTTCCGGTGGAGCTTCAGGAGCTCGCCCTTGAGCTCGCCGTGGGCCTCGGCCGGCACGCCGACCTTCTCGATGTACCGCGCGAACTGGTGGAACGTGCGCGTGCTCGCGCGCTTGATGTCCTCCCGCAGCTCGGCATCCAGCTCGTCCTCGCCGCGCAGCGCGATGTCGCCGCGCTCGTAGTAGGTCTTCAGATCGTTGTAGGTCAGCGACACCCGGTGCGGCGAGGTCGGGAGGATGATCTCGCGCCGCGGCTTGACGAGCTCCGAGTACGTGAGGTCGCGGTTCAGGTTCTTGATCGTCTCGATCACGTGCGCCGCGGCCTCGTAGTAGACCTGCTTGTCGTCGGCGGACCAGTTCTGGACCGTCCTGTCGGGCCAGCGGCGCTGCCACCAGGAGAGATTCCCGGCCTTCTCGGGCATGTACTCGCCGAGCACATCGAGCTTCTGGACCAGGTTGCGCTGCTTCACGATGTACAGGAGCGAGAGGTTCACGACCTCCTCGCGCGAGAAGCGCTCCTTGCCGTTGTTGACCGGCTCCAGCGTCGCCATATCGACGCCGATGAGATCTTTCCCGCGCAGGATGTACCGGTCGTTGAAGAGCACGCTGTCCTCGGTGTCGAAGATCTTGCTCTCGCGCGGCATGGCCGTCGGGTCGTTCTCGACGAGCACGTGCGGCGTGATCATCATGATGACCTCGGTGCGGCCGCTCTCGCTGTAGTCGCGGCCGAAGAGCCGGCCGATGATCGGTATGTCGCCGAGGATCGGCACGCGGTTCGAGCTCTCGACCTCGGACTCGCGGATGAGGCCGCCCAGGATTATGGGCGTGTGGTTCTTGACGCGCGCCTGGCCGGTGAAGCGCCGCACGGCGATCTCGGGGACGCCGAGGAGGTCCTCGGCGAAGACGCGCTTGCGCTCGCCGTCGAAGTCGTTGAGCGCGATGTCCATCTGCAGGACGACCTCCTGGCCGTCCTCGCCGACCACCCGCGGCCGCAGGTTGAGCGTGATGCCGGTGTACTGCCGCGACACGCGGTTGATCGTGCTCACCAGGTTCCCCTGGTTGGTGTCCTGCGTCACGGCCGTGCCGTCGAACGTGACCAGCTCCTTGCCGATGTGGAGCACGTTGACGCGGTCGTCGATGGCGAGGATCTTCGGCCGGGCCCTGATCTTGGCCTCGCCCTGGCGCTCCAGCGCGCGGATCGCGGCCGCGAACTGGCCCGGGATGTCGATCGACGAATCGTCGAAGAGGTAGCTGAAGCCCTGCCGCGTCGCGTCCGGGATCGCCGCATACTTCGGCCCGCGCAGGAGCGCATCGGGAAAGCGCGGCGACGGGATCGGCTCGCCGGAGAACGTCGTGTTGAAGTTCATGATGCTGTGCCGGATGGCGAACTGCGTGGCGTCGATGCCCAGGTCGCGCATCTTGCTCGCATCCAGCTCCACGATCTGGACCTCGAGCATCACCATGCGCGCCGGCCGGTCGATCGTGTCCAGGAACGCCTTGATGCGCTCGTAGTCGGCCTGGGTGCCGACCACCATGATGCAATTGCGCTCCTCGGTCGAGGAGGGATTGGGAAACTGGACGAGCGAGCGCTCGGCGCTCGTCTTGTCCATGTTGAACGCCGGCGGAAGGAAGGGATCGAAGGTCGGCATCTCGACCACGTACGGCACCTCCGGCAGGCCGTAGAAGGGCAGGTCCTCGCCCTTCTCCTTCTGCGCCTGCGCGGGCACCCACTTGGTGTACGCGGGCGCCACCGCCTTGAGCGAATGCGTGTCCTTCCCGACGACCCAGCTCTTGGTGTGGTCCTCCGAGACGCGCATCCACACCTGGCAGATGCCGGCGATGCCCATGAGCTCGAGCGCCACGTTCGGCGCCATGTGCCTGAGCTTGACGAGCTGGGCGACGAGCTTGAGCCCGGTGCGGTCGAATTCGCTGAGCAGCTCGCCCAGGGCCTTGACCGCCGCCGCGTCGCCCGTCAGGGCGAGCGTGCGCTCCGCCGACTTGAGGTCCTTGACCGCCCCGTCCTTGACGAGGTCGGGATGGAACTCCTCCAGGTACCGCATGACCTGCTCGGGCGTCTTGTGGTACAGGCTGAAGAACGCCACGATGGGCTTGGCGGGCGCCGGGGGCGGCGGCGCATCGGCGGCCCAGAGCGACACGCAGGCCGCGAGCGCCCCCGCACACGAGCTTCTCGACCACAACCGCATACGACCTCCTTCCCTGAGGACGGCCGGGCGCCTACGCCCCCCCTGCCGGGGCGGTTCCTTCCGCGGGCGCAACGCCGCGCCGCTGGAAGAGGACGAAGGGCGCCCAGTTCCTGGGTGAATCGAACTCCTTGCCGCGCAGCAGCGCCAGGCGCGCCGCCCTGAGCGACGCGCCGAGCGACTTGCTCCCTGCCGCGCCGCCGTAAAACTCCGCCATCAAGCGCGCCGTGGCCCGATCCTCGACCGGCCACAGGCTCGCCACGAGCGCGCGCGTCCCCGCGAGCAGAAACCCGCGCGGCAGGCCCGCAATGTCATCGCCGGGCTCGACCCGGCTCACGCCGGTCTCGCAGCCGGACAGCGTGACCAGATCGGCGTTGCGAAGATCCATCGCCAGGACCTCCCAAGCCCGCAGCATACCATCCTCGCCGCCGCCTGTCGCAAGAAAAAGCGCCGAGCTCCACGGATCGTGGCCCTGGAACATGCCGTGGCACGCGGCGTGAATCACGCGCGCCGCCGGCGCGCGCGCGCGCCAGAGGGCCTCGGTCGCGTCCTTGCCGTGGTAGACCCGCCCGCCCGCGAAATGCCGCCCGATCGCGGAGGCCTCCTCGATCGCCCCTCGCAGATCGGGCTTGTCCGGGCGGCCGTCGCCGTCGTAGTCCGTGTCGGGATTGGCCAGGGCGACGAAGCCCTCGAGCCCCGCGGGCGCCGGGGGCACTGCGGGCGCCGCCGCCAGCGCGGCGCTCGGCGCGTAGCGTGTCTCGGCAAGCTCGACAAGGTACGCGCCGCGCACCCTGAGCGCCTCGAAGGGCACGCGGTGTAAGACGCCCGTGGGCACGATGCAGAGCTTGTCCGGCAGCGCGCCGAGCGGCCCGAGAAGCGCCTCGCCCAGCTCCTCGGCGAGCGTACGGTCATCGGCCTTCTTCGCCGTGAAGAGCAGGGCTCGGCGCTGCAGCGCCGGCCAGTCGGCTTCAAGGACGCGCGCCGCGACGCCCGCGCGCGTGAGCATCCAGACGGCAAGCCGGTCGCCCACCGGGAAGTACTCGAGCAGCATCTCCCCGGCGTCCAGATCCGCGCACACCCGCGCGGGGCTCGGCGCCGCGCCGAACAGCGCATCGACGGCGGGTGCGGTCGCCCGCGCGTGCAGGGCATCGAGCTCGCCGCGCAGCGCGTCGAGCGACGCCGCCTCGGCAAACGGACGCGTCGCGCCGGGCGCCGGGTCCTGGCGCCGCATGAGCCGCACGAGCGAGGCGATGCCCGCATCCTTCGGCCCGAGCGCCAGCAGCATCTCCCGGAGGCCGAGGGACTCCCGCGTGCTCCTTGCCTTGGCGCGCTCGGCGACGCCGAACGCGCGCTCCGCCGCCCCGGTCGCGAGCAGAACGCGCGCCAGGCTCTCGTATGCCGCGGTCTTGTCGCGCAGGGAGCTGGTCCGTTCTTCCTCGGTGGGAAGCCGCGCGCGCAGCACCTCGACGATCCGCACGGCCTGCGCATAGGCGTTCTCGGCCGCGGCGAGATCGCGCTCCTCCTCGGCGGCGCGGCCGAGGTACAGGTGCGCGCGCCACTGCGCTTCCGGGTACCCGAGCGCCTCGGCGGCCGCCAGCGCCGCCCGGGCGCGCTCCCGCGCCCGGGCCCTGTCGCCGCGGTCCAGCAGGATCTCGGCCAGGTTCGCGCAGGCGATGGCCGCCAGCCGGCTGTCGCGCGGCGCGGCATCGAGCGCGCGCCGCATGCACGCCTCGGCCTCGTCAAGAAGCCGCGGCAGGCGCTCGGCCGCGGCGCGCGCGTGCTTCGCGTTCCCCAGATTGGCCTGGAGCAGGGCCGCCAGATACGCCCGCTCCTCGAACGCGGGCAGTTCCTCCAGGCGCGCCGCCGCCCGCGCGTAGATCGCCTCGGCATCTTCCAGCGCCGCCGGGTCGTCGTGCCGCCGGGCGAAGGCGATGTTCCCAAGGAGGACGCGCAGCCAGAGCTCGCTCTCGGGGGCGGCGGCCGCGGCCAGCTCGCGCCTGAGCAGCGCCTCGGCCTCGCCGTGCAGGTTCTGTCCGAGCAGCGCCGACACGAGGTTCACCGTCTGCGCCGTCGCGAACTTCGGATCGGCCGCGGCGAGCACGCGCGCGCGTCCGAACGCCTCGGCGGCCTCGGCGTAGTACCCCAGGCTCTCGAAGCACACGCCGCTCGCACTCTCAAGCAGCGCCCCCAGATACCCGTCAAGACCGCTCGTGCGGGCCTCGCGAAAGAGCGGCAGCGCGGCCTCGTGGTCGCCCGCCCCCATGGCGTAGCTCGCCCCGACGAAGTGAAGCAGCGCGCGCGACCGGCCTTGAAGCGTCCACGTCCGAGCCGCGGCGCCCAGCGTCGCCGCGGCCTTCGCGAGCTCGGCCTTCCGGCCCGTCACGAACGTCCGCATCGCGAGCACGGGGTTCTCGCTCTGGCCGGCCTTCCCGCCGAGCTTCCTGATCGCCGCGGCGACCTCCCCGGCGATTTCATCCCGGCCCAGGAACCTCAAAGACCCGTGAAGGCAGCCGAGCACCTCGACGGCGCGCTCGGGCGCCATGCCGGACGCCTCCGCGAGCCGCGGCGCGAGCTGCGCCGCCGCATCGAAGCGCCGCAGGTGATACAGCGCGACCACTGCGCGGCCCACATCGCGCGCGTCCTGCGCCGCCTGAAGCTCGGCCAGAAACGCCCTGTCGGCATCGCGCAGGAGCCGGTCGCCCCGTAGCCGCCACAGAAGCCCGCGCGTCTCCAGGAACAGGTACGTGAGCCAGACGTGCCGCGACGAGCCGCCGAAGAACGCCGCGCGCTGCTCCTCCAGCAGCGCGAGCACGGCGGCGAGCTCATCCGCCGGCGGCGCATCGGCCGCGCTCGGCATGTACGAGGCCTCCGTCCCGCCGAGCTTACGGAACGTCTCCCAGGCAAGCGCCGCGCACGCCAGCCCGCGCCTCGTCTCCGCGATCTCCCCCGCCGCACGCTCCTCGCGCGCGTTGCGCGCAACCCAGTCCAGATCCTGCTCCGCGTTGCGGAAGGCTTCGACCGCGCGCGCGTGCAGCGCAGGGGCGTCCCCGGCGGGCGCCGCCCGAAGGATGCCGGCGCAGAGCAACAGTGTGACCGCGAAACGCACTCCCATGCGCCTACTTCAAACCCTCCAGCAGGAACATTCGCACCCGGTCGCCGCCCGCGCCGGCCTTGTCGGAGGCCGCGAACAGCGCGCGGTAGCGATGTTCCGCGCCCGCGTCGATCGCGCCCGCCCGGGCAAGCGTCCGCCCTTCGGCATCCGGCTCGCCCAGAAGCCTGTGCGCGAGCGCGATCCTGAGCAGCGTGTCGGCGCGCGCCGGCCCGTCGCCTTCAGGCGCCAGCGCGAGCGCGCGTTCGAGCTCCGCGAGGGCCGCGCGGGGATCGCGCTCCTCGGGCCGTCCCAGGAGCAGCGTCTCGCCGAGATTGAACCTGGCGGCGAAGCCATCGCGCTCGCCGATCGTGCGGCCGAACGCTTCCCGAGCCGCGTCGATCATGCCGCACGCGGCGTAGAGACGCCCCAGGGCACGCGCGCCCTCGGCCGCGCTCCCGAGCGCGCCGGCCGCGGCGTCGAGCCGAGCGCGCACCAGATCGCCGAGCGCGCGCGTCTCGCGCTCGATGCGCGCGCGGAAGCCGTCCGCATCGACGGATGCGGACCGGGAGGGGCGGCCGGGCGGCGGCCACGTCTTCCATGCCTCGCGGACGGCGACGAGCTCGGCCTCGCCGCTCCCCAGAAGCGCCCGGGCGGGCCGCGCTTCGTCCCACGCGGCGAGAAACGAAGCCCCGCGGGCGAGCGCCGTCGTCTCGACCGGCAGCCACGCCCTGCCGTCGCGCACGAAGAGCGCGTCCTCGCCGAGCACGGCGCCGGCAAGGTCGGGCGGAAGCCCCGTGTCCACGGAGACCAGCACGTGATCCCTGCTCACGACGATGCCGGACGGTATGCCGGCGGCCTCGAGCGCCGCGGCATACAGCACGGCCAGATCATCGCAGTCGCCCGCCCCCTCGCGCAGCGTCTGCCCGGGGAAGTTCACGCGATCGATCGCCGCCCGCGTTGCGACGGCCGCATCGGGCCGGTACTTGAGCCCCAGCGAGGCCAGCGCCCCGTAGATCGCGCCGGCGCGCGCGAGCGCGGGGGTCGGAACCTCGCGTTCGGGAAGGGCGCGCCACACGCCTGCGAGCAGCGCCTTCACGGCCGCGTCGTCGGGATCGACGTACGCGGCGATCGCCCGCGGCTCGCGCCAACTGAACGCGTTCTGGCCGTGGACGAGCACGGCGCGCGTCAGGTTCCGGACCGCGGCGCCTCCCGGCTCGGCGAGCGCAATACGGGCGGGAATCTCTCCGCCGGCCGCGTCGAGGAGCTTCGCGGCGAGCGCGCCGCGCACCGGAACGGCAAGCTCCGCGCCCGGCGACAGCACGCCGACCTCGGCCCGGAAAGGCTCGACCAGCAGCGAGTCGTCGAGCACCACGGAGACGAGAAACGGCCCCGCGGGTTCCTTCCCCGTGTTGCGGACGAGGATGCGGCCGAAGGGCTGGGCGGGATATCCGCGCAGGAGCGCCGCGTAGATCGGCCCGAGATCGCAGCTCACGCGCACGTCGGCGCGCGGCCGCGCCGCAATCTCCTTGACGAGCGCATCGGCGGTCATGCGGTAGATCGCGTCGCGCGCGCGGCGCTCGGCCTCGGCCTTCCGCGCCGGGATCGCGTCCTGGAAGTCGAGGCTGACGGCCGCGACGACCTCCGAGGTGGCGCAGCTCAGAACGCGCACGCGCGCCTCGGCGGCGCCCGTCCATACGTTCTTCAGATGCGTCTCCTCGGCGCTCGCCCGGATCGTGCCCACGCACACGAGCTCCGCGAGCACCCGCAGGCCGAGCTCCGCCGCGCCGGCCTGTCCGCCAAGCGCGCTTCTGAGCGCCGGCTGCTTGGCGTAGAGCGCCTCGATCTGGGCCGGGTCGATGATCCTGAAATCGCGCGTGCGCGCGCGCAGCTCCGCGGTCAGGCGCGCGGCCGCATCCTCGGGGCGTTCGCCCGCGCTCTCGGCGAGCGCCAGCACGATCGTGCGCGGCGCCGCGATGTCCTGGAGGACGCCGCGAAGCGCGCCGACCGAGATGCGCGCCTGGACCTCGGCGCGCGTGCCGCCGTTCTCCTCGGCCAGGGCGAGCACCTTGACCTCCGGGACGAACGCTTCGGGCCGCGCCTCGATGCGCGCGCGCAGCTCGGTCCCGCTCTCGGCCAAGGCCTGGGGCGCCAGGTAGCCGTCGAGAAACGAGTGCACCGCGTCGGCAACCGCCCGGTCGACCGCCTGCCGTTCCCCTGCCGGCCCCGAGTCGGGGGCAGCGCCGCTGCCCGTCGAGAGCTCGGCTGCGCCGCCGCCTGCGGGCGCCGCCGCAGCCCCGGCCGAAGGCGGATCGAGAGCGGGCATGGCCGGCATCAGGGCACAAAGCAGGACGATTGTTGCCGTCTGCACGATCTTCTCCTGTCCAGGAGCCGCCTGGAGCGCTGCGCCGCGGGGCCGGCGCCTGCCGCGGCGACACCATGGGACTGTTTCGCTTACTTAGAACTACGCCTTCCGTGTCCGAGGTGTTTGGGAAGAACGCCGTTTCTGAACAACATTACATTCATTACGGCGGGGGACTTTCCATGCCGGGGATCGCGAGAAACGGACTTACAGGCCTGCGATGCCCTCGGCGGTCGAGCGGATTCCGTCCCCGCTCAGGTCAGGCGGGAGGACGGGAGCCCGAGAGGAGGCGCTACGGAGCCGTACCCAGGATCACGGAGTAGTCGCAGGAGACGTAGCCTGAGAGCTCGGAGATGAAAGGATGGTAGTAGCTTGCGACCGCGAAGTACCATCGCCCCGAGGTCGTGATCACGCCGGCGGTCTGGAGTTCTCTGAGTGCGACCTCGGTTCTGTAGCCGGTGATGAAGGACGGATGCTCTCTGGCCGGAAACGCGCGCGGATCGCCTGCAACATACACCAGGTAGCCCTCCACAACCTCGGGCGGAGGATCCCACGTCAGCTTTCCCAGCGAGACGACGGCGCTCGCGCGGCTGCCGCACGGTGCGACGACGAACGTGTACCTGAAGATGCCCAGGGAAGGCTCTTGCGTGTTGAAGCTCGCGGCGTCCCCGGCAAGGGTCGCCACCGGCGAGCTGCCTCTGAACACGTCGATATGAGTGCCGGGCTCCGAGAGTTGCCAGGAGAAGCTGATCGCGTTGCGATTGTTGCGCCAGGAGAGGCCGTCGATCATCGCGCAGTCGTAGCAGAAGCCTTTCTTCAGCGTGACCCGCGAAGCTCGCGTCTCGACGGTCACATCCACGCACCCTTCGATCCGCGACGGCGGGGCCGTGCATTCCAGCGTCCAGGGATCCGGGACGTTGATCTGGACGGCAAGGTACCCGTTGAATTTCACCGTCGTGCGCGCATCGAAACCCGTGCCCGTGATGGTGACGAACGTGCCGCCGGACGACGGCCCGCCGCCTGGGCAGACTCCCTCGACCGACAGAACCGCCGAGGACGTCGGCACCACGGGCGGCTTCGTGCCGCCGCCGCTCGTGCCGCCGCTCCCTCCGCCTCCTCCGCCGCCCCCGCAGCCCGACATGCAGGCCGCGAGCAACGCCCCTACCCCGACTGTCCTCCACCTACCCACACCCAGACCTCGTCCTTCTCGTTCTTCTCTTCCTGCTACGCTACTCTTGACGGAAACTCCGACCGCAAACCGTCGTCTCAGGCCTTTATTGTTGTTCGTTCCACGCAGTTTTCCGACTGGAAGTCACGCAGTTTAGAGCCCGTACGACCGGTTGTCAAAGAGGATTATCGGAATGATTCCAGATTTTTGAGAATTCACATCTAGAGGAAGCCCGATCCCTCGCCCCGGGCCGCACCGCTGCCCGCGGCCGCCTCGGCCGTCGCACGCACCTCCTACGGCGCGACTTCCCGCTCCCGGCCGAGCAGGACGCCGGCGATTGCGTAGGCGGCGGCCATGCCCGCCGCGGCCGGAACGAACGGCGCCGAGCCCAGCGGCCGCAGGGGCTCCGGTCCCTCGTGCTTGGCGGCGGGCTCTTCCGTGAAGACGGCAATGACGCCCGCGAGCGCCTCGGGCGCCTCCGTGCGGACGGACGCGCGGAGCGCGCGGGCAAGCGGGCAGGCCCGCGTGTCCCCCAGGCGCGCCACGCGCACCAGCGTCGGGTTCAGCCGGCGCGCCGCGCCCAGGCAGCACACGATCGGCAGTCCCTGCCGCACGCAGTGGACGGCGAGCGCGGCCTTCGCCTCGACGTCGTCGATCGCGTCGACCACGGCATCGAGGCCCGGCGCGATGAGGTCCGCGAGATTGCCGCGACGGGCGGCGGCAACCACTGCCTCGAAGACGCCGTCGGGGTTGATCGTGCGCAGGCGGGCGGCGAGGGCCTCGGCTTTCGGCATGCCGAGGGTCAGGACGGTCGCCTGCACCTGGCGATTCAGATTGCTCGGCTCGACCGCATCAGGATCGATCAGCGTGAGCCTCCCCACCCCGGCGCGGCACAGCCCCTCGGCGGCGTGCGAGCCCACGCCTCCCACGCCCACCACCGCGACGTGCGCGCGCGCAAGCCGCGCGACGCCCTCCCCGCCGATCAGCTTCTCGGTCCGCGACACGCGCGTTTCACTCATGCGCCGCCTCGAACATCGCCTCGCAGGTGCGCGCGAGCGCCGCCGCGACCGCGTCCTCATCCTCCGCGCGCACGCGGCACAGCGCCGCGAAGACCTCGACAAGATACGCGGGCTCGTTGCGCTCGCCGCGGTGCGGCTCGGGGGCGAGGTCGGGGCAATCGGTCTCGATCACGAGCGCCGCGAGCGGCAGCTCGGCGACCAGATCGCGCAGCCGCACGGCGTTGCCGTAGGTGAGCGCGCCGCCCAGGCCGAGCCGGACGCCCAGCGCGATCAGCTCCGCGGCCATCTCGCGGCTCCCGCTGAAGGCGTGGTAGATGGCGCCGCGCCGCGGCAGCCCGTCGCGCCGCACGATGGCGGCGAGCTCCCCGAAACGGCGGCGGCAGTGGAACAGCGCCGGAACGTCCAGTTCGCGCGCGAGCGCGAGCTGCAACCTGAAGAGGCGCACCTGCGCATCGTCCGGGCCGGCCTCGGCGTCCAGGCCGATCTCGCCGATCGCCGCCGGCCGCATGCGCCGCGCGACTTCGCCGATCGCCTCCCCGAGTCGTGCGGCGGCCGCCGCGGGATCCGCGCGCGCGTCGTCGCCGCGCAGCCTGAGGGGGTGAATGCCGAGGGCCGCGATGCTCCCCGGCACTCGTTCGGCGGTCGCCGGAATGCGCGCGAAGTCGCGTTCATCGACCCCCACGAGCACCATGCGCTCGACCCCGCGGTCGCGCGCGCGCGCCGCGACCTCCGCCAGATCGCCGGCGAAGCTCTCGTCCTGGAGGTGCGTGTGCGTGTCCCACAACGGCGCGGCCACGTCAGCCTCAGATCCTCCGCACCTTGAACTCCCTGATCTCGATGCGCATGGGCCCGAACTCCGTGCCGGCGTGCACCTGGATGCCGAACTTCCCGGCGGCGCTCGCATCGTCGTGGACATCGCCCACCTTCGTCCCGTTCAGGAAGACGGTGACGCGCGGTCCCGCGCCGCGGATGACGAACGTGTTCCAGTCGTCCTTCTTGACGAGCGCCGGGTCCTCGTTCATGGCGATGAACATCTTGCCGCCGCAGTAGATCGTGCCCGTGAAGCAGCGCGGATTGGGCCACTCCAGGATGTCGGCCTGGTAGGCCTTGCCGCCGTTCTGGAAACGAAACCAGATGCCGCTGTTGGCCGGCCACCTGACGCGGAAGGTCGCGACGGCCTCGAAGTCCCCGAAGCTCTCCGTGGTGTAGAGGTCGCCGGCCGCGTTGTTCGGGCCCTGCTCGCCGACGAGCACGCCGCCGGCGACCCGCCACTTGGCGCCGCCCTCCGCCTCCCAGCCCGCGAGGCTCTTTCCGTCGAGCAGGCTCCGCCACGGAAGGCCGGCCGCCGCGGGCCGCGCCGCCGTGTAGCGAATCGAGCGGTCGACGAGCGTCTTGAAGGCGGGGTGCTCGTACGCCTTCTCGTCGTGGCCGAGCTGCAGGTAGACGACGCGGCTGTTCCCGTAGACGTGCGTCCAGCCGATGACCTTGTCGCTGGTCGGGTCGTCGGTCGTGAGCAGCGGCGTGACGCCGGGCGCGACCGCGTACTTGTTGTAGGTCTCGTCGTGGATCGTGAAGGCGCCCAGACCCCAGGTGATCGGGTGCGCGCGGTCGCAGATCGCGACGGTCATGTCGCGGTCGTGCTGGTACCCCGAGGGGCCGACCTCCTTGCCCTCGTCGACGGTCTTGCCGGTGAAGAACTTCCCGCCGACGATCTTGCGGTACTCCGGCCAGTTCTGGTTCGCGGCCAGCGTGTGGTGCAGGAAGAGGAGCCCCTTGCCCGCCTTCGGGAGCGCGGCCAGGCCCTGGAGGCTTTTCTCGGGAAGCCCCTGGACCATGTCGTAGAAGACGAAGACGTCCCAGGCCTTCCACGCGTCGCTCCCGAGAATCTCGGTCGCGTTGAGGTCCTTGCCGCCGTACACGGCCTCCTTCCACTCGATGCCCTCCAACCCGTTGAAGAGGGCCGTGAAGGCCGGCCGGTTGAAGTCGTGCCCGCCGGTCACGACGAGGACCTTGAGCGGCGGCTCGGACACCGCCTGCGCGCACACCGAGGATGCCCAGAGCGCCCACACCGCGCACAGCGTCATGAACCCGCGCATACGACGACCTCCTTTGTTCGCAGCAACCGGGGCGACGCGACGAGCGGCACGCGCCGCCCGAACGCCGTTCACTGATGGTAGACGGAGGGGGGCGGAGGGCGCAAGACGGGACGGGGCTCATGCCACCGGGCGGCACAGGCTTCTTCGCACCGGCGCCGCGAGGCTTCGGTATCGTTGCGTGCAGAAGAAACGGTAGCCGTTCACGGTTCTCTCGCCGTGTTCGCGTGCACACACGTCTCATCTGACGGAAAAGAAACCACAG
>DHGK01000220.1:33972-35697 GCA_002402755.1 Planctomycetes bacterium UBA4800
ACCACGAAGGACGCCGGAATGTGATTCACTGAAGGGGGAGATTCACGTGTTGGGATGCCCCGTGAACGGTTACCAAGAAACGATGCCGAGAAGCCGGCGAGGACCAGTGGCGAATTGCCGCGCGCTCGGAACACGCTCGAGACTCTTCGTGTCTTCGTGTCTTCGTGCCTTCGTGGCTATTACGTCTTCCACTCGCGCCGCAGCGCCTCCAGCTCCGCCTCCTGCTCGTCGCTGAACGATCCCAGGCGGTGGGCGTACACGTCCATCCACGTGACGAGCCGTTCGAGGTCCTGCACGCTCAGCGCGAGAGTCCCGTGCATGGCCGTGTCGCGCAGCGCCGCCAGAAGCCGGCTCTTCCGGGCCGGCATGTCGCCCGGCACGGACACGTCCTTCTCGAAGGCGAGGCGCGCGAGATCCTTGTCCGCGAAGCCGATGAGAGCGTCGTACGCGCCCGGCGCCGTGAGATCGAGACGGCGGGCCCGCTCGTCCTTCGAGGCCGGCGCGTGGCACGCCGTGCAGTGCGCATCGAGCACCGGCTGGACAAGCGTGTCGAAGCGAAGCGGCCACGTGCCCGGGGGACCCGGCGCGATGGCCGAGGGGGCCTCCGCGAGGGCGCGGGGGAGTCCCGTCGCCGGCGGCGCCGTGTCGCGCGGTTCGTGGCAGCCGATGCAGCCGAGCGTCAGGCCCGGCTGGACGTAGGTCAGCGTGCGCATCGTCTGCACCGCGAATCCCTCCCCGTCGAGCGCCTGGAAGAAGATGGGAATGCCGGAGGGAACCCTGAAGTACGCCGAGCCGTCCGCACGGACCGGCACCGTGCCGAGGATGAACTTGCCGGGGTCCTCGCTCGACACGCCGAGATTCGGCGTATTCATGAAGGGCTGTGTCTTCGGCGGCACGCCGATGACGCGCAGCGCCGCGATCGCGCCGCGGGGGACGCCGGACAGGCCGCGGTACACATCCTGGAGCACGAAGGCGCCCTCCTTCGGCCCGTCGCGGGCGACCGCATCGGGAACGACCGGCGGCCGCGGCCGGGCCTTGACGGGAATGGGGGTCGCGCTCGAGATCGCCGGGTCGCGCCAGAGGAGCTCGAGGTTGCCGAACGCGTCGTAGAGGTAGATTCCCGTCGCATTCACCGGGTTCCGGTCATCGACGATCCGGGCGCTGCCCGCGTGCGGCGGCAGCCGGCGGTCGCTCCAGGCGACCAGGTGGTAGGTCTCCGACAGCGGCCACGGATTCGCGTAGTACGCGCCGTCCCAGCCCTCGCTCTCCGGGAACCTGACCTCGGGCGAGATGCGCGCGAGCGGGCGCTCCCCCTCGGTGCCCTTCGCGCGATCCAGGAGTGCGAGCGAGCCGCCCGTGATGGAGTGGTGCGCGGACGCGGTGAAGACGAGCCTCGTCGAGCCGGGAATCGAGCGCGCCTCGAAAACGCACTGGGGCGCCGTGGTGAAGTTCCCGTACACGAGCTGCGGGTTGGCGCCGTCGGGGTTGGTCGACCACAGGCTCATGAAGGGGCCGTTGAAGCGGTCGATGTAGTCCCAGCGCGCGTAGAGCACGCGGCCGTCATCGGCCACCGACGGCGTCCACTCGAAGTTCTCGAACGCGCTGATCGGCCGCAGGTCGCTCCCGTCGAGCTCCATGGTGTGCAGCGTGAACACGGCGCAGGGGCGCACGGCGTCGCCGCCGCAGCGGACGTAGCTGTCCGGAAGCGTGGCGCGGGTCGTGGCC
>DHGK01000085.1:0-515 GCA_002402755.1 Planctomycetes bacterium UBA4800
TGGAAGTGGCCGATCACGAGCGCGTTCGCGGCGGGGCTGGGCGTGATCCTCGTCCTCTGGCTGCGCCTTGCGTGGTGGAAGGTGGCCGCGGCCGGGCTTCCCGCGGCCGTTCTGGCGCTGATCCTGCCGTCCGGCGGCCTCATGGTCATGATCCCGTTCGGCGCGGCGATCGCGGGATTCTCGATCGTCCTCTGCAGCGACAAGGGCGAGGCCGGCGAGTGGTTCGCCGCATCGTGGGGCTTTGCCAAGCAGATTCTTCCGCTTCTCTTCGCGGGCGTCCTGGCAGCGGGGTTCCTGCTCGGGCGCGTCGATCACGAGGGCATCATTCCGAGCCGCTACGTGCAGATGCTGGTCGGCGACGCGCCGGATGCGTTCTTGAGCGCCTCGGGCCTTGCCGGCGGCGCGCTCGATCCGCTCGTCCGCGCCGTCTGGACCTTGTGGACGAATCTCTTCGCCTCGGTCTTCGGGGCGTTCATGTACTTCGCGACGCTGACCGAGGTGCCGATTCTCCAGGG
>DHGK01000085.1:608-2658 GCA_002402755.1 Planctomycetes bacterium UBA4800
TCGTGATGTCGACCGCCGCCGGGCTGGTGTTCGGCGCGGTGCGAGGATAGGCGCGGGGAGCGCTTCCCGCGCGGAACAGGAGAACGTTGCGCATGAAGAAGCTGCAGATTCTGGGAACCGGTTGCCCGAAGTGCCGGAAGCTGGCCGAGAGCGCCGAGGCCGCCGCCAAGGAGCTCGGCGTCGAGTACACCGTGGAGAAGGTGACGGACATCGAGGAGATCATGAAGTTCGGCGTGATGATGACGCCGGCCCTGGTCGTCGATGGCGTGGTCAAGTCCTTCGGCACGCTGCCGAACCCGGAGGCCATGAAGAAGCTGCTTGCGTGACATCGCGGTTGCCGGCGATGCCGGCAACCCGAACACGTGGATGAAAGGAGCTGCGCAGATGCAGAATTCAGGAAGAGTCGCGATTCTGGTCGTCCTTGCGGTGTCTCTGTGCGCGATCGCGGGGGCGTGGTGCGTGCAGGCGCTGCACGCGGGCGAGGCGGCGCCGGCGCCCGGCGCGAAGCTGCCGAAGCTCCTCGACCTCGGCGCCAAGACCTGCATTCCGTGCAAGCAGATGGCGCCCATTCTCGAGGAGCTCACGAAGGAGTACGCCGGCAAGTTCGATGTGGAGTTCGTCGACGTGAGCGTCAAGGAGAACCTGCCGCGTGCGCGGGCGCACGGGATCAAGCTGATACCGACGCAGATCTTCCTGGACGCCGCCGGCGCCGAGCTCTGGCGGCACGAGGGCTTCCTCTCCAAGGAGGCGATCCTCGGAAAGTGGAAGGAGCTGGGATTCGCATTCGCGGCCGCGCCGGCCGCAGCCGGCCCCGTCTTCGAACGGCTTGTCCCCGCGCAGCCCGAAGCTCGCGCCAAGGACCGGATTTGCTACATGTGCGACGGGGACGTCGAAGCGAAGACGCGCGTCGCCGTGGCGACGGACAAGGGCGCGGTCGGNNTACTTCATCCTGTATTCCTGCCTCACCGAGGACAAGGCCGATCACGAGAAGAAGGTGACGGTGACGGATTGGGCGTCGGGTGTTGCGGTCCCGGCCGCGCAGGCCGTGTATCTCTACACGCTCGACGGGGAGACGGGCCGCCCGGTCGTCAAGGCGTTCGGCGACAGGGAGGCGGCGCTCAAGGTGCGGGCGGCCTCGGGCGGCAGCATCACGTCCTTCGCGGCGCTCAAGGCGCGGGAGCTCAGCCACCGCTGCGGGTTCTGCGATCGCGCGTGCTATCCGGAGGATGCGGCCATGGTCACGGCCGGCGGGCTTCAGACGTGGGGCTGCTGCTCTCACTGCGCGCTCGGTGTCGCCGCCCGGACGGGCAAGGACATCGAGGTCAGGGAGCGCGACCGCCTGACCGGGGAGGAGATCGTGGTCAAGACCGCGAACGGGGCCATCGCGTCGATCGAGCCCGCAACGGCGGTCGCGTGGTTCGGACAGCGCAAGAACGCCGAGGGCGCGTTCGTCTCGGCCGGCTGCTTTCACCAGGGTTTCTTCGCGACGCCCGAGAACCTCAAGAAGTGGGTCGAAGCGCACCCGCGGGCGACCGGCAGGATGATCAGCATCGCGCAGGCGCTTGCCGACAAGATGAAGCTCACGCCGGAGCAGATCGGCAAGGCATGCAAGATCGGCGAGTGCGCGCCCAGGTGAGGCGCGCGCGGGCGAGGGATTCCGGGGACGCGAGCGATTCCGGGGACAGTCACCGATTTCCCGCAGGAAATCGGTGACTGTCCCCGGAAAGTAGTCCCCGGAAAGTAACCGCGGACGCCGCAGGAAATCGGTGACTGTCCCCGGAATCCTCCACAGAGGGTCGCCCTTGATCCGCCCGCCGCCCCCGGCTACGATCGATTGTGGTATCGAGGTCGAGATTTCTGCCTATTTCCTGAGATTCCGCGTCAGATTTCGGGCCCTCGGGCGATAGCGCGGATGAAGAGGGCTTTCGGGAGCGGGACGGTCAGGCGGACCGCACGAAGTCCCCGAGGTAGGAGGCGGACATGCGATACCTGATGATCCTTTCGTGTCTGTGCGCGGTGTGCAGCGGCGCGACCCTGGTCGTGGCTCCGG
>DHGK01000202.1 GCA_002402755.1 Planctomycetes bacterium UBA4800
GGCTCTTGCGTGAACGGTGTCGCTTCGATTTCCGCCGAGGCGGTGGCGCCCGCAGCCGTGTCGATCAGATGCGGCGGCCGTCAAGGAGCGCGAATCGGCAAGTCAGGACATACCGGCGGCGCCCGGTGACGGACCGATGGCGGCTGTATCCCGATGCCCTATGCAGCTGCGCGGTAGTAGTACCGCAGCAGCCCGCCAAGCCGTTCGCGTGTGATGACGGCGCCGTCGCGCCGGCCGACCTCTTCGCCGGGTGTGATGACCGTGTTCCCGAGGCCCTGGTGGTTGCGCTCGGTATGATAGTGGCGGAGGAAGGCGTGGACGGCCGCTCGGAGAGAGCGCTCTCCGAAGAAGATCATGCGGTTGAGGGTCTCGTCCTTGAGAGACCTGTGAAACCTCTCGATGTGAGCGTTCAGGAAGCCATCGAGGGCATCCGTGAGATTCCGGGCGATCTGCTTCATCCACGACTCGTCCGGGTTCGGCGTGCAGCCGGCGAGGTGAACGCGGCGCGTGGCGAGTTACGTCCCGCGCCGCCAGCGCGGGACGGCGTTGAGCACCTGCCGGATCTCGTGGTCGGACATTGCGAGGGCCTCGGCGCAGGCCTTGCGCGTGCGCGCCTGCAGGCCCAGCGGTCCGGGCGTGCGCTCCCACCTGATGATGGCGGCCCGGCTGACGCTGAGCAGGAAGGCGAGCTGCGCCTGCGTGAGGCGCGCCCGCGCGCGCAATGCCCGGATGGTCTCGCCGGTGATCGCCGCGGGCTCGGGCGGCGCCGGGGGTGCGGCGGGACGCTGTCGTCGCGCGCGTGTTCGCCCGTTGCCGCCCGAGTCTTTGCGCGCGGCGGGCGCCCGCGCGGCCGGCGCGGCGTCGATGTCGATCCCGAAGACGCCGGCAAGATCGGCGTCCGCAATGCGCGCGCGCGCCTTGCCGCGCGCCGGCGCGAGCGCGACATCGGCGGCGATCAGCTCCATGTGGTCGACGCCGCGCAGGAGGAAGAGCAGCTCCGGCTTCTCATCGAGACGCGCGCCGACGCCGTACATCGCGGCGGCCACGTGCTTGCACATCTCCGCCCAGTCGGGGCAGGAGCAGCTCAGGCTGATCTCCCTCGGGCCCGGAAAGAGACCGTGATCGCGGTCGGTGACGACGGCCATCACCTCGGACGAGAGCTTTCCCTGGAGAAGCTCCAGCAGCGAGCCGATCCTCCCCGCACAACGGCGCTTGACGGATTCCCACGCGGCGGGGGGCAGCGGCGCGATCGTTATGTCGACCGTGTAGAGCTTCGAGCCGCTCACCCGCGCCATGATGCGGCCGCGCGAGATCTCCAGATGGCAGACCGAGCCGTTGCAGACGTACGTGCGCCCGCGGGGCAGGCGGTTCGCGTAGTCGCTGAACTTCTCCAGGTGCGCGCACCAGGCGCGACCCCAGAACGTCCGCGCGATCGTCCGGCCCGCGATCGTGACCGGCTGGATGTCGCGGCCTTTCCTGCGCAGCGCGTCCATCTCGCGGGCGGCGCGGGCGCGGCGGCTCGCGACGGGAACATAGGGCCTCCACCGGTGCCAGCTCACGCGTGATCCTCCGCAAGGGGGCGGGAAACGTGCCGCCCCGAATATTACAGGCTGGCCCTGTCGACGTCCAGCGCGACGATACCGAGAAGCTCCTCGTCGGGCATCTCCGAGAGCATCACGCCGGCGCCGCCCTCCAGGATATCGCCCGCAAGCGCCTTCTTGTCGTCGATGAGGCTGTCGATGCGCTCCTCCACCGTGCCGCGGCAGATGAACTTGTGGACGAGGACGTTGCGCGTCTGGCCGATCCGGAACGCGCGGTCCGTGGCCTGGTTCTCGACGGCGGGGTTCCACCACCTGTCGAAGTGGATCACGTGCGCCGCGGCGGTCAGATTGAGGCCGGTGCCGCCGGCCTTGAGCGAGAGCACGAAGAACGGCGGGCCGTCCTCGCGCTGGAACGAGTCCACGAGCGCCTTGCGCTTGCCGACCGGCGTGCCGCCGTGGAGCACGGCCCCCGCGCGGCCGAACACGCCGCTCAGGAACGTCGCGAGGGGCTCGGCCATCTCGCGGAACTGCGTGAAGACGAGCGCCTTCTCCTGGCGCGACGCGATCTCCTCGCACAGCTCCCGAATACGGTCGAATTTGCCGCTCGCCGCCGGGTCGTACGCGCCGTCGCCGAGGTAGTGGCTCGGGTGGTTGCAGATCTGCTTGAAGCGCATGAGATACGCCAGCACCAGGCCGCGCCGCCGCATCCCCTCCAGGCCGCGGAGCGAGGCCGCAAGCTCGCTGACGGCCGCGGCGTACAGCGCTCCCTGCCGTTTCGTCAGGCCGCAGTACGCCTTGAGCTCGGTCTTGGCGGGCAGGTCCGCGATGACGCGCGTGTCCGTCTTGAGGCGCCTGAGAATGTACGGCCGAACGAGGTTCCGGAGCGGGGCGTACTGCTCGGACGCGCGCCCGGCGAGCGCCTTGACGAATGCGCCGAACTTCTGCGCCGATCCGAGCAGGCCGGGGCACAGGAAATCGAAGATCGACCACAGATCGCCCAGCCGGTTCTCGATCGGCGTCCCGGTGAGCGCAATGCGCGCGGCGCCCCGGAGGCTCTTCACGGCTTTCGTCTGGCGGGCGCCGGGGTTCTTGATCGCCTGGGCCTCGTCGAGCACGACGAGGCCCCACTCGGCTTCGGCGATCCACGGCGTTCGAAGCAGCATGCCGTAGGTCGTGAGGACGGCATCGTAGGCGGCGAGCCCGTGGGGGCGGACATCGCGCGCGGCCGGCGTCTCCCGGCACCCGTTCTCCGAGGGATGGACGAAGAGCGCGCGGAGCGAGGGCGCGAAGCGCTGCATCTCCGCCTTCCAGTTGGCGAGCAGCGAGGCCGGGACGACGAGCAGCGCGGGCTTCCGCGTGCGGGCGCGCTCGCGTTTCAGGCACAGAAGGAGCGCGAGAACTTGTATGGTCTTGCCCAGCCCCATGTCATCGGCAAGACAGGCCCCCAGGCCGAGCGACGAGAGGAACCAGAGCCACTTGATGCCGGTTTCCTGGTACGGCCTGAGCGTCGCTTCGAGATCGCGTCCCGGCTCCACGCCGCTCACGCGTTCGGGGTCGCGCATGCCGGCGAGAATCTCGGCCAGGCAACCGCCCGCCTGCACGTGCGACCAGTCCGGCGCCGCAGCCCGGTCCTGGGCGCCGGCGCCCCAGTCCGCCGGCGCGCCGGCAAGCAGGCGCATGCCCTCGATGAACGACAGGCCGTCGCCCGACGCGCGGGCTTCGATCTCTTGCCAGTGCTCGATCGCGCACGAGAGTTTCTCGCGGTCGACCTCGACCCACTGGCCGCGAAGCAGGATGAGGCCGTCGCCCGGCGCGAGGAGGCTCCGAATCTCCTCCTCGGTGAGAGTCTCACCGCCGAGGGCGACCTCGACCTTGAAGTCGAGAAGCCCTCCGGCGCCGAGCCGGGCGGGCGCTTCCGTGCCCACCGTCACCGACACACGCGGGCGGGGCCGCGCCCGCCACCAGTCCGGCAACCGCACGAGAACGCCGCTCTCCTCGCACGCCGCGGCCTCCTTGAGGAAACAGAACGCCTCCGCAGGCGTCCACGCCAGGGAGTGGAAGACGTCTCCCGAGTCGACGAGCTCCTTGATGAACGCGCAGCGCTCCGACGCGCGATGCACGGGAGACAGGAGCCGCACGAGCGCCTCCCTGTCCTTCTCCTCCGCGCTCTCGCGGACGGCGTTGATGAGCGGCTGGTACTGCACGCGGCCGCTCTTCGAGAGCCGCGGCGCGTACGTCGCCATGAACGCGAAGGGGAAGGCGGGATCGCGCTTGTTCTCGGCGAGATGGAAGCAGACGCGGCCGACCTGGTGCCATGCGGGAGCGCGCTCCCTGATCCAGCGCGCCAGATCGCCGCCCGCGCGGTCGATATCCGCGCGCACGTGCGCGTCGAGCTCGCGCCAGAGCGAATCGAGCAGCTCGGGGCGCAGGTACTCGCCGCCCTCCATGGGCGGCGTGCCCTCGATGTGCGTGCGGAGAGTCTCCGCGCCGGGCGGGTTGACGGGGTGAGCGCCGGCGCCCTCGGGCGTACGGCACAGGGCCGTGAGATAGAGGCCGGCGAAGTCGCGCCAGAAGGCAATTGCGGGAGCGAGCGGGATATCGGGCTTTGACGCGGCGAGGGCGAGCAGGCCGGCGCCCTGGCAGTCGGCGAACGCGTCGGCGGCGTGTCGAATCCACGCGCTGTGCGTTGCCGCGCCGTCCGCGCCGCTCGTTCGGAAGTACAGTCGACCCGATGGTGCGAGGAATATGTCGTCGCTCATGCGCCGCGCCGGGAACCTCTCTCATGCCGTGTGCACGCACAAAGCGCTTGATTGTAGCGGCGCGCGATCGTTCCCGGAATCCCCGCTGCCGGATTGCACGCCGCTCGGCCGCCGGACGGGCGCGCCCGATCAGACGTCCCAGTGGAACGCGATCGGCGTCTCGACGTCCGGGTGCAGGCTCTTCAGGACCGGGCAGGTCTCCGCCGCCCTCCGGAAGAACGCCCGGTCTTCCTCGCCGATCGCGGAGGGGAGGTGCATCTCGAGCGTCAGGCGGCCGATGCGCCGCACGGGCGCGCTGACCATCTCCTTGACGACGGTTGCGTGCGCGCCTGCAAGGTCGAGGCCGCGGCGCCCGGCGACGATGCCCATGATCGTCAGGACGCAGCTCCCGAACGCGGTTGCCACGAGATCGGTGGGCGAGAAGGCCTCGCCCTTGCCCATGTTGTCCTTGGGCGCGTCGGTCTCGACCGTGTCGCCCGAAGGGCCGTGCACGGCCTCGCAATGCAACTGCCCCTTGTAGGCGATGTCGATGCGGACCATGCGCCGCCTTTTTACTTCGTAACCGTTCACAGGGCATCCCGAACTCGCGAATCTTCGTCTTCAGTACGTCACATTCCGGCGTCCTTCGTGGTGCTCCTTCTGATTCACCACAGAGAAGACAGAGAGCAGAGAGAACGGAACGTGAGACGTTACGTGGCTCCGTGTCAAGTGCGGTGGTCTCTCTCCGTTTTCTTC
>DHGK01000171.1 GCA_002402755.1 Planctomycetes bacterium UBA4800
GCACGAGCGGCAGCGATACGCTCCGCCTGGCGCCGGAGGGAAGGAGCGCCGACACGCTGCGCCTGGCTCCGGAACGCACCGCGAGTCCGCTGCGCGAGCGGCTGGTCGAGCGCTATCGGCGCGAGATCGGTCCGTTGCGCGAGAACGGCATAAGCAGCATCCGCAATCCCGACGCGGGGCCGAACGCCCGCGTTCCGCAGTCGTTCGGCGGGCGCAGCCGGCTCACCGTCGCCGGCGGCGAGAGCACGTACGGCCGCATGACGGCGACCTCGCTCCGCACGAGCGATGCCCGGTTGCGCTCCTCCACGACGCTCTCGTCCCTGTACTCGTCGCGCACGTCCGCATCGGCGCAGAGCATCGCCGACAGCCGGACGCGCAGCGGCGCAGTCCTGTACTGGGGCACGACCGCAATCGGCTCGCGTTCGGTGGTCGGCACGTACCTGCGCGTGCCGCTGTCGGGCGGCGGCTCCGTGTCGCCGTACTTCTACCATCAAACGTACCACCGCCGCGACCGCGGTTACTCGCCGTACTGGTCCAGCTACTACGGTTACTATCCGACCTACGGCTGGAGCTACTACCGCCCGTACTACTACTCCGGCCTGTACATCGGCTGGGGCCTCGGCTGGAGCTGGTGGGGCGGGAGCTACCTCGGCATTTACGACCCGTGGCCGTACTACGCCTACAACCCGTATTACTGGTATTACCCGCGCTACTCCTACGGCGCCTGGTCCCAGCCGTACTCCTACGGGGACACCGTCACGTACAACTACTACTATTACAACGACGATGATCCCGAGCCGGTCGTCGTCGAGGGCGGCGAACGCGGCCCGGCAGGCGGAGTGCAGCCGGCGGGCGCCGCGCCGCGCGAGGCGGCTGCGCCGGCGGCCGACGACGAGGCGTTTCTCCAGAGCCTCAACCCGGCCGAGCTCGCCTTCGTGACGGGCCTCGTGAGCTTCAGGGGCGGGGAGTACGAGCAGGCGGCGCAGGCGTGGTACAACGCGACGCTCAAGTCGCCCGAGGCGGTCGCGCCGCGCATGTTCCTGGCCGTCGGCCTGTTCGCGCTCGGCGAGTACCAGCGCGCCGCCGAGTACCTGCGCGATGCCGTGAAGCGCAATCCCGATGTCGCGGCCTACCGCTGGGACGTGCGCCGGTTCTACGGCAAGACCAACGCCGCCGGGTTCGAGCGCCACATGAAGACGCTCGACTCGTACATCGAGCTGTACCCGAACCAGGCGGATGCGTATCTGGTCCGCGGCTTCGTCCTGTCCGGGACGGAGGATGCGGAGGGCGCGGTGCGCGCGTTCGAGACGGCGCGCACGATCGACCGCGGCGATGCCGCCGCGGAAGCGTTCGCCAGGAACGTCAGGGAGCGCCAGAAGACGATGTACGACGAGCTTCAGACCTTCTTCAACACGATGCGCCTCGAGGACGTGCAGCGCCTGAAGCTGTGACCGGCGCGGCATCGCGTGCGGGGGAACGCCCCCGCGGGGCTTCGGATGCCCCGCGGGGGCGTTTCGTTTCCCGCGTTCCTGCGCTATACTGCGGTGCGCCGCCGGCCCGCCGCGTGCGCGGCCTCCGGCCGGTCGCCGGGCGCAGGAGAATCGACGCATGGAACAGGCCAGACCCAGGAAACGCCGCGTGCTCCGGAAGCTCATCCTCCTGCTCGTGCTCGCGGGCATCGCGGCGTGGGTGTGCGTGCGGCTCTTCGGGACGCCCGGGCTGCCCGCGCACGCCATCCTCGTCCTGAGGGTCGGCGATGCGCTGCCGATCGCGCCCGCGGACGGCTTCGAGGCGCTGCTCTTCGGCCAGCGCGGGCCGGCGCTCCCGGCGCTGCACACCGCGCTCGCGCGGGGGGCGCGCGATGCGCGCGTCGAGGGCGTGTTCCTCGATCTGCGCGACGGCTCGCTCGGCCTCGCCGACGCGCGCGAGCTCAGGCGGCTGCTCATCGAGTTCAGGAAGGAGCGCAAGCCCGTCATCGCCTATGCCGACGACATGAGCCTGCGCGCGTGGTACGTGGCGAGCGCGTGCGACAAGGTCGTCATGAATCCCGCGGGGTACCTGCAGCTCACGGGCACGTCGCTGCGGGTGCTGCTCTTCGGCGACCTCCTGAAGCGGCTCAAGCTCAAGGCCGACCTGGAGCGAGTCGGGCGCTACAAGACGGCCTTCGAGACCATGACCGACAACAAGCTGAGCCCGCCGAGCCGCGAGGCCTTGCAGCGCATCTCCGATGCGGTGTGGGAGCAGCTCATCGGGGAGCTCGCCGAAGGGCGTTCGATCGAGCGGGAGGCGCTCGAGGAGCTGATCGATCAGGGCCCGCTTCCGGCGCGGGCCGCGGAGGAGAAGAAGCTCGTCGATGCGCTCAAGTGGCGCGACGAGCTGGACGCCTACGTCAAGGGCGCGGTCGGCGCGCCGGCCGAGCTCGTGTCGTTCGAGCGGTACGCCGCGGGCTCCGGCCGCGGCGCGGCGATCGCCCGGATCGCGTACCTGCCGCTCGCGGGCACGATTCTCGCGGGCGGGGAGGGGCGGGGGCTCATCGCGGCCGATGCCGTCGTGGCGCAGCTCGGGGCGCTGCGGGACGACCCGTCGATCGCGGCGATCGTCGTGCGGGTCGATTCGCCGGGCGGGGATGCGATCGCGTCGGCGTCCCTGTACCGCGCGATCAGAAGCGCGCGCCTGAAGAAGCCGGTCGTGGTGTCGATGGGCGCGGCCGCGGCGTCCGGCGGGTACTACCTGGCGGCGGCGGCGGACTACATCGTCGCGCAGCCCTTCACGCTGACGGGTTCGGTCGGCATCTTCGGCGGGAAGATCGTCGCGGACGAGCTGCTCGCCTGGGCGGAGATCTCGCAGGAGACCTTCCGCCACGGCGCGTTCGCGGGCCTCTACGATCCGTTCGAGCCGCTCAACGACACGACGCGCGCGGCGGTGCGCCGCGAGCTGGAGGACATGTACGAGCGCTTCGTGCGCGATGTCGCGGAAGGGCGCAATCTGCCGGTGGAGGCCGTCGAGGCCGTGGCCGGGGGGCGGGTGTGGACCGGCGACGATGCCTGCCGGCACAAGCTCGTCGACGCGCTCGGCGGGCTCGACACGGCGCTCGCCAAGGCCAAGGAGCTCGCGCGCATCGAGGGCGATGCCGCGCTGATCCTGTGGCCGCCCGCCAAGGCATGGTACGAGCAGCTCGTCGCGGCCGAGAGGGATCCGGACGGCCTGGGGCGGCTGCGGGCGCTCAAGCGCGCGCTGTGCGCGGGCCGTCCGCTCGCGCTCCTGCCGTTCGGGATGTCGTGGGACTGAAGCCGCGATGGGGATCATAGACTTCCACACGCACGCGTTTCCCGACAAGGTCGCGGCGCGCGCGATCCCGGCGCTCGAGCGGGAGGCCGGCATCAAGGCCGTGCTCGACGGCACGCTGTCGGCGCTGCTCGGGTCGATGGACGCGGCCGGGATCGAGCGCTCCCTGGTGATGAGCATCGCGACAAGGCCCGAGCAGTTCGACTCGATCATGGCGTGGTCGCGCGCGATCGCTTCGGAGCGCATCGTGCCGCTGCCGTCCATTCACCCCGCCGATCCGCTCGCGCGGGAGCGCGCCGCCGCCGTCGCCGCGGCCGGCTTCAAGGGTGTGAAGCTGCACCCGTTCTACCAGGACTTCTCGCTCGATGACCCGGCGGCGCTGCCGCTCATGGAGGCGCTCGCCGCGCACGGGCTTTTCTGCGTGTGCCACACGGGCTTCGACATCGCGTTCCCGCGGGTGCGGCGCTGCGATCCGGCGATGGTCGCGGCGCTCGCGGCGCGCGTGCCCGGTCTCGTGTTCGTGGCGACGCACCTAGGCGGGTGGTACGACTGGGAGGAGGTCGAACGGCACCTCCTGGGCACGCCGGTGTACATGGACATCTCGTTCACGCTCGGGCACCTCGCCGAGCGGAATGTGGCGCGCATGCTGCGCGCGCATCCCGCCGACTACCTGCTCTTCGGGACCGACTCGCCCTGGCAGGACCAGCGCGTCGCGTGCGAGGGCGTGCGCGCGCTCGGGCTGGGCAAGAGCCTCGAAGAGCGCCTCTTCCATGCGAACGCCGCCCGGCTGCTCGGGGATGCGGGGGCCGGTCAGCAGTCGTTTCCGGCGGAGCGCCGCGGCACGCCCGGGGGGTCCGGCGCCGGAGGGGCGCCTGTTTCCGGGTCGGGGATGCCGTAGCGCTGCATGCGGCGGTACAGGCTCGTCTTGGGGATGCCGAGCAGGCGCGCGCAGGCCGCCTTGTTGCCGTTGACCGCGGCCAGCGTGCTCTGGATGATGCCGCCGACGGCCTTGCGCTCGTACTGGGGTAGATCGACCTCGCCGTGCAGGAAGCGCTGCGCGAAGGTGCGGCGCCGCGGGCCCGTGATGTGCGCCGAGAGATGCGCGGGCAGGATGGCGCCGCCGCGCGCGAGCACGGCCGCGCGCTGGATCTCGTTCTTCAGCTCGCGGATGTTGCCGGGCCACGCGTACTCGCGCAGGGCGGCGGCGGCCTCGGGCGAGAGCGAGGGCGGCGCGCCGGCATCCCAGTGGCCGGCGCCGTGGGCGAGGAAGTGGCGCGCGAGCATGGCGATGTCGCCGCGGCGCTCCCTGAGGGGCGGGAGGTGCAGCATGACGGTGTTGAGCCTGAAGTACAGGTCGGTGCGGAAGATGCCGGCGGCGACGAGTTCCTCCAGGGGGCGGTTCGTGGCCGCGATGCAGCGCACGTCGATCTTCTCGGTCGTGCGGCTGCCCACGGGGCGCAGCTCGCGCTCCTGGAGCACGCGCAGGAGCTTCTTCTGGAGCATGGCGGGCATCTCGCCGATCTCGTCGAGGAAGAGCGTGCCGCCGTCCGCGAGGCGGAAGAGGCCCGGCCGGTCGCAGGTGGCGCCGGTGTAGGCGCCGCGCGCGACGCCGAAGAACTCGGATTCCTGGAGCGACTCGGGGACGGCGGCGCAGTTCTCGGTGATGTAGGGGCCGGCGGCGCGGCGGCTGCGGAGGTGGGCCGCGCGGGCGATCAGCTCCTTGCCGGTGCCGCTCTCGCCCTGGATGAGGATCGGGTAGTCCGTGGGCGCGAACATCTCCAGCAGCCCCAGGATCTCGAGCATCTCCGGCGTGCGCGTGACGACGTGCGGGAAGAGGGCCTGAGTTCGCCGGTGCCGCGGCGAGAGCGTGGGCTCGTCCTGGGGCGCCGCGCCGATGCCGTCCGCGAAGGCGGCCGCGTACGCGTCCAGCGCGCGGTGAAGGAACCCGAGCGGCGGCGCGGCAGCGGCCGCCGGCTCGGGTCCGCGGGTGTCGTTCGTGATGAGGAACCACTGGCAGGGGTGCCCGCCGCGCAGGAGCGCGGCGCACAGGTCGCCGTCGCGGACGGCGCCGCGGAGGCGCGCCTTGCCGGCGAGCTCGTGCGCGCAGACGGGGAACGGCTCTCCCGCGCGCGCGACGGTGTAGGTGCCGGAGGGGGCGGCGAGCACGACGAGCGCGCCGGCCGCATCCGCGTGCCGGCGCAGGATCTCGGCGCCGTCGTCGATGACGCGGCCGAGGCGAGAGAGAACGCCGAGGCGATCGAGCAGCTCGACCAGGCTCCTCTGGTCGTCCGCGCAGGATGAGGTGGGCTGGTGGCAGGAAGCGTGTGCAAGGCAGGATGGAGTCGGGAGTAGGGCAGTGGGGGAAGGAGCCGTCCGAGCGTCGATCGCCCCGGCGTGTGCAGGCAATGTGTCGGTGCAGGCACTCGTGGTCATCCGAGTTTCCATGAGGAAATAGAATTCCACAAATCAGCAACGCGAGAGGATTGTAGCGCACGGGCCGCGGCGGTCAATTCTTTTTTTCCGGCGCGGGTGTGCGCGAGGGAAATATATTTCGATGCCCGCGCGCCGCCCGGCCCGCGGCCGGTAATCCTCCGCGCGCATCGGGCGATCGCGCCGCGCGGCCGGCCCGCCTCCGGCAACCTTGACGCTCGCCGGCAACAACGTATAATTACGTGACTTGCGGGCGGCGCGGCCCTCCGGCCGGGCCGAGAGCGCAGGACGCCGGTTCCCCTGTAGCTCAACTGGTAGAGCATGCGGCTGTTAACCGCAGGGTTCGAGGTTCAAGCCCTCGCGGGGGAGCCATTTGACACCAACCAAAAAGCCCCGGCGGCCGTCGCGCGGGGCTTTTTGCATCCCACGGCGCCGCAAGTCGCAACACGCTGCAAACATGTGACTTGCGCAAGCACCCTCTCCTCCCCGGGCATTCTCCGGCTGTTAACCGCATCTGTGCGAGCATCGCGTGTGGTAAAGAAAGTCAGCCGAGGCTGAAGTCTGGCGTGTAGTGGCTCTTGCGTGAACGGTGTCGCTTCGATTTCGGCCGAGGTGGCGGCGCCCCCACGAGTGCCGATCGGATGCGGCGGCCATCAAGGAGTGCGAAGCGGGTTCTGTGTCAACCGGCCGAGATCTGGACGGCGACAGGGGGCCCAAATACAATGCAAACGGTTTCTTATGCGTCGGCTGAGTTTCTGTACCGTACGGGGTGACGGAGCGCTGGCGGCTGTATCCCGGTGCCCTATGCGGCTGCGCGGTAGTAGTACCGCAGCAACCCGCCAAGCCGTTCGCGTGTGATGATGTCGATGGCGGTTAGAAACTGACCCACCCTGGCGGCCAGAACTGACCCACCCGAAGTCACGGTCACAATCCTCAAAGCCAATCCGTGCCGTGACTTCAGGGTGGAGGGCCGCTTGCGGCCCGGGTCAGTTTCGGCCGGCGGGGTGGGTCAGTCCCCGACCGGCGCCATCAGTGATGACGGCGCCGTCGCGACGGCCGACCTCTTCGCCGGGTGTGA
>DHGK01000364.1:0-17258 GCA_002402755.1 Planctomycetes bacterium UBA4800
CAGTCTCCTGAAGGGGGGACGGAAGGGGGGTTGTTTCAGGGTGAGCAGGGACGCCGAGCGATTGCCGCCGCCGAGACCTCCGGTCCCCGCCCCCATAGCGCTGCCAGAGCCGCAATTGCGCAACGCACGCGTTCGTTGCGCGTTTCGACGCACGGGTTCACCGAATATGTACGTCTCTTGCCGGTGCGTGGCACCATCTTCGCCACAACGGGCGGAGGACGAGCAGCCGCGGAGCGTCACTTTCCCCGCAGGATCTCCGCTAACCGCCGCACGGCGGATACGACGCGCAGCCGAGCGGGTCCGCCGTCGGGTCGGGTCCGCACGTCTCGAACGGCGGCGGCAGATCTCCCGCGGCGGCGAAGAGGTGCGACAGGATCCTGATCGCGTCGGCGATGTCCAGCTTGCCGTCGTCGTTCGAATCGAGCGCGTCCAGGCAGGTGACCGGCCGCGAGGTGAAGAGGTAGTTCAGGAGCGCGATCGCATCGGCGATGTCCCTGCGGGCATCGCCGTTCACGTCGCCGCGAAGGAAGCTTCCCGGGGGGCTCGTGACCGCGGGGAGCGCACCCATGTCGACGCCGTTCTTGCCGGCGCCGATGGCGGGCGAGAGCATGGAGAGCCGGAAGTCCCGCGCCGCCGCATTGACGAAGAGCGGATCGAAGTCGCCGTTGCCGGCGCCGGGGTAGCCGCCCTCGACATCGCTGTACGTGAGCTCCAGCGCCGACAGCGCGTCGACGGCGCCCGCAAGGCCGTTCTTCCAGACGATGCAACTGTCCGCGGTCACGCGCGCGCCGCCCGCGCCCGGAACGTCCTCCCGCGCGTGAACTCCCGCGCCGTTGCGCGTGAACGTGCAGCGCGACACCGTCGCGACGACGCCGCTTCCGAACGCCGCGCCCGTGCCGCACTCGTACGCCAGGACGCGCGCGATGACCGGCGTGCCGGCGCCGCGCGCCCGCAGGCCGGCGCCGGCCAGGCCGCGAAGGGTCGCCCCGTCGACCTGCGTGCTCGTCCCGTGAAGCGCGATTCCTCCCGCCTCGCCGCCGGCCACCACGCAGTCGCGCAGAATCGAGGGCGTCACGGAATGGTTCTCGAGCCGGATGCCGTCGTTCGGGCCGCGGAGATCCGCGATCTGCACGCGCTCCACGCGCGCGTACGCCGAGTCGGCGCGGACGCCGCCCGCGCAGCCGTCGATCGCGGTGTCGTAGACCTCGATGCGCGTCGCGGTGTCCCGCGCCTCGATGGCCGGCACCTCGGCATCGGCGAACGCGCAGTACTCGATGCGGACCTGGGCGCCCTGCGCCGCCGCGATCACGGCGGGGGGCAGGACGCCGCTCGCCGCGGGACGCGCGACGCGCCGGAGCGTGCAGTGCTTCAGGAGCCCGCGCGCCGCCGTGCCGGCGAACTGCATTCCGATCCAGGGGTCGCCGCAGTAGTTCGCCTGGAACGCGATGGGCAGGGCGGCCGAGCCGAGCGCGTTCAGCGTCCCCTGGACGAGGAACGTCCGCCCGCCGGCGATGTACACGAGCACCCCGGGCTGAATCGTGAGCGTTGCGCCCGCCGGCACCGTGACGTCGCTCGCGACGAGGTAGGGGCTGCCGGCCGCCGTCCACGTGGTCGTGGCGAGCGTCCCGCCGACGTTGGTGAAGCTCTCGCCCGGCACGATGGAGACCGTCTCGGACGCGATGCGCGCGCCCGTCTCGTCGAACGCTTCGACCGTCGTCGTGCTGCCGCCCGGGCCGACGTCGACCGTCGCCGACCACGTGCCCGCCGTCGGGTCGTATGCGGCCGGCGCGCCGTCGACCATGACGGCCGCCGTGTACCCGATCGGCGTCGTGCCGCCGAGCGACACCGCGCCGCCGCCGGCGAGGATGGTGCCGTTGCAGCCGCCGCCCGGGGCGTCCGAGTAGCACTGCAGGTCGAGGAAGAGGTCCGAGGAATCGAGCGACCTGTTGAGCGCCACGGCGGCGAGCACGTTGTCGCCCGGAACGAGCAGGCCCGTGAAGGCGGCGATGTCGATGCGTTCGGCGCCCGCGGCCGTGTGCGATGCATCCGCGACGCTCGTGTACTCGACGGCGCCGGTGACGTTGCGCCGCGCGACCTCGACGCCGTTGAGATACGCGACGAAGGCGTCATCGTAGTCGGCCGTGAGCCACAGCGCGGCGATCGTGCCGGGGTTCGAGACCTGGAAACGGCGGCGGAGATAGACGGTCGTGTAGTTGTACCGCATGTCCCCGAGCACGGTCATGCAGCGGGTATCGCCGTAGCCGATCGGCAGCGGGCCTTCCTCCCACGCCGAGTCGTCGTAGGCGCGGGTCGACCATGCGCCGGCCGCGCCCGGCGGCGCCGCGACGCCGCGCAAGAAGCGCCACGAGTCGCCCGTCCGCGCGAACCAGACCGGCGCCGGCCCCACGGTGAGCCGGTCGGGCAGGCGCGCCCCGAGCGCCGCCTGCTGCTCTCCGATAAAGGCCGCGATCGAGTTCAGCTCGGCCGCCGAGAAGAACTCGCGCAGGTAGTCGATGTGCGGCGTCACGGCCGACGCGTCGAAGGGGCCCGCGAGCATCTCCACGAGCGTGCGCATGAAGCGCCGCCGCATCTCGGGGTGGCGCAGGAAGCGCCGGACGACCGAGCTGTGGACGCGGAAGAACGCCGTGCCGGGGTATTCCCACGTGTCGGAGAGGTCCCAGGGAATCATCACCCAGCGGCCGTCCGACGGGCGGTGGTAGATGAAATAGTCCTCGTCCGTGCCCGTCGCCATGTCGCCGTCCTGCATCGAGTAGGCGCACTCGCCGGCGAAGTACGCGACCCAGTTGTCGATGTCGATCAGGGGCTCGACGGCGGCGAAGTACGCGTCCCGGGGGAACTCGGGGGTCTCGGTGAGGACGCGGGTGAGCGCGATGATGTCGCTGTAGTCGGCGGCGTCCTCGTTGGTTCTCTTGTCGTAGATGGGAATGTACGGCGCCGGGTCTTCGCCCTTGTAGATGAGGTCGGCGTTGCCGTCGTCGGTCTCCATGCCGCGGTAGAGGTTGCCCGCATCGTCCCTGGGCCAGTACCGCGCGACGAAATCCTCGTCGATCGCCTCGACGCGCTGCCCGACGCCGCCGTAGTAGATGCCGCTGCCCGGGAGCGCCTCGCCGCCGAAGCGCCGGTTCACGCTGAAGGAGGCGATGCGCGACTGGTACACCGGCATATCCGCCCGGCGCCAGAAGTCCGCCGTGAGGTGCGCGCGGTACACGCGCTCCATGTTGAGATTGAGCCGCGTGATGGTTTCGAGGCGCTGGTCATGGTGGAAGCCGATGCGGAACGATTTCTCGGGCGCCAGGCGCGCGTGCTCGCCGCGATAGCGGACGCCGATCGTGTAGTAGATGTCGCTGCCGTGAACGAAGGTGCCGTTGAGGAGCACATCGCTCTCGACGTCCCGCGTCGCGAGCTCGATGAGGTCGGCGTTGCGCATGACGACGCGGTAGTGGGGGATCCCCGTCGGGTAGGAAGCGTCGTCGACCTGGTAGAGCAGCGCCGGGTCGGGCGCCGTCGCGGGGTAGGTGCGGGCGTACCCCGCGGCGTCCTCCGCCCGGATGTAGAACTCGACGATCGTGCCCTCGGCCTCCGCGGGAAGGAGCGCGCGGTAGGTGTCCGTGGCGCCGACCCGGCTCATCGGGATCATCGAGAAGCCGGCGGCGCCGTCGATGCGGCGGAAGACGTGCACCGACGCGACGCCGCCCGCGTCCGTGACGCGCGCCGTGACCGCGACCGTGTCGCCGGACCGCGGCTGCGCCGGGGCGTGCGCGGGGGAGCGGATGACGGGCGCCGGATCGCTCTCGGCGCGCGAGTTCGGGGCGCCGGGCGTGCCGAGATCCGCGCTCGCCGCCCAGGCGCTGCCGTGGTTGTTCTCCATCGATGCGTTGAGAAGCTCGATGGAGCTCCCGAAGCCGTCGGGGCCGTCCGTCGGGGTCGAGGCGGGCCAGGCCCCGTCATCGGCATAGTGCACCACGTCGGCGCGGTTGCCGAGCGCATCGACGAGCTCGATCTTGTCCTCGGAGTTGGAGAGCTTGCCGGCCGCCCACGGCCCGAAGACGCCGGCGATCCCGTAGCGCGCCTCGACGGCGGCGGGATCCGCGGCGATGACCAGGTACGCGTTCGGCATGAGCACGGTGCCGCTTACGAACTCGTAGTCGACCGCCTTGGCGAGCCGCCAGCCGGTCAAGTCCGCGGGGGTTGCGCCGCGGTTGAAGATCTCCACGTACTCCTCGGCGGCAAAGGCCGCCGGCGGGTGGTAGCGCACCTCGGTGATCACCGCGCGGGTCTCGGGCGTGAGCGTGTTGGCCGCCGCGGGCGTCGGGGCGTCCAGCACCCACGTGTCCCCGTCGCCGTCCGGAAAGCGTCCCCACGGGCGTCCCTCGGGGCGGGCGGCCGTCCGCACGCCGTCGACGAAGAGTCCGGCGGCGTCGGCGAGGCCGATCCACTGCGCGGTCGCCGTGATGGCGAAGGGCAGTTGATCGCCGCGGATCCGGAGGAACTTGTCCGCACCGAGCGTCGTGCCGGCCGGGAACGCGTACCCGCCGGCCCCGCGCGGGTCCTCGGTCAGGCGGAAGCCCGAGAGATCGGCCGTCGCGGTTCCCTCGTTGTAGAGCTCGATGTAGGCGTTGAACGGTTGCACATGCGCGAAGACCTCGTTGATCTCGACGTCGTGCGGCGGCTCGGCCATCTGCTCCGGGGGCGACTCGACCAGATCGAGCGTGGGGGCGAGCGTGAGGTCGCTGCTCCTCAGGCTGACGTTCAGCCCCTGGATGGCGAGGACGTTCGCGCCGGCCCGCAGCAGCGGCGAGCCCGCCAGCTCGACGACATCGATGCTGTCGTCGTAGCTGTGCGCCGCCGCCGCGACCGCGTCGAAGGGAATCGGCGTGCCGGCCGACCCGCCGGCGCTTCCCGAGCGCCTGATCTCGACGCCGTTCAGGTAGACGACGTAGGCGTCGTCGTACACGACCGTCATGAGCAGCGATTCGATGCGCGCGAGGTCTGCGAGGTTGAAGCTGGTGCGTATGTAGAACGTCGTGTAGTTGTCGTACATGTCCAGGAGGAGCGTGGCGTGGTCGCCCTCGCCGTAGCCGAAGGCGCTCGGCCCTCGCACCCAGGACGTATCCGCGAACGCGACGGCGGCCCATGCGCCGACGGGAAAGGCGGGCTCGCTCCTTCCCTTGTAGTATTTCCACGTGTGGCCGATCGGGATCAGGGCGCGGGAGATCCGCACCTTCAAGGTCGAGTTCGGCGCGCCGGGAGTTCCTCCCGTGGGAATCGACGCGCGCCAGACCCACTGCTGTTCGCCGTCGGCGACGAGATCGGTGCGCTCCAGCGACGGGCCAAGACCGTCCGGGTTGCCGGGCCACGCGCCGCCGTCCCGGTACGCGACGCGATCGACGAGCCGCCCCGCGCGGTCCCGGAGGGCGACCTTCTCGCCGTTGTTGTCCAGTTGCCCCTCGTAGGGCCCGAAGGCGGGCGCCGCCTCGGGGTAGATCGCGGCGAAGCGCGCCGGGTTCTTGGCGATGACGGCGAGCCCCGCGGGGCCGATGGCGGACGGGGTCGGGAACGTGAAGGTCACGCCCTGCGTGAAGGCGAAGCCGGAGAGGTCGACGGTCTCGCCGGAGAGGTTGGCGAGTTCGATGAACTCGTCCTCTTCCGACGTGACGGGATTGTAGTGAAGCTCGGAGATGACGATGGTTGCGATGGGAGCCGCCTGCACGGCTGCGCCCAGGAACGCGACGAACGCAAGAAGCGCGGTTCTCGTCATACCGGTTGGTTTCTCTCAGTGCCGTCGCCCCGGCCTCCGCCGAACGCGGCCGTCTTCCGAGCCCTGTCTCCATGATACGGGGAGGAGGCGGGAATTCCAAGAAGCGGGCATGCCTGCGCCGCGGGCTTCAGGTACAATGGCCGCATGCGGAGGACCTGGATAGCACTCGTCGCGGCGTTCTGCGCGGCTCACGGCGTCGCGGCCGCGCCCGAGCCGTCCGGCGGCACGCGCCTCGGCAGCAAGGACGGCGCGTTCACGATCAACGGCGCGCCGGTCTTCCTCGTCGGGGCCAGCTACTACGGCGGCCTGGGCGCGTCCGACGCGACGCGCGCGAAGGACCTGACGGCGCTGCGGAAGCACGGGTTCAACTGGATCCGCGTGTGGGCGACGTGGGCGGCGTTCGAGAACGATGTGTCCGCGGTCGATGGAGAGGGAGCGCCGCGGCCCGAGCACATGCGGGCGCTGGCCCGGCTGCTCTCGGAGTGCGACCGGCTGGGGATGGTCGTCGACGTGACGCTCTCGCGGCAGAACGGCGCCACGGGGCCGCCGCGCCTGAAGTCGACGGCCGCGCTCGTCAGGGCCGCCGCGGAGATAGCGTCGGCTTGCAAGGAGCGCCGGAACTGGTACCTGGACGCGGCCAACGAGCGCAACATCAAGGATGCGCGCTTCGTGGCGCTCGATGAGATCGCGGCGGTCGTCCGGCGCGTCAAGGAGATCGATCCCGGCCGGCTCGTCACGGCCTCGCACGCCGGCGGCGATCTGGGGACGCGCGAGCTCCCCGCCTATCTCGCGGCGGGCGTCGACTTCCTCGCCCCGCACCGGCCGCGCCACCGGGGCTCGGCCGCCGAGACCGGCGCCTGGACGAGGGAGACTCTCGCGTTCTTGCGCGCCTCGGGGAGAGTGGTGCCGGTGCACTTCCAGGAGCCGTTCCGGCGCGGGTTCGCCGAGTACGAGCCGCCGGCGGCCGATTTCATCCTCGATCTCGCGCAGGCCTACGAGGCCGGCGCCGCGGGGTGGTGTTTTCACAACGGCGCCGAGGGCAAGGGGCCTGCGCAGAGGCCGCGGCGCTCGTTCGATCTGCGCGACGGGCCGCTCGTCGATCAACTCGACGAGGAGGAACGGAAGCTCTTCGCGCACATCAGGGAGGCNNACGTGAATCCGTTCCGGCGGCACGTGCACCCGCACCTGCGCGCCCGGATCGAGCGTGAGGGCCGCGCCGCGCGGCACGTGCGCGACGAGGGGGAAGGCGCCGGCGAGCTCCAGGCGCGTGAAGCCGCCGAAGCTGCGCGCGCGGGCGAGCGTCATCGCGAACTCGTTCTGACCGCCCGCGCGGGGGCCGGCCGACACCTGCACATCCTCGGGTCGGATGACGAGCGTGACGTCGCCGCTCGGCGCGCCCGCAACGCGGATCGTCTCGGCGCCGATCGCGACATGCGTTGCGCCGCCCGCCGCCGCCCGCCCCCTGAGCAGGTTCTCGCAGCGCATGAATCGCGCCACGAACTCCGTCTGCGGCCGCCTGAGAAGCTCCTCCATCGATCCGGTCTGGACGAGCGCGCCGGCGTTCATGATGCCGGCCTTGTCGGCGAGCGTGCAGGCCTCCTCCTGGTTGTGGCTCACGTGGATCGTCGTCAGCGCGAACTCGCGGTGGATGGCGAGAAGCTGCGCGCAGATCTCTTGGCGCGTCGCCTCGTCGAGCGCCGAGACGGGCTCGTCGAGGAGCAGCACCCTGGGCTTGAGGACGAGCGCGCGTGCGAGCGCCACGCGCTGGCGCTCCCCGCCGCTCAGGCCCGCGGTCCGGCGCCCGAGAAGGTGCGTGATCCCGAGGGCGGCGGCGGTCTCCGCCGCCCGCCCGGCTGCCTCGGCCGCGCCCATGCCCCTGACGCGCAGGCCGAAGGCAATGTTGCGGGCGACATCCAGGTGGGGGAAGAGTGCGTAGTCCTGCGGCACGTACGCGACGGCCCGCGCGCCGGGGGCGCGGGCGGTCACGTCCTCGTCCGCGATCGCGATGCGGCCCGCCTGCGGCTGCCTGAGCCCGCAGACGCATTCCAGGAAGACGCTCTTGCCCGAGCCGGCCGGCCCCATGAGGACGAAGTACTCGCCGGGCGCGACGTCGATTGCCAGGGGCCCGAGCGTGAAGGCGCCGACCGCGTATTCCAGATCGTTTGCGCGCAGCATGGCGTCACCACCTCCGCGCCGTGACGAGGCGCATGGCGAAGAGCGTCGCGAGCGCGACGGCGATCAGCAGCAGCGCCAGCGCGAGCGCCGTCTCGAGGTTGCCGACCGATTGCTCCAGGAAGATCGTGCTGCTCAGGACCTCGGTCCGGCCGCGGAACGAGCCGACGAAGACGATCAGCGGGCCGAAGAGGCCGAACGCGCGCGCCCAGGTCAGAAGCGCTCCCGCGATGATGCCGTGCGCGGCGAGCGGCAGGGCTACGCGGAGGAACGCCCCCGCCCGCGTGCAACCGAGCGTCAGCGCGACGTGCTCGCAGCGCGGATCGACATCGTCGAACGCGGTCTTGGTCGTGCGTATGGCGAGGCTCGCCGCGACGAAGAACTGGCACAGGACGATGCCCGCCGGCTGGAAGATGAACTCCAGGCCCAGGTCGTCCTCGATGAAGCGGCCGACCGGCGACTGCGCGAAGAAGACCAGAAGCGTCAGCCCGGCCACGAGCGGCGGGAACACGATCGGGAGGTCGACGAGCGCGTCGATGAGCATGCGCCCCGGGAAGCGCAGGCGGCTCAGGGCGTACCCCATCGGCACCGCGAAGAGAACCGCGATGCACGTCGATGTGACGCTCGTCCAGATGCTCATCCACAGTGCGTGGCGGACGAACGGCGCCGTGAAGATCGTGGCGAGCGCCGCGCGGTCGACGAGCGCCGCGTCGCTCGCGATGAGCAGGACGACGAAGAGCGTGAACACCCCGACGACGCCGAGGAACGCCGCGGCGAAGAGCCGATCGGACGCGCCGCGGAGCGGCGGGGATGTCGACTGGGGTTTCATCGTGCGTTCTCCGGACGCGCCGCTAAACCAATACGCCCCACTTGTGGAACTCGTGGTACAGCATGTACGCCATCGACGCGAGCAGCGCCGCCGTCACGGCGAGCCCGCACGCGCGCCAGAAGGCGGGGGAGCGCGGCCGGTCGCCGCCGAGGACGCGGCTGCACAGCGCGTACGCGGCGGCGCCGCAGAGTGCGCCGGCAACCAGCGCGACCGCTTGGTGCGCGTACCAGCCCTGCGACGGCGCGCCCGGCTGCGAGCCCCAGCGCCAGACATGCTCGAGCGGATAGTACCGCAGCAGCGGAATGCCGAAAAGCGTCGCGGCGGCGTACATCGCCCCCGTCGCGATCGTGAACACCGACCACCCGATGACCTTCGCGTCGCGCCGCGTCATTGCCAGTACCCCCTGAGTATCGTGAGCAGGCCCCCGATGATCGTCTTGTACCAGATGATCGCGTTGAACAGGAAACACCACGGCGCGTAGACCCACAGGAGCGCCCGGTCCTCCTCGGGATCGAACGCGCGGCGGACCGCCCAGTAGGCGCACAGGATCGCGACGGCGAGCGCGCCCCAGTGCTCCTTGACCTCGAAGATGCCGGTCGCCCAGGGAAGGTGCGCGTCGAGGTACTCGTGGCGCACGTGGACGCGGAAGGCCGGGTAGATGAGGGCGCCGATGCCGTAGGTGACCGCGTAGGACCACCACATGATGGCTGCCTGGCGCGCCTCGCGGCGCTTGGGCCCGAACCGGCCGCGCAGGTAGCCGATCACGTAGACGAGGTTGTGCGTCATGCTCCCGAGGAGAACCCCCGTCGCGATGAGATGCGCGATGAGGAGCGGAATGTAGAACGATTCGAGGAAGACCATGGCGTCGTCGATGGCTCCTTCAGCGCGGCCGTTCCACGCGATAGCGGTGCTTCACGAACAGCGCCCGGCCGGCCTCGGACGCGGCGAACGCGAGAAACGCCTCGGCCAGGTCGCGCTGCCGGGACGACGAGAGGACGGCCAGCGCGACCTCCGACACGACGTTCCGCTCGATCGGTATGGGCACCTCGTCGCCGTGGCGCTCGTAGTACTGCGCCACCGCGTCCCACACGATGACGGCGTCCAGGGCGCCGGCCTGGATCTGCATGCCGAGCTCGTTGACGGTCAGGGACTGGAAGACGCAACCGGCGCGCGCCGTCTCCCAGGGGACGCCGTTCTTCTCGAAGAGGAGCCGCGACTGCTTCCCGATGGCGCAGGCCGAGGGGTCGCCGAGGCCGAGCTTGATGCCGGGCGCGCAGACGTCGGCCGGCGCGCGTATGCCCTTCGGGTTGCCTTTCCGGACGAGGATCGTCGGGACGAAGTAGCAGAGCGTTCTACGCGCGGCGACGAAGCCGTGCGCCGCGGCCTGGTCCAGATAGAGATCGTCGCCGGGCAGGAAGAGATCGCCGCGGCCCGACGCCCTGAGCTTGGCGAGCAGGTGATCGCCGCCCGCGTAGTCGGCGGCGACCCTGGCGCCGGTCTTCGCCTCGAAGGCCTCGATGATCTCCGCGACGGGCGGCTTGAGCCCGGCGCCGCAGTACAGGAGAAGCTCGCCGGGCGGCGCGGACTTCGTGCCGCATCCGCCGAGAAGCGCAAGGAGCGGCACGGCAAGACCGAGCGAGCGAAACATGCGGCGCGCTCCTACTTCGCGTAGCCGTGGGCCGCGAAGACCGGAACCGCGCGCGCGCGCACGAACTCCATGAACTTCGCCGCCTGCGCGGCCCGGCGCGAGTACGACAGGCTCATCACGTGGACCTTGATCTCGCGGTCGTACTCGTAGGGCAGCGCCACCGCGTCCACCGCGTCGCGGAAGGTGTGCGCGACCCCGTTCCACATGATCGCGGCATCGACGGCCTTCGTCTGGAGCAGGGTGCCGAGGTTGCCGTGGCCCTTCATCAGGCGGTTCCCGACGTTGGCCATGACGGCGTCCTTGATGCCCTTCTTCTCAAGCAGCGCGAGGACGAGCTCCCCGCAGGTCGAGTACTGCGGGTTGCTGAGCGCGACCTTGAGCCCGGGACGGGCCAGGTCCTCGATCTTCGCGAGCCCGAGCGGATTGCCCTTCTGCACGGCCAGGACCGGCGCCAGGAATCCGACCTCGAGATGGTCGCCCAGGGCCTTGGCCTCGGCCACGTAGTCACGGTACGGGTCGTGTGTCACGAGGACGTCGCCGCGCTGCCCCGCCTTGACGAGCGGCAGGAAGTCCTCGCTGCCCGCCTGCGACATGGCGACATCGATGCCCGACTGCGCCGTGAACGCGGCGCACAGCTCCTCCATGGGCTTGACGAAGGAGCTGCCGCAGAGAAGCTCGATCGGCTGCGAGGGAGTCTCCAGCCGGCTGCAGCCGCAGAGCGCCGCGAGAAGCGGCGCGAGGGCGGCGAGACGGCCGGCGAGGATCCGGTGCGGACGTCGCATGGCGCATGCCCTCCAGGCTCGGGAAACAGGGGCCGGGGTACCAGGCACTCCAGAGTGTGACCCATGCGCGGAGGATTGTCAAAGGTGCGGGGCGCGGGAGCGATGGCAGGAGCCGCGAGGACACGAAGACAGGAAGACGACGATGAGCAAGAAACCACAGAGCCACAGAGGGCACAGAGAAGAACACGGAGAGAGACGGCCGCACTTGACTCGGAGCCGCGCAACGTCTCACGTTCCGTTCTCTGTGGTCTCTGTCTCCTCTGTGGTGAATCAGAAAGAGCGCCGCAGACGGCGATGGAACGGGGACCGGGCCCGCCGGAAAAGGGAACGGGCTCCTCGGCGACCCGCATCGGAGGGGTCGCGGGAGGAGCCCGTCTTCAGACCGTCCTGCGCGCTACTGCGCGCCCTGCTCCTTGGCGATGAGCGTGAGCAGCGTCTGGATCATCTCTTTCTCCGCCTGCTCGCGGGGCGTGAGCATCGCCGCGTCCGTGGTCTTCAGGCCGACCAGGTACTCCTCGACCTGCGCGATCTGCGCGGCGAAGTCCGGATAGATCGCGTGGTAGAACTCCTCGACGTTGCGCGAGAACTGCTCGGCCACCATTCCCACCAGGATGTCGACCCGCTCGACATCGCTCAGGTTCGGGTACCTGCTGTTGAGCTCCGCCCTGCAGTACGCGAACGAGTCCTCGAGCAGCCGGGTGAGCTGCGTCTCGTAGTCCTTCGCGAGCAGCGCGAACTGCGCGTCGAGTTCCCGCAGGACGTACGGCCGCACGCTCGGCACGCAGCTCATGAGCCCCCCGATCGCGTACGACGTGAGCTCGGGCGCCTTCTCCACGAGGTAGTCGCGGAGATGGGCGCGGCCGGCCGGGAGCTCGCGCTCGAACTTGTACCTGCCGATCGACGCCAGGGCCTCGGCGTCGAGCTGGAAGGCCATGGACGTCAGCGTCCAGAGGCCGACGAGGCACATCACCATGAGGGTTGCGCCGACCGCGAGAAACGTTCTGCGCTTGCGCTCGGTGCGCCGGTACTCGGTCGTCAGGGACTGGGTGAGCGCCTGGAGGCGCGCCTCGAGCCCTTCGGGCCGCATCGCCTGGTCGTTCTGCATTGGGGTACTCATAGCTGCATGATCTCCTGATCCACGATCTGCAGCCAGAGGCGCAGGAACTTCTTCTGCAGATCCACGGTCGACGCCTTGATCTCGGGAAGCTCGAACTCCGCGATCACGCGCTGGAGGCGCGTCATGTCGCTCACGAACACCGTGTGGAATTCATCGAGGGCCTTCCTGAACGACCCCTCGCAGATCTCCTGGACGCGCGCCGTCATGGCCGCCTGCGCCTTCGGGTCCTCGAACTCCGGGAAGTGCGCGACAAGCACGCGCCGGGTCTCGTCCAAGACGTGCCGCTCGCTGGCGTTCAGGTGCGAATCGACGCGCGCCGCCGCGTTGTCGGCAAGCAGCGCCATCTCGCTGCTGATCCGCTCCCTGATCGCCGGCCACGCGGACTGGAACTGCGCCTGCCATTCGGCGGCGTAGACCGGGAGGAGCTCCTGGCCGAGCTGGCCGAACTCGCGGAGCGCCGCGGGGCTCGCTTCCTTGAGCTCCTGCCCGAAGGACGCCGCGAGCTTCTCCGCCGTGAGCTCGGCGCGGAAGTTCAGGTAGTTGATCAGAAGGAAGGTGACGACGATGACCGCGACGGCCGACGCCATCGCGATCGACGTGCGTTGTGCGCGCTCCGCCGCGGCCCGGGCGGAGCCGAGGCTCTCCTCGAGGCGGCGCACCTCGCGTTCGAACTTGCCGAGATCAGGCTCTGTGCTCATGGTTGTTCCATGCCCTCCGATACCAACCGGTTCCCGCCGTGCCGCCGCACCGTGCGCCGGCACGCATGCCGGCACGCATGTCATGTATTGGTTTCGGGCGGCGGAAACTTGAGATGAATTCAGATCGCGCGCGCGGCAACGACTTAGGGGCGCAAGGGCCGCGGTTGCGGGGAACGGAGCGTTGCAGCCCGGGGCATTTCCGGAACCTGCCCGCCGCGCGCCGTCCGCGCCGGCGCCGCCCAGGCTGACCGCCAGTGCCGCCGGAAGGCGTCGCGGGCGTCGCCGGAGCGCGGTACAAGCCTGCGCGCGCGCCCGCGGCGCCCGCGCGCCCCGGCGCCGCCCGCAAAGCAACTCATGCCGCCGCAAGGAATTAAGCGTTTCCGTCCCGCGCGCGCGGCAAAGCGGCTTGACACCCGCGCTATTTCGCCTCCAAATAAGAAGTTAGCGCCGGTGCGGGCGCTCGGCCGCGCGGCGCGATGCCGCCTCCCGTACGAGGTATCGATGCATTCACATCGTATGCGCATGTGCGGGCGGCGATCGCATGGGCGTCGCGCCGGGGCCGGATGCCGTGACGAGGAAGCCGGGGCGCCGCCGTGCGCGCGCGCCGGAGCATGGCGGTTCAAGGAGGAATGGTGGCTCTTCACTGCGCAGGCGACATCCGTCGTGGTCTTCCGTTCTCCGCGCACGCCCGCGCGGTCGTCGCGGCCGCGTGTCTCGCGTATGCCGCGGCATGGGCGGCCGAGCCGCCGCAGCCCGCGCAGCAGCAGCAGCCCCCGCCGCCGCCGCCCAAGCAGGTTCTGTATCTCGCGGCCGGCGAGGTGAGGCCGGTCTCCGCACCCGCCATCGAAAACGGGGCGGTCATCGTCGTCGGGGACAGGATCACGGCCGTCGGCGGTCGCGAGATCGAGCCGCCTCCGAATGCAAAGATCCTGCGCTTCCCGGGGAAGGTGCTCATCCCCGGCATGATCGACGCCGCGACGAGCGCGCTGCTCCACGAGGGCGAGCTCGATCGGGTGCAGGGTTCCGACCCGGCGTGCGTCGCCGCCGACGGCATCGATTGCTTCGACCCCGCCTGGAAGGATGCCGCCGGGGAGGGAGTCACCGCGGCGTACGTGAGCCTCGGGCCGCGCGGCACGGTCGCGGGCATCGGCGCCGTGATCCGTCTGGGCGGCGGCGTTCTCGGACGCGAGCTCGTGCTGCACGCGCCGGCGCAGCTCGAGGCCGCGATCTGTCCCGGCGCCTCGTCGTTCGCGGCGTCGCCGCCGGCGTCGGACTACGACTTCACGATCGACTGGAACGCGCCCGCGCCCGGCGAGGCGGCGGCGGGCGGCGATGCGGCGCAGGGCCCGAAGCCCGAGTTCGATGAGCCGCGCCCGGATGACGACACCGAGATCATCGTCAGGGTCAGCCGCTCGACGGCGCCGTCGCGCGGCGGCGCGACGGGCTTCGACGTGCTGCGGGGCTACCGCGCGCTCCGCGACTACCTGGAGCGGGGCCGCGCGTACCGGCGCGCCCGCACGTGGTTCGATCAAGACATGGCTGCCTGGGAGCGCGAGGTGTCGCGCCTGCGCAAGGAGGAGGCCGAGGCGCAGGCGCAGGGCAAGCCCGTGCCCAAGCGTCCCCTCCCGCCGCGCCCGCCCGAGCCGCGCCCCGATGCGGTAGGCGCGGCGTTCCTGCCCGTCATCGAGGGCACGGCGCGCCTGCGCGTCTGGGCCGAGCGCGAGGAGGAGATCCGCTGCGTGCTCGCGCTCGGGGCGGAGTACGAGATCAAGCTCGTCATCTGCGGCGCGGTCGAGGCGTACCGCGTCGCCAGGGAGCTGGCCGCGGCCGACGCCCAGGTCGTGCTCGTGCCGCGCGCGGCCCGCATCGCGCTGGGCAGGGACGTGCGCTGCTCGCCCGGCAACGCGCGGGCGCTGTTCGATGCCGGGATCCAGTTCGGCATCGGCACGGGCGTCGGCCCGCGCGCGGGCACGCATCTCCTGCGCCACATGGCCGCGTGCGAGATCGCCCGCGGCCTGGATCCCGACTACGTCCTCAGAACGGTGACGCTGACCAACGCGGAGATCGCGGGCGTCGCCGACCGCACGGGGAGCATCGCCCCGGGCAAGGAGGCGAACCTGGTCGTGTTCGACGGCCCGCCGCTCGCGACCGCGAGCAAGGTGCTGTGCGCCGTCGTCGCGGGGAAGATCGTCGTCCAGGAGGGGGGTGACAATGCGCCCGAGAAGTAGTCGTGCGCTCGCCGCCGCCGTCGCGCTCGCATGCGCGCTCGGCGCACCGGGCGCGGAGCTGCTGTCCATCGAGGTCGGCACGATCTGGACCGGCGCCGGCGAGACGTTCTCGCCGGGCTGCGTGCTCGTGCGCGACGGCAAGATTCTGCACGTGGGGGCTCCCGCGACGGTGGGCGCGGACGCCGTCCGGCTCGCGTTCCCGGAGGGGTTCCTCATGCCCTCCCTGACCGACGCCCACACGCACCTCGCGGTGCAGGACCGCGCGGACCTGAACGAGGTCGCCGTGCCGATCTACCCGGAGTTCAGGATCGCCGACTGCCTCACCGCGAGCGTGATCAAGAGCGGCGCCCTGTACGAGGAGGGCGTGCTCGCGGCGTACGTCTCGCCGGGGCCGCGCCAGCTCGTCGCGGGACGCGGGGCGGTCATCGATCTGGCGGCCGAGACGGTCGCGCCGGGGCTCATGACGATGTCGCTGACCGGCGCCGCGCTGCGCGACGACCGCGAGCCGATGTCGCGCGCGGGCCTCGGGCTGCTCCTCAGGGAAAAAGCGCCCGGCGCGGTGGCCGGCGCGCCCGCTCTGCGGATCTTCGCCGCGGAACCGAACGAGGTCGAGCAAGCGCTCGCGTTCGCGCGCGCGCAGAATGCGAAGGCCGTGCTTGTCGGCTGCACGCGGCTCGACATGCTGCCGGCGCTCGAGGGGGCGGCGGACGCCATCGTCGTGCCGGCGCCGACCGTGGCGCCGCGCGAGCTCGGCCGCATGGCGGAGGCCAGCCGCAAGGGGATTCGCATCGCGTTCGCATCCTGGGCCGACAGCGTGTGGGAGGTGAACCTGCGCTTCCTGGCGGCGCTCGCGCACCGGCACGGCATGCCGCGCGAGGAGGCGCTCCGCGGCCTGACGGTCTACGCGGCCGAGGCCTGCGGGCGTTCGGCGGCGCTGGCCGCGGGCGGGCCGGCCGAGTTCGTCATCTACGGCGGCGATCCGCTGGATCTGCGCTCGCCGCTGCGCCTGGTGGTCGCCGGCGGGGCGGTCCGCTACCGGCCGGAAGGAGGTGTGCAGCCGTGAGACGACGCGCGGCGATGTACACGGCGGCGCTGGTCGCCGCCGCGGCGTGGTGCGGCGGCGCCGAGACGGCGCTCGTCAAGGCCGGCGCGGTGCACACCGTGAGCGGCGACGTGATCGCGCCGGGCATGATCCTGATCGTCGACGGCAGGATCGCCGAGGTCGGCAAGGAAGTCGCGGCGCCCGAGGGCGCGGCCGTCTACACGGCCGAGGTCGCCGTGCCGGGCTTCATCGACGCCGCGAGCGAGATCGGCGTCGCGTTTCCGCGCGACGAGGAGTCGCACGAGACGACGCCGCGCGTCAGGATCGCCGATGCGTTCAACGCCGCGGCCCCCGATGTGGCGGCGGCGCGCATGCAGGGCATCACGCTCGCCCGCATCGGCCCGGGCAACCGCAACGTGTTCGGCGGCATGTGCGCCCTCGTCACGACTTACGGCGCGACGGCGAGGGACTCGATCGTGCGGGACGAGGCGGCGCTGAAGGCGTCGCTGGATCCGGAGGCGATGCTGGGGAACCGCTCGTGGGGCTACGGCCCGCCGCGCAGCCCGTTCTTCAGGCGGCCGACGACGCGCATGGCGGTCGTGCAGCTCTTCAACGAGACGCTCGACCGCGCCAAGGAGGTGCGCGACGGCGTCCGGCCCGCGACGCCGGACCTGGAGGCGATCGGTCGCGTGCTGGCCGGGGATCTGCCCCTGCACGTGTACACGCAGACGGCGTTCGACCTGCGCGTGCTGCTGGACGCGTCGGCGCGCGCCGGCGTCGCACCCGTGATCGAGGGCGGCATCGAGACGCACCGGGAGCTCGCGGGCATCAAGGCGCGCGGCATGGCGGTAATCGTGACGCCCGAGGCGCTCGGCGCCGCGGGCTTCCTGTCGGGCGCGCGGGTGCGCGCGTCCCTCCCCGCGCTGCTCGCGGAGGCCGGCGTTCCGTTCGCGCTGGCGACCG
>DHGK01000364.1:17286-24842 GCA_002402755.1 Planctomycetes bacterium UBA4800
TGACGCTCGCGCCGGCGCGGCTGCTGAGGATCGACGGCGAGCGGGGGAGCATCGCGGCCGGCGCCGTCGCCGACATCGCGCTGCTCTCGGGCGCGCCGTTCCAGGCGGGGACGCGCGTCGTCCAGGTGATCGGCAACGGAAAGCTCGTCTTCCCGAAAGGAGGAGGACGCTGATGCGACGAATGATGGCATGCGCGGCGCTCTGGTGCGGCGTGTGCGCGGGCGCGGCCCACGGGGCGGCGGCGCGGCACGTCACGGCGATCAAGACGAAGGCGGTGATTGCCGCCGCGGGCACGGAGATCCCGCAGGGCGTCATCCTCATCGAGGAAGGCGCGATCACGGCGGTCGACGCGCCGGCGAATCTCCAGATCCCGTGGAACGCGGAGGTGATCGACGCCTCCGACAGGATCGTCATGCCGGGCCTGGTCGTCGCCCACACGTCCGAGGGGCTCGAGCGCCAGAACGAGAACATGCCGGACGTCCCGTCGATCTCGACGTTCGATGCGATCGATCCCTTTCAGCAGTACTTCAGGCGCGCGCTCAGGGACGGCGTCACCGCGGCGCTCGTCCTGCCGGGCAACGCCACGCGCGTCGGCGGCACGGGCACGATCGTGAAGCCGGCCGGCGCGACGGTCGACGAGATGCTGATCCAGCGGCACGTCGGCCTCAAGGTGTCGCTCGCGCCCGCGGGCGGCATGAGCCGCATGGGCCACATGCAGAAGCTGCGCGAGTTCCTGCGCGCGGAGCAGAAGTTCCTCGCGGACTTCCAGACCGCGAAGAAGGAGGCCGCGCAGGCGGGCCGTCCCGCGCAGGAGGATGTGCCGCTCGAGCACAAGGCCATGGAGGACCTCTTCGCGGGCAGGCTCACGGCCTTCGTGTACTGCCAGCTCGCGGGCGACGCGGTCCGCGCGATCGAGCTCATCGGCGAGTTCAAGCTCAAGGCGGTGCTCGTCCTGGGCAGGGATGCCTGGCGCGCGGCGGGCGCCATCGCCAAGGCCAAGCTGCCCGTGATCCTGCCGCCCGACGCCATCTTCTTCGACGAGGACCCCGAGACGGGCGAGGTCGTCCGGCGCAACCTGCCCGCGATCTTCGGCCAGGCGCGCGTCGCCTTCGCGTTCCAGTCCGATTCGCGCAGCATCAACGCCCGCAGCCTCTGGCAGGTCGCGGCCGAGGCCGTCAAGCACGGCCTGGGGCGCAAGGAGGCGCTCGCGGCGATCACGTCGACTCCCGCGCAGTACATCGGGCTCGGCCAGAAGCTCGGGCAGATCCGGCCGGGCTTCCGCGCGAATCTGCTCTTCCTGACCGGCGACCCGCTCGACCCGCGCACGTGGGTCGACCGCGTCATGATCGACGGCGCGTTCGTGTACGAGCGCGCCAAGGACAAGTTTCTCCAGGAGCTGATCGAGGGCACCAAGCAATGAGGGCGTGGATCGCGGTTGTCTGTCTCGGCGCCTGCGCCGCGGCGGCGGCGGACGAGAGCCCGCCCTGGCGCGCCCTGACCGATGTGACGATCGTCACCGGCGCGGGCGCGACGATCGAGCGGGGGACGGTGCTCTTCCGCGGCGGCGTGATCGAGGCCGCCGGCGAGGGCGTCGAGCTGCCCGAGGGCACGGCGGCGACGAGCGCGAAGGGCAAGGTCGTGATCCCCGGGCTGATCGCGGCGGACACGCTGCTCGCCGCGGGGCCCGGCGAGGACGAGCGCTCGGTCTGCGCCGACATCGTCGCCTGCGACGGGTTCGAGTACTTCGCGCCGTTCCGCGACCAGCTCGCGAGCGGCACGACCTGCGCCTACCTGAGCGCGGGGACGCGGCGGCTCGTGCCCGGCCAGGGCAGCGTCGTCAAGCTCGGCGCGGCGCCCGAGCGCGCGATCGTGGCGCGCCGGGCGGCGCTGGAAGGCGTGCTGAGCGCCGCGGCGCTCAACCCGCCGCCCCTGTTCGCTCCCGAGCCGTACCTGCGGCCGGAGAATGCGTTTCCGCTCGCCGAGCAGCAGCTCCCGAACGCGCGCGCGAGCCAGGTCGCGGAGCTGCGCGCCTTCCTGGGAGGCGGCGGCGACGCCGTGCGGGAGGCGCGCGCCAAGGAGCGCGTCTTCCGCGTCAGGGCCGATACGGAGCGCGAGATCCGCGCGGCGCTCGCCCTGGCCGAGGCGCACGGCCTCGCGCTCGTCATCGTCGGGGGCCGCGAGGCCGGCGCGTGCGCGGGCGAGATCGCGCGCGCGGGCGCGGCGGTCGTCTGGCGCGCGGCGTTCGCGCCGCGGGCGCGCGACATGCGCGACGTGTCGCCCGATCGCGCGCGCCTGGAGATGTTCGACTGCACGCCGGCGGCGCTGGCGGCACAGAACGTCGCGGTGGCGATCGTCTCGGCCGGCTTCGAGGGCGATGACCTGCTCGGCGCGGCGGCCTTCGCCGCGGCGCACGGGTTCCCGCGCGAGAAGGCGCTGGCGGCGGTGACGTCCGAGGCGGCCAAGATTCTCGGCGTCGCCGGGAGGACGGGCTCGATCGAGAAGGGCAAGGACGCCGACTTCGTCCTGCTCTCGGCGATGCCGTTCGGCGAGGGCGCGTCCGTGTGCGCGACGTACGTCGACGGCGAGGTCGTGTTCTCGCGCGATCGGGCCGCGGCGGCAGCGGCGGGCGGCGATCTCGTCCTGCGCGGCGCGCTCGTCCTGACGGGCGACGGCGGGCGCTTCCCGGGCACGGACATCGTGATCGAGAAGGACAGGATCGCGGCCGTGGGTCCGAACCTGCCCGTCCCCGAGGGCGCGCGCGTGCTCGACCTCCAAGGCAAGGTCGTCGTCCCGGGCTTCATTGATCTGTCGAGCCGCCTTGGAACCCACTTTGCGGGCGGCACGAGCGACCAGGCGCCGCCCTACTCCGGCGGCGACACGTTCCTGCTGAGCGTGAGCGCGATGGTGCGGCACGACGACCCGGTGTTCACGGCCTGCGCGGCCTACGGCGTCCTGGGGCTGCTGCTCCGGGGCGGCGAGACGTCGCTCTTCGCGGGCACCGGCGCGTTCCTCGCGCCCGGCGCCGCGCGCGAGGACTTCGTCGTGCGGCCGTTCGGGTGCCTCGACATAGATGTGTCGGGAAGCGCGCGCCTCGCGCGGCTGGCCGCGCTCAGGACCGCGCTCAAGAGCTTCTCGCGCTACGAGGAGACGCGCCGCCAGTACCGGGAGGCGCTCGACGAGTTCACGCATCGCAAGCCGCGCGACGCCGAGGACCGCCTCAAGGAGCCCGTGCCGCCGCAGAAGGATCCCGTGAGCGAGCTCCTGCTCCAGGCGCGGCGCGGAGAGCTGCCGGTGTTCGTGCGCGCGGAGCGCGGCGACGAGATCGAGGGCGTGCTCAACGCGCTTGCCGAGGACGGCGGGTTCGCGGCGACGCTGGTCGATGCCGAGGGCCTCGGCCGGGCCGGGGAGCACGTCGCGACGATGGCGCGCGGCGTCGTGCTGCTGCCGCCCTACCGCCGCAGGATCGAGCAGTCGTGGGTGGATCTGCCGCAGCTCTGCGCGGAGAAGGGCATTCCGTTCGCGCTGGCGTCCGACGGCGCGGCCGGGAGCCTCTATCTCCGGTTCTACGCGGCGGAGGCGGTGAGCCGCGGCCTTTCGCCGGACGCGGCCCTCAGGGCCGTGACGAGCGTGCCGGCGCGTCTTGCCGGGCTCGCGGACCGCATGGGCACGATCGCGCGCGGCCGCTGGGCGAACCTCGTGGTGCTCGACGGCGAGCCGTTCGCGCCGGGCAGCCGGGTCGAGACGGTGCTCGTGCGCGGCAAGGTTCTGGACCCGTTCAAGGGAGGGGGACGGCAATGACGGCGCTCGCTGCGTTCGCGATGCTCCTGTGCGCGGGCGATGCCCCCGCGGCCGACACGGCGGTGCTCGCCGCCAAGATCGTGCCCGTCGAGGGGCAGGTGATCGATCACGGCGTGATCCTGATCGGCGGCGGGAAGATCCTGGCGCTCGGGACGCAGGCGAAGCTGAAGATCCCGCCCGAGGCGGCGGTGATCGATGCGCGCGACCTGTGGGCGATGCCCGGCATCGTCGAGGCGCACACGCACATCGGCCTTGACGGCGGGTTGAACGACATGGTCTTTCCGATCAACCCCGACCTGAGCGTCGCGCCGTGCATCGACCTGGACTCGCCCCTGGTCAAGAAGGCGCTCGAGGAGGGCGTGACGACGGTCAACTCCATGCCGGGAAGCGGCACGAACCACGCGGGCTTCAGCGTGATCTTCAAGCTGGCGGCGAAGGGGCCCCGCGAGGCCATCGTCCGCGACCCCGGCTGCCTCAAGATCGCGCAGGCCTTCAACCCGGAGCGCGACACGGGCGACATGGGCGCGACGCGCATGGGCATGGCGTACATGCTCAGGCGGCTCCTCATCGAGGGCAGGGAGTACGCGGCCGCGTGGCGCGAGCACGAGGAGGGGACGCGCAAGGACCCGCCGCCCGTGCGCCGGGACCTGGAGCGCGTGCGCCTGGTCTTCGAGGGCAAGATCCCGGTCATCAACCACACGTACAGCGGCTGGGGCGTTGCCGAGGCGATCAGGCTCTTCCACGACGAGTTCGGCCTGAAGATCATCGCGACGCACGTCGCCTACGGCGGCTGCCAGGCCGGCGAGTACGCGGCGGCGCGGGCGACGCGCGTCCACATCGACGTCGGGCCGCATCTCCTGGAGCTGCACCGCACGGGCGAGGGCCGGCTGGCCGGCATCGCGACCGAGTTCTGGCAGCGCGGCGTCCGCAATCTGAGCCTCAACACGGACGCCTTCACCCTGTTCTACGCGATGCTCTCCCCGCAGCAGCACTTGTTCTTCCAGGCGTCGATGGCCGCGCACTACGGGCTTCCGGAGCAGGCGGCGCTCCGCGCCATCACGATCGAGTCCGCGCGCGCGCTCGGCATCGCCGATCGCGTCGGGAGCCTCGCGCCGGGCAAGGACGCCGACGTGGTGCTCAAGCGCGGCGAGCTTCTGGACGTGACGTCGCCGGTCGACATGGTGCTCGTCGGCGGCGCGGTCGCGTTCCGGCGCGAGGGCTGCGGCGTGACGGTGACGGCGCCCGAGAAACCCGAGAGGCGCGATGCCGAGGAGCCCGGTGAGGACGATGTCCCGCAGGGGAAGGAGGTGCGGCTGTGATGGCGCTTGTGCTGGCGCTGTGCGCCGCCGCGGCCCCCGAGGCCCGCGTGACGGCCATCGTCGCCGATCGCGTGGTGACCGTGACGGGCGGCGTCGTCGAGAACGGCGTGATCCTGATCAAGAACGGCAAGATCGAGAAGATCGCGCCGCGCCTGACGCCGCCCCAGGGGGCGGAGGTGGTCGACGCCGGGACGCTGGCGGCGTACCCGGGCATGGTGCTCGCGCGCACGCGGATCGGCCTGGGCGCCGGCCAGGGCTCGGTCGTCGAGACGCTCTGGCCGTACGGCCGCGAGTACGACCGCATTCGCGCCTGCGGCTTCACGGCGCTCGGCCTGGTTCCGCCGGGCGGGGAGCTCGTGAGCGGGCTCGGCGCCGTCGCGCGGCCGCTCGCGCGCGCGAAGGACGAGATCGTGCTGGGGAAGAGCGAGTTCCTGTGCATGAGCTTCAGCGCCGGGTACGCGCGCACGCTGCCCGGGCTGCTGCGCCAGGAAGGGCAGAGCCCGCTCGTGCAGGCGGTGCAGGGCCGGCTGCCCGCCGTCATCACGGCGAGCGATGCGACGAGCGTGCTCCTCCTCGTGCGCATACTCGGCGAGCACCGGAACCTGCGGAGGTACGTCGTGCCGGAGGGCGATGTCGTGAACGCGCTGCCCGTCCTCTGCCAGGGGAAGGTTCCCTGCATCGTTCGCGCGACGCTGGAATCGCGGCCGATCACGTTCTTCGAGCACAACGTCGCGGCGACGCTGGCCCGGGCCGGCGCGCCGGTGTGCCTGGTGCCCGCGGCCGACAGCGTGGCCGCCATCGAGACCTTCAGGTTCGACGCGGCGCGGCTCATCGCGGGCGGGCTCCCGGAGGATGCGGCGCTCCGGGCCGTGACGATCAACCCCGCCGCGGCGCTCGGCATCGACTGGCGGCTGGGGAGCCTGGAGGCGGGGAAGGATGCCGACGTGGTGCTCGTGGACGGCGAGCTGCTCGACCCGCGCGCGCGCATTCGCGCGGTCTACATCGCCGGGGAGAAGGTGTACGCGTGCGAGCCCGCCGATGCGGGCGGGGCGGCCGGCGCCGCCGAGGAGAAGTGATGCGATCGGCGTGTGCGTTTCTGCTGTGCGCCGCGGCGGCCTGCGCCGCGGCCGAGCCGCTGCTCGTCAAGGGCGCGCTCGTGTACACCATCACGGGGCCGGTGCTGAAGGATGCCGACATCCTGGTCAAGGACGGCGTCATCGCCGAGATCGGCCACGGCATTGCCGCGCCGCAGGGCGCGAAGGTCATCGAGGCCCGGGGGAAGGTCGCGATGCCGGGGTTCGTCGTGGCGCAGAACCTCGGCATCTTCGGCTCGGGCGGGTCGATCCCCGAGGGCATCGACGTCTTCGGCCTCCCCATGAAGCTCGCCGTCGGGTCCGGCGTCACCGCCGTCTGCTGCCGCAACACCGTCATCAAGATGACGTGCGGCGATCCGGAGGGCGTCCTGCTCGCGCCCAGCCCCTCGATGTCCGTGTCCCTGTCCTGGAGCGGCAAGGAGGCGTTCAGGCGCGCGCTGCTCGATGCGCGCGAGCAGCTCAGGCGCGCCGCGCCGGCGGAGCAGGCGCGCGGCCAGGCCGCGCCGCAGGCCGCGAGTCCGTACGCGCGCGTCCTGCGCGGCGAGCTGCCCGTGCGGGTCTCGATCGACCGCGCGCAGGATCTCCTGTGGGCGGCGAGGATCGCGCGCGAGTTCAACATTCGTTTCATCATCGAAGGGGCGGTCGAGGGCTGGACCGTGGCCGAGGAGCTCGGAAGGGCCAAGGCCTCGGTCATCTTCTCGGTGCGCGTGATGGCGCCCCCGCCCGAGACCCCGGACGATCCGCCGGGCTCGAGCGAACGAGCGGCGCTGATGCTCGCGCGGGCGGGCGTGTCCTTCGCGCTCGTGCCGCCATCGCTCGCCGTCACCACCGCGGGCGGGTTCGCGGGTCGCGACATCATGGCCATGCCCATGGAGGCCGCGTTTGCGGTCCGCGGGGGCCTCGACGAGGCCGCCGCCCTGGCGGCGATCACGATCGAGCCCGCGCGCATCCTCGGCGTCGAGCAGCGGATCGGCAGCCTGGAGAAGGGCAAGGACGCGGACATCGTGATCCTGGACGGCGACCCGCTGCACTACAAGACCTTCGTCGACCTGACGATCATCAACGGCAAGGTCTACTTCGACCGCGCGCAGAGCGATGTGTTTCCCAGGCCCGAGCAGCCGGCCGCGCCGCAGCCCTCGCAGCCGCCCCAGCCGCCCCAGCCGCAACCGCAGCCTCAACAGCCGGAGCAGCCGCCCAGGCCGCCGCGGCAGTAGCCGTCCGAGAAACCGGCCCGCCGGCCGCGAGGACGCCAGGCCACGAAGGCTACGACGGAATAAACCACAGAGACACGGAGGGCACAGAGAAGGACACGGAGAGAGAACCGGTAACCGTTCACGGTTTTCTC
>DHGK01000317.1:0-37037 GCA_002402755.1 Planctomycetes bacterium UBA4800
GGCAAATGCCGTTTCGGATCGCGTCGCGCGGCGAGCGCAGGCGGAGGGCGCGGCCGTCGAGCTCGATCGCGCCGCGGTCCGGACGGTCGGCCCCGGCGATAAGCCGCGCAGCTTCGGTGCGCCCGGCCCCGACGAGGCCCGTGAGCGCGAGCACCTCGCCGCGGCGCACCTCGAACGACACCCCGCGCACCTTGGCGCCGCGCGCGAGGTCCCGCACCGCGAGGCGCACCGGCCCGATCGCAACCTGCCGGCGCGGAAACTCCTGGGCGAGCGTCCTGCCCACCATGCGCTCGATGAGCGTGTCGCGCGTCACCTCCGCGACCGGCTGCGTCGCCACGTGCTCGCCGTCCCGGAGCACCGTCACGCGGTCGGCGATCGCGAAGATCTCATCGAGCCGATGGCTTATGTAGATCACCCCCATGCCGTGGGCGCGCAGGTCGCGGATGATCTCGAAGAGCCGCGCGACCTCCTGGTCGCTCAGCGTGGCGCTCGGCTCGTCCATGACGAAGATGCGGGCGTCCAGAAGCAGCGCCTTGGCGATCTCGACGACCTGCTGCTCGGCCACCGTGAGATCGCGCGTCAGCGCGTCGGGGTCGACCTTCAGGCCGATGCGTTCGAAGAGCGCGAGCGCCTCCGCGCGCTCGCGGCCGTGCGCCGTGAACCCCGCCCGGCCGCGCTCCCGGCCGAGGAAGATGTTCTCGCGCGCGCTCAGCGTCGGCACGAGGTTGAATTCCTGGTAGATGACGGCGATGCCGGCGCGCCGCGCGTCCACGGGCGTTGCGATCCGGGCCTCGGCCCCGTTGACGAGAATGCCGCCCGCATCGGCGCGATGGGCGCCGCTCAGGATCTTGATGAGCGTGCTCTTGCCGGCGCCGTTCTCGCCCAGCANNAGCGTCGACTTGCCGGCGCCGTTCTCGCCGAGGAGCGCGAGCACCTCGCCCGCGCGAAGCTCGAGGTCGACGCCCTTGAGCGCCTGGACGCCGGGAAACGATTTGCGGATCCCCCGCATCAGGAGGAGCGGCGCGCGGTCCGCGGCGGGGGCGGCGGTCGCCACGGCTCAGCGCCCCGCGAGCTCGGGGTCGTTCTCGGCGTCGGCCTTGCGGTACAGCGCGGTCGGAATGCGGATCTCCTTCTCCGGCGCCGTGCCGTCGAAGTACTGCATGATCGCCTCGACGGTCTTCCTCGCGATCTCGCGCGGGAACTGGATCGGGTCGGCGTAGATCTTGCCGGCCCTGATCGCCTCCTTGCCCTCGGGCTGGCCGTCGAAGCCCACGATCGCTATCTCCCCGAGCCGGCCCTGCTTCTCGAGGGCCGCGACCGCGCCGAGCGCCGAGGGATCGTTGATCGCGAAGATGCCCTTGATCTCGGGGTGGGCCTGGAGAATCCCCTGGGTGGCGTCGTAGCTCGCCTTCTTGTCGCCCTTGCCGGTCTGGCGCGCCACGACCGTCACGTCGACGTCGGGGCTCGCGTTGAGCTCCTCGAGCCGCTCCAGGAACCCCTTGGTCCTGAACTGCACGGACTCGACCTCGGGGTAGTCGAGGATCGCCACGGCGCCCTTGCCCCCGAGCGCCTCGACGATGGCCTCGGCGGCGAGCTTCCCGCCGCCGTAGTTGTCGGTCGCGACGTGGGAGACCACCCGGACGCTCGGGTCGTTGCAGGCGATGTCCGCGGTGAAGACCGGAATCCCGGCGTCGTTCGCCTCCCCGATCGCCGAGGCGATCGCGTTCGAGTCGCACGGGCACAGGACGAGCGCCTTCACCTTCTTGACGATGAAGTTCTTGATCTGGTTCTTCTGCGTGGGCGGGTCTTCCTCGCCGCTCACGGCTATGACGTCGTAGCCGTGCTTGCCGGCCTCCAGCGTGATCGTGTCGGCGATGTCCTTGAAGAACGGGTTGGTGAGCGTGAGGACCGAGACCCCGATCACGCCGCGCGCCCCCGCGGCGGGCGCGCCGTCCCCGCCGCAGCCGGCGCACAAGAGCAGCGCCGCGCCGGCAACCCCCAGGATTTCCGCTCGGTGCATGGACACACCTCCCGCGTGGTCGAGAACCGCCGCCTATTGTGGGATGCGGGCCCATGCAGTCAAGGGCGCCCGCACCCCTCCCCGAACGAAGTCTTCCCCAAAAAGAAGATGTCCGGACGCCTTTCAGCGCCCGGACACTTCCACAGCTACGGTGGATGGCATCTGTCGAATGTGCAAAGGAGGTTCGTTGTCTCTCTATAAGTAAGAGCGCAGAAAAGGCGGCAATCTGACACAAATTAGTGTGATTTCATATTAAAGGCGTTCGGAACGCTTCCGGGCGGGGCCGCCGGGCCGCCGGCTTCACGATTGCGCCGCCCCCCGTCGATCCTTATAGTACGTTGACGGCCCGCGCGCCCTCCGGTGCGGCCTCGATCGGGCCGCGGCTGCCCCGCCGGCAGGGGAAAGGAGCCCAGAACCGTGCTCGACATCAAACTCATCCGCGAGAAGCCCGACGAGGTCGCCCGCGCCCTCGCCACGCGCATGGAGCCGGTCGATTTCACCGAGCTCCTGGCCTGGGACAAGGAGCGGCGCGAGTGCATCGGCAGCGTGACGGAGCTCAGGGCGCGCCGCAAGACGGTCTCGGCCGACATTCCCGGGCTCAAGAAGGCGGGCAAGGACACCGCCGCGCTCCAGGCCGAGATGAAGACCGTCGGCGAGACGATCAAGAGCCTGGAGGGCCGGCTCGCCGAGGTCGAGGCGAAGATCGATGCGTTCATGTCGATGCTCCCCAACCTCCCCGCCGATGACGTCGCCGCCGGCGGCAAGGAGCACAACGAGGTCGTGCGCGTTTTCGGCGCCGCACCCGCCTTCGACTTCGAGCCCCGCAATCACGTCGACCTCGTCGGGCGGCTCGGCCTCGTCGACTACGAACGCGGCGTCAAGATGGGCGGCAACGGCTTCTGGCTGTACCGGGGCGACGGCGCCCGCATGGAGTGGGGCATTCTCAACTACTTCGTCGAGCGCCACCTGGCCGCCGGCTACGAGTTCATCCTGCCGCCGCACATCCTGATCCACCGGTGCGGCTACACGGCCGGCCAGTTCCCGAAGTTCAAGGACGATGTCTTCCACCTCCAGGGCGAGGAGGGCAAGGACGCGAAGTACTTCCTCCTCCCCACCGCGGAGACGGCGCTCATCAACTTCCACCGCGACGAGATCCTCAGGGAGGACGACCTGCCGCGCAAGTACTTCGCGTACACGCCGTGCTACCGCAAGGAAGCCGGCAGCTACCGCGCCGGCGAGCGCGGCATGATCCGCGGCCACCAGTTCAACAAGGTCGAGATCTTCCAGTACGCCCGGCCCGAGGACTCGAGCGCGGCCCTGGAGGAAATGGTGGCGCACGCCGAGACGCTGGTCCAGGGCTTGGGCCTCCACTACCGCGTCTCGAAGCTCGCGGCCGCCGACTGCAGCGCTTCAATGGCGAAGACCTACGACATCGAGATCTGGATCCCGAGCATGCACGAGTACAAGGAGGTCAGCTCCGCCTCCAACGCGCACGACTTCCAGGCGCGGCGCGGCGCCATTCGCTTCCGCCGCGCCGCGACCGGCCAGAACGAGTACGTGCACACGCTCAACGCGTCCGGCCTGGCGACGAGCCGGCTGCTTCCCGCCATCGTCGAGCAGTGCCAGCAGAAGGACGGCAGCGTCGTCGTGCCCGAAGTGCTGCGGGCCGCCGTGGGCAAGGAGGTCCTCCGGCCGGTCGAGTGAGCGCCGCCGGCGCGGCCGCAATTCTCTTGTCCCGGAACCCTCGGGCAGCTACGATGGCGGTACGCCGTCGCGGCAGCGCCGGCGAGGTTGTCGCGCAGAGCTCAACGCACGCAAGGGAGACACGACCATGCAGCACCGATCGGAACGGCGTCGATTCATCCGCAGCGCGGCGGCGGGGTCCGCGGCCCTCGCGTGGCTCGGCGGCCGCAAGGCGCCGCTCGCCTTCAGCGCCGAGGCCGACAAGCCGGCCTTGCTCGGCGGCACGCCCGCCCACAAGGGCGGCTGGACCGGCTGGCCCCAGTGGCGCGAATCCTGGGAGCCCCAGGTCCTCAACGTCCTGAGAAGCCGCCGGTGGTACCGCCTCTCCGCCCCGCACGTCTCGGACTTCGAGAAGGGCTACGCGCAACTGCTCGGCGCCAAGAGCTGCCTGGCGACGGCCAGCGGTACGACGGCCCTGACGGTCAGCCTGCACGTCATGGATGTCGGTGCCGGCGACGAGGTGATCGTCTCGCCGTACACCTTCATCGCCAGCTACAACGCGATCCTGAGCGCGATGGCCCTGCCGGTGTTTGCCGACACCGATCCCGCCACGCTCACGATGGACCCGGCCTCGATCGAGAGCCGGATCACCGACCGCACCCGCGCCATCATGCCGGTCCACATCTTCGGCTTGCCGTGCGACATGGACCCGATCAGCGCCGCGGCCCGCCGGCACAAGCTCGCCGTGATCGAGGATGCCTGCCAGGCCTGGCTGGCCGACTACAAGGGCCGGAAGTGCGGCACCCTCGGCGACCTGGGCTGCTTCAGCTTCCAGGAATCGAAGCACATTCCGTCCGGCGAGGGCGGCGCGATCACCAGCATGAGCGAGGAGCTCATCGACAAGTGCAACTCCTTCCACAACTGCGGCCGCGCCTGCGGCACGAACCAGGGCCGCGGCAGCTTCACCCGCGGCAACAACTATCGGATGACCCAGGTCCAGGCCATGATCCTCGCGCAGCAGTTCGACAAGCTGGTGAAGGAGACCGCGGTGCGGCAGGCGAACGCCGATCATCTCACCGCCAACCTCGGGAAGATCCCCGGCATCGCGCCCGTGCGGCTGCCGGAGAACGCCCGCGCGGTATGGCACCTCTACCCGTTCCGCTACGATGCGACGCAGTTCAGCGGCATGTCGCTCGGCCAGTTCGCGCACGCCGTCGGGGCCGAGGGCGTCCCGTGCGGAGGCGTGTACCACGAGCAGTACTACGACGGCCTGCTCGATGAGGCGATCGCATCGCGCGGCTACAAGCGCCTCTGGAGCGCCGAGAGGCTCAAGGCGTACCGCGACTCCTTCAAGGAGCTCAAGGGCAACAAGCAGGTCTGCGAGACGACGGTCGCCATGGGCCAGAACATGCTCCTCGGCGAGCGCAGCGACATGGACCACATCATCGATGCGATCCGGAAGGTGCACGCGCACAGCGCGGAGCTCGTCAAGGCCATGTAGTGACAGCCGCACGCGGCGGACAGGTGGCGACATGAGAAGCAGCATGCGGTGTATTCGGCGCCGGCGGGCCTGGCTGATCCTGTGCGTCGCGCCGTTCTTCCGGACGCCGGCGGCCGCCGCCGATGACGCGGGCCCCCAGGTCGGCATCGCCGTGCGCGACATCACCCCCGAGCCGCCGATTCGCCTCGCCGGGTACGCGGGGCGAAACCGGCCGGCCGACGCGGTCGACCACCCGCTCCTGGTCCAGGCCCTGGCGTTCAAGAACCCGACGGGAGAGCGGTTCGTGCTCGCGGCGCTCGACAACTGCGAGGTGAGCCGCGCGTTCATGCAGCCGGTGCTCAAGGAATTTGCGGACAGGTTCCAGCTCGGGCCCGGCGAGGTCGCGGTCGTGTCCAGCCACACGCATTCGGCGCCGGTCCTCGACGAGACGCTGACCGACATGGCCCAGCCGCCGCCCCCCGACCGCGAGGCGATCGCGCGCTACAGCCGGTCGCTCAAGGCCGCGCTGGTCGAGGTCGTCGGCGCCGCGCTTGCCGACTGCCGGGGCGCGGCGCTCGAGCAGGGCATGGGACGCGCCTGCTTCGCCATGAACCGGCGCGTGTACCAGGGCGACCGCGTCGTGTTCGGCGACAATCCGGACGGCCCCGCCGACTGGGATGTGCCCGTCCTGCGGATCAGGGACGCCGGCGGCGCGGTCCGGGCGGTCCTTTTCGGCTATGCCTGCCACGGCACCTCGGTGCGCGGCGGGGACGACTGGTACGTCGTCTCCGGCGAGTACATGGCCTACGCCCGCCGCCACATCGAGAGCCACGAGCCGGGCGCCGTGGCCGTGTACCTGACCGGGATGGGCGCCGACTGCGACCCCTCGCCGCGGGGACGGCTCCTGGATGCCAAGCGCCACGGCCTGGAGCTCGCCGGCGCCGTCATGGGGGTCCTGGGCCGCCCCATGCAGCGCGTGCGCGGCCCGTTCAGGTTCGCCTACGAGGAGCTCGACCTTCCGCTGGCGTCCCCTCCCGGCCGCGAGCAGCTCGAGAAGGACGCCCGCAGCGGAGACGTGCACGTGAGAATGCGGGCCGAGCGCTACCTGAAGATGCTCGACGCGGGGCAACCCCTTCCCGAGGCCGTCAAGCTGCCGGTCGCGGCCGTGCGGTTCGGCGACGACCTCACCTTCGTCCTCATGGCCGGCGAGGTCGTGGTCGACTACTCCCGCCGCCTGAAGCGCCTGCTTGCCGGCGACCGCGTGTGGCCCGTCGGCTACGCCTACGAGGTGCCCTGCTACATTCCGTCGGCCCGCGTGATCAAGGAGGGCGGGTACGAGTCCGAGGACTCGCTCATCTACTACGGCTTCTACGGCCCGCTGCGCCCCGCCGTCGAGCTGCAGGTCGTGAGCCGCGTCGAGGCGCTCGTGGCGGGGCTGCGCGCGCGGTCGTGACGGGACGGGGGCCCGCCGGCGCGGCGCCGGTCAGTAGTCCGCGCGCCTGAAGCGCCACGCCGCGAGCGCGAGCATCGCCGCCGTGAAGGCCGCCGTCGTCCCCAGCGAGAACGTCCAGTCGACGCTCGGCAGCTCCCGGCCGAACGTGCGGGCGTACATGCCGGGCGAAAGATAGGAGTGCGAGAGCGCGTACGTGCTCAGAAGCGAGAGGTCGGTCGTCTTCGGCAACACGGTATAGCAGGCGTCGAACGTGGTCACGAGCCACGACGGCACCTCCGCGCCGTAGAGCATCATGCGGATGCGGTTGTGGAGGTTGACGACGATGCCGCTCAGCCCCCACACGCCGAGCGCGATCATTCCCGACAGCCCGGCCGAGCGCGTGACGACGCCGGCCAGGACGGACACCGAGTACAGCACGGCGAAGACGAGGACGATCGTGCCGATCGAGAGCAGGAACCACGGGTTCCAGTACCCGATGCGGATGCCCAGCGCCAGCCACGCGCCGAAGATCAGGTAGGCCGTGAAGACGGCGACGAACCACAGGCCGCCCGCGTACTTGTAGAGAAGGAGTCGCGTCCTCCCGATCGGCCGCGCGAGCACGAGGTCGAGCGTCCCCTTCTGGAGCATGTTCGGCACGAAGCCGGACGTGGCGAGCAGCGCCACCGCCATGACGACGATGCCCGCGAAGACGTTGAAGAGCCCCTGCTGGAGCCTGATCGTGAACTCGGCCACGCTCACGTCGGGAAGCGGGATCTCGGGAAACAGGCCGAAGAGCACGCTGAACGAATGCGCGCCCCGGATCTCGTGCACGTAGTCGCTCCGGACGCCGACGAGGTATCGCTCCTCGCCGCCGGCGTGCGGCCGGACGCACACGCGGTTGAAGCCGAACGCCGTGAAACGCTCCTCGAGGAAGGCGCGCTTCTCCTCGTCCGTCGGCGGCGGGCGCGTCTCCGCCGCGGCGGGCGGGGCGGCACGGCCGCCGCCCAGGACCAGGTTCCGGAAGCGATCGACGAGCTTCTCGAGCTGGCCCGGCTGCGTGAAGGCGAGGTCCAGGATGTGTCCGCCGCGGATCTCGGGCGGCCATTCCTCCCCCGTGCCCGCCGGCGCGATGCCCTTGATGGCGACGTGAAGCTCGAGGCGCGGGCCGCCGCCGTGGCGCCCCGGCCCGCCGCGCGAAATCCGATTGATCCTCCCCGCGAGGTTCTCCAGCGTCTTCTCGATCGGCTCGCGCCGGAACGAGATGCTCGCGCAGAGAAGGATCGGCAGGCTCGCCAGGAGGAGGACCAGCCACAGCTCCCTGCGGCCGCGCGCCTCCCTGAGCGAGTCCGCCATGACGGCCCGAAACTGCCTCATGCGGCACCTCGCCCGTTGCCGTCGATGGCGTCCAGGAACACCTCCTCCAGCGAGAGCTTCTTCTCGGCNNTCGACCACGGCATCGATGCCGCGGTCCTCGGCGACGGACACCTCGATGCCGAATTGCGTGCGCGCCGCGCTGCGGGCGATGCGCGAGAGCTCGGCGAGCTGCGCGTCATCCAGGGCCGGCGACGTCTCGATCGTGTACGCCCGCGGCACGCGAGTCAGGGCGTCGAGCGTCCCTTCCCGGACGAGCGCGCCTCCCTCCATGATGCCGACCCGATCGCACACGCGTTCGACCTCGCTCAGGAGGTGCGAGTTGAGGAGAATCGTCGTGCCGCGCCCCTTGAGATCGACGAGCAGCTCGCGGATTCGCGCGCGGCCCACGGGATCGACGCCGTCGGTGGGCTCGTCCAGAAGGAGGATGGCGGGATCGTGGACGAGCGCCTGCGCCAGGCCGAGGCGCTGCTTCATGCCCTTGGAATACGCCCGGATCCTCCGGTCGGCCGCATCGGCGAGGTCGACGAGCGCGAGGAGCCCGCGCAGGCGCCCCGGATCGCCCGCGGCCTTGGCGCCCGAGAGCGAGGCGTAGAACGCGAGCGCGCCCAGGCCCGTCTGGTACTCGGGGAAACGGTGGTCCTCGGGGAGATACCCGACCGTGCGCCGCGCCGCCGCCGACCGGGACGGCACGCCGCGGACGAACGCCGCCCCACGCGACGGCCGGACGATGTCCAGAAGGATCTTGACGAGCGTCGTCTTGCCAGCGCCGTTCCGGCCGAGCAGGCCGTAGATCTCGCCCGGCGCCACGCGGAGCGACACGCCCTTCAGGGCCGCGACGGCGCCCCGCCCGCGCCCGTAGGTCTTCGACAGGGCCACGACCTCGATGGCCGCTCCGCCCGCCGCCTGCGTCATGTGCCTCCTCCGTGCCGCCGGATCCGCGGCGCACCGCCGCCGCGGCGCGCGCGCCGGGGGACTATTCTCGCCCACGCCGAGGGACGGGACAAGGGACCGGAACCGCCGACCGGACGGGAAGGAGAATGCCGCAGAAACACCAAGCATCAGCGGTGAATTACCGCGCGCTCGAGCTACACCCCAGACTCTTCGTGCCTTCGTGTCTTCGTGGCCATCTCGTCTTCCATTCGCACGGCTGCTCCCCACATCCGGGGAGGAAGGAAGGACGATGCCACAAAGACGCGAAGACACCAAGGATCGGCGGTGAATCGGCGCGCGCTCGGAATGCGCCGAAGTCTCTTCGTGCCTTCGTGTCTTCGTGGCTATCTCGTCTTCCATTCGCGCGGCTGCTCCCCACATCCGGGGAGGAAGGAAGGACGATGCCACGAAGACGCGAAGACACCAAGCATCAGCGGTGAATTACCACGCGCTCGCGCTACACCCCAGACTCTTCGTGCCTTCGTGTCTTCGTGGCTTCTTCTTCCGTAGCCTTCGTGTCTTCGTGGCCTTTCTCGGCCTTCTTCCCGATCCCACGCCGGAGATAGTTTGCATTCAGCCCCCGCCGGCGCGACAATAGGAGTATGCATTCGCGTGCGAATGCGGAAGAGGTGAGACCATGCGGCGACTGGCATACGTTCTGATCGCGGCGGGCGCGTTCGCCTGTCCCGCCGCCGGTGCGGCCGGAGACATCGTGACCTACGAGCTGCTGCCCGGCAGCCTGTTGCGCGATGAGTGCCTGTTCTGCGACCGCATACCGATCGTGCGGCCGATCCACGGCACGTTCGCGCTCGAGGCCGGCGAGCAGGTGGTCGGCGCGGTCAACTACCGCGTGCACGACATCGACTTCCTGGACGACGAGGGCGAGTACGCGGTCGCGGGAGAAGGCATATGGCGGCACCTCGTGCTCGCCGACCCCCTGCAGGAGATGGAGCTCGACATCACGGTCAACGGCATGAGGACCGCGCACCTGGTAAGCGGCAAGGTGCCGATGGACCGGCCGTGGCCGCTCATCCGGATCACGGTGAAAGACGAAGAGCCGCAAGACCCGGACCACGTCTATATCCTGGAGATCTTCGCGGCGCCCGCGCCCGTCGCCTGGCAGACGTACGAGCTTGCCAAGGGCAGCGAGCTGGTCGATGAGTGCGTGATCTGCAACGGGCCGACCATTCCCGTGCCGATCACCGGCACGTTCCTCCTCGGCGAACTGGCCGGCGGGGTCGGTCTGTACTACGACTACGTCGTCGGCAAGATCGACTTCAAGTCCGCCGATGCCGAGCGGCCCTACGCGGTCGGCGGCGGCGGCTTCTACCGCCAGGGCGGCGAGGTCGCGATCACGCAGTGGATGGCGCTCGTCGTCACGGTGAACGACACGACGGGCATCCCGCTCGACAGCGGTTTCGTCGCGGTGCCGGTGCAGTTCCCCGCGATCGACATCACGCTCACGCACGTGGATCCGCCCGACCCGCTGCACGTCTACTCGCTCAGAATCCTCGCGAAGCCGGGAACGCCGATCGAGCCCCTCTTCCGCCGCGGCGACACGAACGCCGACGCCAAGCTGGACATCGCCGATGCTATCTCGCTCCTCGGCTATCTCTTCAGCCAGAAGCAGGCGCCGCCGTGCATGGATGCCGCCGATGCCAACGACGACGGCAAGCTCGACATCTCGGACGCCATCAAGACGCTCGGGCACCTCTTCGGCGGCACGGGCCCGCTGCCCGACCCCTTCGAGGAGTGCGGCGCCGATCCCTCGCGCGACGAGCTCGGCTGCGAGCGCTTCCGCCCCTGCGAGTGAGGACCGTCACAGCCGCTTGACGAGCACCACCTTGTCGTCGCCGGTGTCGTAGAAGTCGCGCAGCCGCGCGGCGATCTCGTACCCGCATCGCAGGTAGAACGCGCGGGTCGATTCGTACGCGGGCTTGCCCGCCGTCTCGACGACGGCGAGCCGCCCGCCGTGCTCGGCCATGAGGCGCTCGGCGAACGCGACGAGCATGCGTCCTATGCCGTGCCGCTGCCGCTCGGGCGCCACCGCGATCCAGTAGAGATCGAAGGTGCCCGCCGTGCACGGGGTCCGCCCGTAGCAGACCCATCCGACCGGCCGCCCGCCGACCGCGGCCGTGAACGACTGGTAGTGGCCCCCGTGCCCCGCGCCGAGCGCCGAGTCGAGGACCCCGCCGGCGACCGCGACCTCGTTCGGCAGGAAGAACCCCGTCGCCTCGATGAACGCGAGGATCGCCGCCCGGTCCTCGGCGCGCGTCGCGCGGATCAGGACCTCTCCGGCCGGCCCGGCGCGCCTGGCGCGCGGCCGTGCGACCGGCAGGCACGCCGCGGCGTTGACGACGCAGTTGCGCACGAAGTCCCGGTACCGCCACCCCGCGTGCGCGACGGCCGCGGTGAAACCCGCGTCGGGCGCGATGTCCGGGTTCGGGTTGACCTCGAGGATGAAGGGCCGAAGGCGCCGATCGAGCCGGAAGTCCACCCGTGCGTAGTCGGCGCAGCCGATCGCGCGGGCGGCCGCGACCGCCAGCTTCCGCACCTCCGCGGCGACGCGCGCGGGCAGGCGCGCCGGCAGCGCCCGCCGCGTGTGCGCGTACTCGAACGACTCCGGCCGCCACTTGGCGGCATAGTCGACGATCCGCGGCCGCCCGCGGCCGAAATCGACGAACTCGATCTCGGCGATCGCGAGCACCTCCAGCGCGCGGCCGCGCTGGATGACCGAGACGTTGATCTCGCGGCCGTCGATGAACCGCTCGACGAGCGCGGCCTGGCCGAACCGCTCGTGCACGCGCCGCACGGCCGCCCGGAGGCCGCGCCCGGAGCGCGGAACCACCGACGACGCCGCGTCGATGCCCTCGCTCGCATCGGCGGCGCAGGGTTTCACGATGCACGGGGGCGGCGGGAGATCCCCGCGCGCGATGCGCGCCCCGGGCGGCACGCAGGCGCCGGGCGGCACGGGCAGCCCCGCGGCGGCGAGCACCGCCTTGCTCCGCCACTTGTCGAGCGCGAGCGAGAGGCACGCCGTGCCGCTGCCCGTGACGGCGCGGCCGAGCGATCGGCACACCGCGGGCACGAAGTTCGCATCCTCGGAGCGGTCCCGGAACCCCTCGACGAGGTTGAACACCACGGCCTCGTCGCCCGCCGCCACGGCGACCGGCACATCGGCCGGCGTCCGCACGCCGGCGACGCGGCACGGCACGCCCAGCGCCTTGAGCGCATCCGCGACGGCGGCGGCCTCCTGGAGGACTCCCGCCTCGCTCTCCGCGCAGGCAGAGCCGCCGCCCGGAAGGTTGTGAAGGACGAGCACGCGAGGCAGCGTCATGCCGCACCGCGCGCGCGCTCCCGCGCGCTTTCCACGATCTCGCCGATGAGCCGCTCGAACGACATGCCTTCCCGGGTCGCGATCATGGGCAGATCGGAGTGCACGGGATGCATGCCGGGGAGGGGATTGATCTCCATGAAGCTCGGCGCGCCGTCCGCATCGAGGCGGATGTCGACGCGGCCGACATCGCGGCACTCCAGGGCCAGGTACGACTTGAGCGCCAGGTCCTCGACCGCCCGCCGCACCGCATCGCGCGGCGGCGTGGAGTAGCGCACGAACTCCTCGCAGCGCTCCTTCATCTGGAGCGAGTAGATCGCCCTGGCCGCGGCGGGCAGGACCTCGACCTCCATGGTGCCGATGACGCGCGCCTTTCTCCCCGTCCCGATGACGGCGGTCGTGAACTCGCGGCCGGGAAGGTACTCCTCGAGGAGCACCGGCTCCCCGAACGCCGCGAGCAGCCGCGTGCACGCCGCGCGCAGCTCCTCCGGCCCGTCGATGCGCGAGCGCTCGTCGACGCCCTTGCCCGTGCCTTCGGCGACGGGCTTGGCGAAGAGCGGGAAGCGCAGCCCGTCGGGAACCGCCTCGGACGGCGCCGCCACGACCTTGAAGCTCGGCGTGGGAAGGCCGTGGGAGCGCACGAGGCGCTTGGCGACGGCCTTGTCGAGCGTCACCGCCAGGACGAGCGGATCGGAGAACGTGTACGGGACCCCGTACAGCTCGAGGATCGCGGGCGCCTGAGCCTCGCGCGAGCGGCCCCGGAGGCCCTCGGCGAAGTTGAAGACCAGATCCCACCTGTCGCCGCGCACCAGGCGCGCGCACAGCGCGCGCGCGTGCCCGATCCTGTCGGTCGCGTAGCCGAGGGATCGCAGGGTCGCGTCCAGCGCGTCGATGGTGGCCTCGGTGTCCAGCTCGGCGACCTGTTCGAGCGTGCAGCCCTCCTGCAGGTAGTCGCTGCGAAGGTCGTAGACAAGTCCGATCGTGCATGCCATGGATGCGGTCCTCGTGCGGGAACGCGGGCGCATATCCGCAAGGGCAGCCACTATAACACAAGAGGCGGGGCGCCGCGACGCCGTGCGCCGGCGGCTCCCGCCTCCGCGTTCCTCTTGCCACCCCTTCTCTGAAGGTCGGGTCCTACTCCTCCATGCCGGCCGGCGGGGCCTCGCACGCGGCGCGCGCCGCGCGGCGCTTCTGCCGGGCCGTGTCGGCGGGCTGGATCTTGGTCGCCGCGCCGTGCGTCAGATCGAACACCGTGGGGGCGCCCGCGACGTGCGGCGCCTCGTTTCTGCCGCCGGACGAGGGCTCGGGGTAACTCACCAGCATGCCCTCGAAGTTCCGGAGCACCGTGTGCGTCGGGCTCTGCATGATCACGTAGGCCGGCAGCACGGGGATCTTGCCGCCCCCGTGCGGCGCGTCGACGACGAACGATGGAATGGCCAGGCCGCTCAGCCGCCCGCGCAGGTATTCCATGATCTGAATGCCGCGCGCAAGCGGCGTCCGGAAGTGCTCCACCCCGCGCACCAGATCGCACTGGAACAGGTAATACGGCCGCACGCGCATCTTGACGAGGCGGCGGCACAGCGTCTCGATGAGGCGAGGATCGTCGTTGACGCCGCGGAGCAGCACCGACTGGTTGCCCATGGGAACGCCGGCGTCCACCAGGCGGCGGCAGGCCTCGGCCGATTCGGGCGTGATCTCGTTCGGATGGTTGAAGTGCGTGTTCACGTACACGGGCTGGTGCTTCTTGAGCATGGCGACCAGCTCGCCGGTGATGCGCATGGGCAGCGTCACGATCGTGCGCGTGCCGATGCGGATGATATCGACGCTCGGCACGCTCCGCAGCGCCGTGAGGATGCGGTCGAGCACCTCGGTGGCCATCGTGAAGGGATCGCCGCCCGACACGATCACATCCGAGATCTCGGGATGGCTCGCGAGATAGGCCACGACCTGCTTCAGGCGCGCATCGGTGATGCACGACTCGCGATGCCCCGCGGCGCGCTTGCGCGTGCAATGGCGGCAGTACATCGCGCAGGTGGTCGTCGCGATGAGGAGCGCGCGGTCCGGATAGCGATGGACCAGCCCGGGCACGGGCATGTCGTGATCCTCCTCCAGGGGATCATCGACCAGGAACGGCGGGTCGAACAGCTCGTGAATCTGCGGCACCGCCATGCTGAAGACGGGATCGCGGGCATCGAGCGCGCGGATCTGGGCCGCGTAGTACGGCGTCACCGCCAGGGGGAATTTCGCGGCCGCCCGCGACAGGCCGGGCGACAGCTTGAGCGACGGGAAGAACTCCCGGAGCTGAGGCACGCTGCGGATGCGGTTGCGCATCTGCCAGCGCCAGTCGCTCCAGTTGCGGTCGTCCATCAGCACGGACAGCTTGGGCGATGCGCTCGGCGCCGCCGTCGCGTCGCCGGCATCGAGCATGGCGGCAAGCGACGGGGGCTCCTCCGCGGTTGAGACGTCGTCGGTCGTTGCAGAAGGTTTGGGCATTGTCAACCTCGTGCGAGTGCTCATGCAGCGTCAGGCGATCACGCCGGTCGTTCCGGCGCGCCGGCGTCACGCGCGTCCCGCCCTCCGCCCAGGAAGGCGACGGCCGCGGTGACGAACCCCTGCCGCAGCGGCTGCATGCTCCGCGTTATTTCTCCTGATCCAAGCCCGATCACCGCGAAGGAGAGCGCGCCGGACACGAATCCGGCGGTTGCGTACACGAAACGCCGCACCTTCAAGGGATCGAGCGACACGGTCATATGCGGGGCGAGCCGGCTCTCCAGCTCGCGCAGGTAGCGCACGTAGGGACGCTCGAGCGGCTCCAGGCTGTCCGCCTGCAGCCTCGCGAGCAGCTTCTCGCGGAACAGAAGGCCGAACTCCGCGCGGTTCCCCAGGAAGAATTCGAGGTGGCCCGCCACCACGCGGTCGACCGCTTCCTGAAGCGTGCGCGGTCCGGGAACGATGACGTCCCACAGGGCCGACAGCCGGTCGACGATGTCGTCGACGACGACGATCACCATCTCGCCCTTGTTGGAGAAATGGCGGTAGAACGTCCCCTTGCCGAGGTCGGCAAGCTCCGTGATCTCGACGATGGCAGTGGCCTCGATACCCTTCTCGCGGAAAAGCTGCAGCGCAGCCTTGAGCAGCCTGTTGCGGGTCTTGCTGGCCCGTTTCTGCAGGCGCGTCCGGTGGCCCGTACTGTGCGGGCCGGCTTGAGCCTCCGGCGCCTCTGTCATGGTCATTCTGCAATATTATGGTCAGCTCTGACTCGGAAGTCAAGAGTGACTATGAGGTCGCAAGGGTACCCCGGAACCGCATATAGTGTCAACTTAACGATGCACACTGATGGGGACGGAAGCGCTCTTCAGTCGTAAACTGTTTCAAATACTATTGTTATGGCCTCAGCGTTGCTTCCGATTCCGACCTCAGCCAGGGAAGCGGCCGAAGCGGTACGCGATAGAATGTTACGGAATTCATGGATTTCACGTGAACTCGGAGGCCTTCTTCCCGGAATTCACGCTAGTGGTTCTCCGCAATCCGATCCCCAAGATGTGGTGGCGGCGGAAAACGCCCCTCGCCCGGGACAGGCGTCTTCCGCCCCCCTTCGAGGAAGGCCGGCCATACGTTTGTACGCATGGCCGGCGCCCGAGGGCGCTCGTTCAGATATCCGTCTTGAGCACGGCCAGGAACGCCTTCTGCGGCACCGTGACCTGGCCGACCTGCTTCATGCGCTTCTTGCCGGCCTTCTGCTTCTCGAGAAGTTTCCGCTTGCGCGTGATGTCGCCGCCGTAGCACTTGGCGATGACGTCCTTCCTGAAGGCGTTGATCGTCTCGCGCGCGATGATCTTCCCGCCGATCGCGGCCTGCAGCGGTATCTTGAACTGGTGGCGCGGAATGTTCTCCTTCAGGCGCTCCACCATCTGCCGCCCGCGCGATGCGGCGTTGTCGCTGTGGACCAGGACCGAGAGCGCATCGACGGGCTCCCCGTTGATGAGTATGTCGAGCTTCACGATGTCGGCGGGCGCGTAGCCGCACGGCTCGTAGTTGAACGACGCGTAGCCCTGGCTCACGGCCTTCAGGCGGTCGTGAAAGTCGATGAGGATCTCGGCGAGCGGCATCGTGTAGACCAGCATCGCGTGGTTCTGGTGCGGGAAGGCGAGGCTCTTCTGCGTGCCGCGCTTGCCCTGGCAGAGCGGGATCACGTTGCCGAGATACTGGGCGGGCGTCAGCACGGTGACCTCGACGATCGGCTCCTCGACGAGCTCGATGGCCGCGGCGTCCGGCATGCGCGCCGGGTTGTCGACGCGTTCCTCGGCGCCATCCGTCGTGCGAACCCTGTACACGACGTTCGGAAACGTCGTGATGAGGCTCGCGCCGAACTCGCGCTCGAGGCGCTCCTGCACGATCTCCATGTGGAGCAGCCCCAGGAAGCCGCACCTGAAGCCGAAGCCGAGCGCCTGCGACGACTCGGGCTCGCAGAGGAACGACGCATCGTTGAGCTTGAGCTTCTCGACCGCATCGCGCAGGTTGTCGTAGGCATCCGCATCGACGGGATACACGCCCGCGAACACGACGGGCTTGACCTCCCGGTAGCCCTTGAGCGGTTCCGGCGCGCGGCGCTGCGCGTGGGTCACCGTGTCGCCCACCCGCACGGCGCGGATGTCCTTGATGCCGGCGATGAGGTACCCGACCTCGCCCGGGCCGAGCGCCGCCGACGGCCGCATCTCGGGCGCGAAGACGCCGACCTCAGCGACCTCGTACCTCGCGTTGCCCGCCATCAGCACGATCTGGTCGCCCGCCGCGATGACGCCGGACCGCACGACGCAGAACAGCACGACGCCCCGGTACGGGTCGAAGGTCGAGTCGAAGATGAGCGCCCGCAGGATGCCGTCGGCCGGCGTCCTCGGCGGCCGCACGCGCGCGACCACGGCCTCGAGGATCTCCTCCACGCCCAGGCCGGTCTTGGCCGAGCACAGGATCGCGCCCGACGCATCGATGCCGATCACGTCCTCCAGCTCCCGGCAGGCATCGTCCGGCCGCGCCGCGGCCAGGTCGACCTTGTTGATGACCGGGATCAGCTCCAGATCGTGCTCGAGCGCCATGTACGTGTTGGCGAGCGTCTGGGCCTGGACGCCCTGCGTCGCGTCCACGACGAGCAGCGCCCCCTCGCAGGCCGCGAGGCTCCGCGACACCTCGTAGCTGAAATCGACGTGGCCCGGCGTGTCGATCAGGTTGCAGTGGTACGCCAGGCCGTTCCGGGCGCGGTACACGATGCGCACGGCCGTGGCCTTGATCGTGATGCCGCGCTCGCGCTCCAGGTCCATCTGATCGAGATACTGGGCGCGCATGTCGCCGGGCGCCACGGCGCCGGTCTTCTCGAGAATGCGGTCCGCGAGCGTCGACTTGCCGTGGTCGATGTGCGCGATGATGCAGAAATTGCGGATCAGCGAGAGATCGGTCATGGCTCCCGGGCGCCGCGCGGGCAGGCTCCCGGATCCCGTCCAGACAGGCGTGCGTGCTCGAACATAAGCAGCAACTGTAGCGCACGGCGGCGGGCGCTTCAAGAACGGGGCCGCGGCCGCAGCGCTCCGGGCCTGACCCGCGATCCTCTGCGCCTTCGCGGCCGCGCCCTTCCTGCCGCCTTCCGCGCGCGGCCCGCCGCGATATGGACAGCCGCCCGGGTCCATGGGATACAATGGGGCCGTGGGTGGCAGGGCGGCCGGGGCCCGTCCAAGGCATGGTTCGTGCACACGAAAGGAGAGCCCATGCGACTACAGACCCTCTACGTTGCGCTGCTCGCGTACGGCGCGAGCTGCGACGGCGGCTCGCCGCCGATCGGGCTGAAGCCGGGCGATGCGGTCTCGGCGTTCGGCACCAAGGCCGTCACCGGCCCCCAAAAGGGCCAGGCCCTGTGCTACATATGACAGTACGGGGTTGCGCCGGTCGCCATGGTCTTCGCGCGAGACCTCGACGACCACTTGGCCAGGTTGGCCAAGGAGCTTGACACGATCGCCGCCGAAAACAAGGTGAACGGCAAGGCGTTCTTCGGGTTTCTCACCGCGGCGCCGGAGAAGCTGACGCCGGCGCTCGAGAAGCTCGCCGCCGACAAGTCGCTGAAGATCCCGCTCACCATCCCCATGAACCTGAAGGAAATCGCCGAGAAGTTCAAGGTTCCCGAGGACACGCACGTCATGGTCGTCCTGTACGAGAAGAAGGCCGTGACGCAGGTCCTCGCGTACACAAAGGCCGACTTCAACCAGAAGGCCGTCGACGCCGCCATCGCGGCGGCCAAGAAGCAGGCCAAGATGTGACGCCGGCGGAGCCGCGGGGGCGCTGCGCGCCTCCGCGGCTTCGCCGGATCGGGCCGCCGCCGGCGGCATCTACGATAGAAAGTCCTCCATCACGCAATTCGCAAGGTCCATGCCTTCCTCGGTCAGCCGGATGCGCTCCGGGCCGACCTCCAGGAGGCCGGCCGCCGAGTGCGCGCGCAGCGCGCCGGCGAACAGGACGCGCGGGTCGAAGCCCGTGCGCGCCGCGAACGCCGCAACGTCGATCCCGGCGCGCGTCCGCAGGGCGAGCATCGCCAGCTCGCCGGCGCGGCGGCGGCCATCGAGCCTCTCCCGCTCGCACACGGCGCCGCCCTCGGCAGCCATGCGCGCGATGTAGCGGGCGGCGTCGGGCTCGTTGCGCGAGCGCTCGCCCCCGATGTACGAGCAGGCGGCCGCGCCGATGCCAAGGTACTCGCATCCCGCCCAGGTCGCCAGATTGTGGAGGCACTCCTCGCCCGGCCGCGCGAAGTTGCTGATCTCGTACTGAACCAGGCCGTGCGCCGCGAGACGCCGCCTGGCCGCGCGCAACATCTCGACCTGAACATCTTCATCGGGCACGACGACCTCGCCGCGCGCGACCGCGGCGCCGAGGGGCGTCTCCTCCTCGATCGTCAGGGCATAGGCGCTGACGTGGCCCGCGCCCAGCGCCGCGGCGCGGTCGATGTCGGCCGCGGCCATCGCGAGCGACTGGCCGGGAATCGAGTGCATGAGATCGAGGTTGAGCCGGAACCGCCCGCCTATCAGCGCGGCCGCCCGCTCGATCGGCGCGGGATCGGCGGGCTCGCGGCCGAGCGTGCGCCGGAGCTCGGGCGCGAACGTCTGGGCCCCCAGGCTCACCCTCGTCGCCACCCCCTCGATGCGCGAGAGCTTCGCGGCCGTCGTCTGCGAGGGGTTCATCTCGAAGGTGCACTCCAGGCAGCCCCCGGGCGCGACCGCCGCCGCAACGATATCCCGGAGGCGCGCCCAGGCGGCATCGTCAAGGCTCGACGGCGAGCCGCCGCCCACGTACACGGTTGCGAACGGCGCGGGCAGCTCCGCGCGCCGTGCGGCCAGCTCGCGCGCAAGCGCGTCGAGGTACGGCGCCTGCATCCCGGACGGGTACACGCCCGAGGCGAAATCGCAGTAGGCGCACTTGCGCAGGCAGAAGGGTATGTGCACGTAGAGGCCGGGCGCCGCCGCTTCGCCGCACCGCACCATCGCGCCTCCCGCGCCGCCGGGGCGGCGCTATCCCTTGACGGCGATGTTGACCAGCCGGCCGGGCACCACGATCACCTTGGCCACGGTCCTGCCCTCGAGGAGCTTCTTCACCTTCTCGTCGGCCAGCGCGGCGCGCTCGAGGTCCTCGCGCGTCGCGTCCGGCGGCGCCATCACCCGCCCGCGCAGCTTGCCGTTGATCTGGACCGGGATCTCCACCATCTCCTCGGCCGCGACGGCCGCGTCGGCGGCGGGCCAGCCCGCCGCGAAGATGCTCTCCTCGTGGCCGAGCCGCTCCCAGATCTCCTCGGCGAAGTGCGGCACGATCGGGCTCAGAACCCGCACGATCGTCTCCAGCGTCTCCCTGAGCACGACGCCGTGCACGCGGTCCTTCATCGCGCGCCACTGGTTCACGAGCTCGTTGCAGCGCGCCACCGCGGTGTTGAAGTGAAAACCGCCCTCGATCGCGCCCGTGACGCTCTCGATAAGCTGGTGCGTCGTACGCCTGAGCGCGCGGTTCTCGGCATCCAGGTCGGCGGGAATCGCGGTCCCCACCGGCGGCGCCTGCGCAACGGCCGCCGTCGCCAGGTTCCACAGCCGCACGAGCGTGCGCCACGCGCCGTTGATGCCGTCCTCGCTCCAGACCTGCATGCGGTCGGGCGGCGCGTCGGACAGCATGTACAGCCGCACCGTGTCGGCGCCGTACTTCGCGATCATGGCATCGGGGTCGACGATGTTGAGCTTGGTCTTGGAGATCTTGGTCATCTCCGCCCTGACCGGGCCCTTGCAGGCGGCGCAGACGCCGTCCTCGATCGCATCGCCCTTGCGCGTGCCGCCCTCGACCTTGCGCTCGGGAAGCCACTTGCACTTCTCGCAGTAGTACGCGGTCTTGCACACCATGCCCTGGCAGAAGAGCCGGGCGAAAGGCTCATCGAAGTCCAGAAGCCCCAGGTCGTGGAGCACCATGGTGAAGAAGCGCGCGTAGATGAGGTGCATGGTCGCGTGCTCGATGCCGCCTATGTACTGGTCGACCGGCATCCAGTGCGCGATGCGCGCCGGGCTGAAGGGCGCCGTGTCGTTCGCGGCGTCGCAGTAGCGCAGGAAGTACCACGAGGAGTCGACGAAGGTGTCCATCGTGTCCGTCTCGCGCCGCGCCGGCCGCGTGCAGCGGGGGCACGGGGCCTTGACGAACGACTCGCTCGTCGCCAGCGGATTGCCGCCGCGCGAGAACTTGACGTCCTCGGGCAGGACGACCGGAAGGTCCTTCTCGGGCACGGGCACCATGCCGCACGCGTCGCAGTAGATGATCGGGATCGGCGCGCCCCAGTACCGCTGCCGGCTGAGCGTCCAGTCGCGCAGGCGGTAGTTGACGGCGGCCTTTCCGCGGCCCTCCTCGTCGAGCCAGCGGATGATCCGCGGCATGGCCTCGGTGTTCGTCGCGCCCGTGAAGGGGCCCGAGGCGACCATCGTGCCCGGGTCGACGTAGGCGCACGTCATCGCCGCCGGGTCGAGGCCCTCCGGAGGAAGAATGACCGGCACGATCGGCAGGCCGTATTTCCTCGCGAACTCGAAATCGCGCTGGTCGTGGGCCGGCACGGACATGACGGCGCCCGTGCCGTACGCCATGAGCGCGAAGTTGGCGGCCCAGAGCGGCACGGCCTCGCCGTTCACGGGATTGACGACGTGAAAGCCGGTGAACACGCCCACCTTCTCGCGCTCGGCAAGCTCCTTCTCGGAGGTTCCCATGGCGCGCAGCTCCCGGACGACGGGCATGACGCGCCGTTCGTGCGGGCTGCCCTTGAGCAGCTTCTCCAGGATCGGGTGCTCGGGCGCCACGGACATGAAGGTCACGCCCCACAAGGTGTCGGGGCGCGTCGTGAAGACGGGCAGCGGGTCGCCGGTCTCCTCGACCTTGAAGAACACGGTCGCGCCCTCGCTGCGGCCGATCCACTCCTCCTGCATGGCGAGCACCGCGTCCGGCCACTTGCCGCGCAGCGTCTCGTGGCCGGCGAGCAGGCGCTCGGCGTAGGCGCTCATCCTGAAGAACCACTGCGACATGTCCTTCTGCGCGACCTGCGTGCCGCAGCGCTCGCAACCGCCGTCCTTGACCTGCTCGTTGGCGAGCACGGTGGCGCAGCTCTCGCACCAGTTGACCGCGGCGGTCTTCTTGACGGCCAGGCCCTTCTCGTAGAACTTGAGAAAGAACCACTGCGTCCAGCGGTAGTAGTCCGCGTGGCTGGTCGCGACCTCGCGCCGCCAGTCGTAGCCCCAGCCCGCGCTGCCCATCTGCGCGCGCATGTGGGCAATGTTCTTCTCGGTGAACTCGTGCGGGTGGACGCCGGTGCGGATGGCGGCATTCTCGGCCGGCATGCCGAAGGAGTCCCAGCCCATCGGGCACATGACGTTGTAGCCCCGCAGCATCTTGTAGCGCGCCACGACGTCCCCGAGCGTGTAGTTGATCACGTGGCCCATGTGCAGCACGCCCGACGGGTAGGGGTACATGTTGAGGACGTAACACTTGGGCCTGGGGCTGCGCTCGTCGGCCTCGAAAAGGCGCGCCTTCCGCCAGCGTGCCTGCCACTTGCGCTCGATGTCCGTGAACTTGTAGTCGATCTCCGGCATGTCTCCGCTCGCTTCGATACCGCGGGGCGCCGCGGCCGCGCCCATGCGGCGCGCGCCCTCGCGGCTTCCCCTCGTAAAGAGTATCGATTATAGGCAAGTCGGCGCTGAATGAAAGCCGGTGGGCACGCCACGCGCGGTTGCGCCGGGGCGCCATTGTGGCGCAGAATAGCACCACCCGACCGCGGCAAGTCCCCGGTCCGACACGAGGATGCGATGGCAGCCGACCGCCCCATCATGGTCTACAACCGCGCCACGGGCGCTCTGGAGCGCGAGATCGTGCTCGGCGAGCGCTTCGTGCGCCTTCTGTACGAGAGCCGCCTCGGGCGCCTGGCCGCCCGGACGGTCCTCTCGCGGCGCTGGTTCTCGCGCCTCTGCGGCCGGCTGCAGGACTCGCCGCGCAGCGCGCGCAGGATCGCCTCCACGGTCGCCGCTCTTCGGGTCGACCTGGGGGATGCGGCCAGAACCGATTTCGCGAGCTTCAACGACTTCTTCACGCGCGCGCTCAGGCCGGGCGCGCGGCCCGTTCCCGACGATCCCGGCGTCGTGATCTCGCCCTGCGACGCGCGCCTCCTCGCCATGCCGGTCATCGCCCCCGCGACGCGCTTCATGGTCAAGGCCGCGCCTCTCGATCTCGCCGCACTGCTCGGCGACGGCGCCCTGTGCGCCCTCTACACGGGCGGCACGCTCTGCATCTACCGCCTCTGCCCGGCCGACTACCACCGTTTTCATTTCCCCGAGGCCTGCGTGCCGGGAACCGCGGCGACGATCGCCGGCCGCCTGCACTCGGTCAACCCGATCGCGTTGACGGCGGGCCTGCGCATCCTGGACGCGAATCTCAGGCACCGCACGATGCTCGCGGCGGGAGCGCGCGCCGGCACGATCTGCATGCTGGAGATCGGCGCCATGTGCGTGGGCTCGATCGTCCAGACCTACGCGCCGGGGGCGCCGGCCGCGCGCGGCGCCGAGAAGGGCATGTTCCGCTTCGGCGGGTCGACCGTGATCGTGCTCTACGAACCCGGGCGGGTCAACCTCGATGCCGACATCGCGGAGCGCTCGGCAGCGGGCATCGAGACGCTCGTCCGGGTGGGCATGCGGATCGGCGCCTACGCGCCTACTCGAACCTGAGCCCCTTCTCCTTGATCCACGCGGGGCTCAGATAGCCGTAGATGCGCACCAGTCCGATCGTGCCCACGATGTCGGGGTAGAACACGATGATGGGCTGGAACTCCTCGATGTTCTTCTTGACGTCGTAGGCGCCGCCCTCGCGGAAGTTGGGGGCGTCCTCCCACTCGGGCGAGGAGCGCAGCCACGCGCCGCGGCCCTCGCTGCCGTAGGCCCTGTAGGTCGTCATGCGGCCGTCCCGGTAGATCGACCGGAACCAGTGGACCTCCATGGCCTTGACGAGCTCGCCGCGGCTCGCCGGCCTGGCAAGGTCGATCTTGCCTTCCTGGATGCGCACCGCCTGCGTGCCGAAATCCCCGCCGTACACGTTGCCCGACTTCTTGTCCCTGAGGCCCGTGATGAAATGCGTGGCCGAGGTCGTCCGCTGGGCGCTCAGGTAGCACACGTCGACCGTCAGCTCGTGCGTGTAGAACGCCTGGTTGATGAACGAGCTCTTGTCCGTGACGCGCACGCCGTACCAGACCGCGGCGATATCGCCTTCGGCGCGCACGGACCAGCGGATCTTGTCCGTCATGCTGGTGCCCACGGCGGGCTTCCAGTCGTTCGCGAGGCGCTTGTCCACGGTCGAGAAGGCGTAGCCGATCTTCACCCTGCCCGAGGGCTCGACCTCGCAGTGCGAGCAGGCCAGCGCTCCCAGGAGCTTGGCGACCACGGCTTCCTTGCCGACCTTCTTGACCGCGTCGGCGATCGGATTGACGGCGGGGCCGCCGCCCTCGCCGCCGTCCTTCGGGAAAAGCTCCTTCTTCGCGTCCTTTTTCTCGGGTGGGACGCTCGTCCGGCCGCCGTTGTCGATGGGGCCTTCGTCGGTCGGCTCCTCGTCGGTCGGCTCCTCGTCGGTCGCCTCCTCGTCGGTCGGCTCCTCGTCGGGCTTCGTCACAACGGGCTCGGGGTCGGCCGGCTCGCGCTCCCTGTCGATCCTGCGCCGCGGCACGGCGTCGTCATCCTCTCCCACCGGTTTCAGCACGATATCGATCGGTCCCCGGTCGCGCTCGATCGTCACGATCTTGTTCTCGATCTCGGTCTTGAGGTCGGACGGGCACCAGAGGAGGATGTCCTTGGCCGCGATGATCGCATCCTCGTACTTCTTCCTGGCGGCGAGGCCGTCGATCTCCGCCAGCTTCGCGCGCACCGCCGCCTTCCACGCCGTCTCGGTCTCGAGGAAGTGGGTCTCGGCCTCGCCGCCGGCCGCCGTGCCCTTGAACTCGCCGGCGACCACGCGGAACATCGCGGCAAGCTCCTTGTACTTGCGGTCGCGCGTGAATTCCGCCCGGTTCCTGAGCGCCTCGTCCAGTTGCGCCCTGCCGGCGCCGTCGAACTTCAGGCGCAGCCGATCGCGCAGCGAGGTGATCTCGGGAACGAGCGGAGACACGGGAAAGCGCTTCAAGAACCCGTCCGCAAGGCCGAGCCTGTCGCGGTCGTTCGGGGAGAGCTTGATGTCCTGAAACGCCCGTTCTTCCTCCGGCGACGGCACGGCGGCGGTTGTCGCCGGTGCGGCCGGCGCGGGCACAGCCGGCGCGGGCGCGGGCAGGTCCGTGGAGACCGGGGTTTCCGCGGGCGTGCGGCTCCCGCCCATGTTCATGTACAGGACGATGCCGGCCGCAAGCGCGAGGGAGCCTCCTATCGTCGCGACCATGACGGCGGGCGTCCGCGGCCGCGGCGCCGGATGCGGCTTGTGCGGATGATGGTGCGGCACATGGCCGTGTACGGGCGCATGACCGTGGGGCGCATGGGCGTGCGCGGGCGGCGCGTGACCGCGCACGGGCGCGTGGCCGTGCGCGGGCGCCGGCCCGCGGCCGTGTGCGGTCGGACGCGCGTGCGCGGCCGGAGGGTGTGCGGCTTCAGGCGCCGTCCGAGATGGACCGGCGCCTGCGGGCGCGCTCGCTTCCAGGGCCGCGGCGTACCTCTGGACCCACTCGATCGTCTCCGCGGGGAGAAGCTCCTTGAGCCTCAGGTACTGGCCCATGGTCAGTTCGGGATCGTGCGGGCGCAGGCGGTCGACCTCGGCCAACGCCTGCTGGACCGTTTCCTTGGGAAGCAATCCCTTCTGGATGACAATGCGGGAAAAAAGGACGTCGTCGTGCGTCGGCATACGACCTCCAACCGTCATCGCGTGCAGCTCTCTCGAACGGCGATCTATTAGATCACTGTAATCGCTGCCCCAGGCCGAGTCAATATGCCCGTCGCATTTTCATTTCCACTTGCACCTGCGCACGGGCATGCGATGCGCGCCGTGGCAGTCCGTGCAGACCTTGCCCTCCATGCCGGCGGCGGCGTGGTTGCCGGCCGAGAGCTTGTCCGCGCGATGGCACCCCGAGCAGAAGTCGACGATGGCCGGGCGCGGAAACATGCGCTCGGGCGCCGTGCCGTTTCCGCCCGAACCCCACGATTCATCCGCGATATGCGCGTCGCTCTCGCCGTGGCACCCGGCGCAGCCGATATCGGCGCGCGCGTGCGTGACCGCCAGCTCTTCCTGCGAGAGATCGAGGTGACACACGCGGCAGCGGCTGTTGTCGGCGCCTTCGTGCATCTCGGGAGCGCGTGCGTCATCGAGCAGGAGCAGCGCCTCCTCGCCGGGCGGTGCATCGTCGAGACGCAGCGGCGTCTCGCCGGGCGGGGGCGCCGCGACGCCGGCCTGCCTGCACCCCGCGGCGGCCGCGACCATCCCGATGAGCGCGGCAACGGCCCCGAGCGTCATCCATCGCATGGCGGTCATTTCCCCGGCGACAACGGCGTGTCGCTCCGAAGCTCGAAGAGCGCCTTGATCTCCTCGGCGGCGAGCGCCCGGTCGTAGATGCGCACATCGTCGAGCGCGCCCTCGAATCGCGCGCCGATCCGCACATCGATCTCGCTGCCGGTCGCGATGGGGAACATGTCCAGGAGGCCAATGTCGTGAATCTCGGCGGGCGCGCCGTCCTTGTAGAGCGCCGCGTGGTCGTGCAGGTTCGGCGTCTCGGCGGCCGCGAGCACGATCGCCACGTGGTGCCACTCCCCGTCGTGCGTCGCCGAGTTCATGTAGAAGTACCCGCCCTTGGGCGTGACGCCGACCCGGCCGCGAATGAACTGGAAGGTCCACATGGCCCCGAAATCGTTGCGGCCCCAGGCGACGATCTCGCCTTCCGGTCGCGTGGTCTTGATCCAGGCCGCAACGGTGCGCGCCGCCGCGCCCGCGACGCCCTTGTACCCCGCGGCCTCGATCGTGCCGCCGCCGCCTACGCTCAGCGCCTTCCCGGCGCGCCCGGCGACCGAGTTCTTCGCGAAGGAAAGCCCGCCCTTGAGCTCGGCGTGCCGGCCGTGCGGAGACGAATCGAGGGCCTTCGTCCCCTCGACCTCGTCGAACTTCCACCGGGCCATGAGGTGGGGATCGGTGTCGAGCGTCACGGGTTCGGCCGCGCCGAGGAGGGCGGCCAGAAACGGCGCCATCAGAACTGCTGCTGCTCGTTGCATGGCGTGCTCCTTGTGGAGGCTATAGCCTACAGCCTAAAGCCTATAGCCTATAGCCTACAGCCTATGCCCCTACTTCTCCAGGCGGCGCATAAGCTCCCTAGCCTGGGCCTTCACGTCGCCGAAGCGCGGGTGCCAGTCCTCGCCGAGGAAGTCCTCGAGCACCTTGCGGGCCTCCTCGCCCTGCCCGGCATGCAAAAGGCACCGGCCGAGGCCGAGATAGCCGGCCGGTTCCTTCGACCTGATGCGCACGACATGACGCCACTCGGCCGCCGCCTCCGCGAAGCGCCTGTCGTTCTCGCGGACCTGCGCGAGGAGCGCGCGGCCCTCCGATTCGTTCGCCGACATCTCGGCGAGCGTCGTCAGCGCGCGCTCCGCGCCGCTTTGGTCGCCCTCGCGCCGCATGCGCTCGCCGAGCTCCTTGTAGAGCTCGAAGGCGTGGCCGCTCCGGCGCGCGAGCGCGAGCAGCCGCGCCGTGCCCTTGGCCGATGCGCCCTGCCCGTCGTAGGCCTGAACGAGCATGCGAAAGACCTCGGCATCGAAGGAGCCGCTTTCCATACCTGCTTCGAGATGGAGCGCCGCCGCGGCGAAGTCCCGCTTGTCCAGGAACACCCGGCCGAGCGCCTTGCGGATCGCGGGCTTCTCGATCTTCTGATCTGCGCACTCGCGATCGAACGCGGCCGCGTACTCGGCCAGATCCCCGGCTTTCGCGAGAATCCTCCTCAGGTTCTCGACAGCACCGTTGCGCTGGTTGATGTCCCGAGCCCACACCACGATGGCGCCCGCGGCCGCGTCGACGGCCTCGGCCGTCCGGCCGAGCCGCACGTACGCCTCGGCCTGGCTCCGGTAGTAATCGCTCAGCCGGCCATCGCCGCCCCGGCGCAGCGGATTCGCCGTGCGGCGGAACGTCATCGCCTCCGTGTAGTAGCCGGCTGCATGCTCGAAGAGCTCCGCGGTCATACACGCGCTCGCGAGCTGCGCCGCCGCGTGCTCGTTCCAGCGATTGTCCGCCCGGAAGTGCGCGTCGGCCGCGGCGCGCGCGGCGGCGGCATCCTCCTGCCGGCCCGCGCCGTGGCGGCCGATGATCAGGAAGGCGCGGTAGTCGACGTTGTCGGGCCACTTCTCGATCATGCCGCCCGGCCCCTCGAGAAGGGCAAGCGACTCGGCGTGCCTGCCCTGCCCCTGGAGATACGAGACGAGCTGCGCCCGGCCCTCCTCGCCGAGGATGCCTCGCCGGTGCGCCGCGGCGAGGGCATCGATGGCGGCGTCGTGCTTCTGCAACCCATCCATGAGATAGCCCGCGATGAACTTGACGCTCTCCTCCGAATCGCGGCGGCGTTCCAGCACGGCCAGGGCGGTCCTGAAGAAGTCCCCGGCCTTCTCCTTCCAGAAATGAGCGTTGTAGTGGTAGTAAAAGGCGCGCGCGCGAAAGTCGCGCTCATCGAGCGCGCGATCGAGCTCGGCCAGCACGAGCGCGAGAAGCCGCGGCTCGACGCTCCCGATGTCGCCCGCCTCGTGCCGCCACACGGCGACGCGCTCGTGCCGGTTCCAGAACCCCTCGTTGCGCCGCTCGAGCCACGCGGGCTCGTTCTCGGCCCTGACGACCAGGAACTCGACCGCCTCGCGCGGGCCGAGCGCATCCCGAATCTCCGACGCCACGTTCGCGACCATGCTCTGGCCCTCGCGGTACTGGTGGCGCGTGAGCACGGCGGGCAGGCCCTTGTACGCGTACTCGCGCAGGTCCTTCGGCGCCGATGCGATCCCCGCCTTCCGCGCCTGCGCGAACACTTCGCAGAGGCGGGCGACGAGATCCCGCGCCTGCCACTCGCTCGGGAGGCGCTCGATCTCCGCGACGAGCTGACCGTGCACGGCGCGGTAGAGCGTCTCCCCGGCGCCGAGCGCCGTCGTCCCCTTGCGCTCGATCGCGCGGGCATAGAACCCGTACATTCCGTTCCTGAAGCCGTGAAGCTCCTGGTCGTTGTAGGCGCGGCCGAGCTCCCCGCGCCACAGCTTCTCGGCCGCGACGAGCCGCCCGAGATCCTCGAAGAACGACGACAGGTTCGAGACCCCGCCGTGGGCGTGGGCGGGCAGACGGCCTTCCGATGCCGCGCGGTACTCATCGAGCGCCGCCGCGAGCACGCCGGCGGCCTCCTCCTTGGCGTCGTTGGCCCAGAGCGACGCAGCCCTCTGGGCGCCGATCTCGAAGCGGGCCTGGCTGCCCGAGGCCGCCGCGGCGTGCAACGCCTCGAGCTGCCCGAGCGCCTCGCTTCGGAGCGGCTCGACGAGCCGTCCCGTCGAGGCCAGGAACCGCGCCATGAGCGGCTCCTCGCCTTCCTGCCACTTCTCCTTGAAGGCCTCCCTGAGCGCCGCGAGCGCCCGCGCGCCGTGCGGCTCCCCGCCCTGGCTCTGCGCCGCGGCGCGGAACTCGATCATGAACTCGATGAGCGCGAGCGCGCGGCGGTCGACCTCGGTCTTGGCGTCCGCGCGCAGCTCCCTGAGATGGCGCTCGAACCGGTCGATCGTCGCCTCATCGCCGATCAGGGCCGCAAGCCTGTCCAGCTCTCCGAGCGCATCGTAGACCTTGACCGCGGTCTGGCCGATCACGACCTCGCTCAGGGTCTCGAGCAGCTTGAAGTCCTTCGTGACCTCGTAGTACTCCCTGAGAAGACCGAGGTGCCGGCCGGGCTGGCTCGTCTTCCTGAGCAGCGCCGCGAACCTGATAAAGACATCCTCGCCCATCGCGTCGGGAATCCTGTCGCCGCTCCGGCGGTAGCGCCCGAGCTCCTGCCTGAGCGTATTGTTGAGCTGCCACTCGCCCGTCGCCATGTGCGACCTGACGAGCGCCTCGCGCCGGCGGTCGGGCGAATCGAGCGCCATGCACCACCCGGCGAGCGCGCGGTATTCAGCCGGCCTCAGCGCATCGATCGCCCTGACGCCCTCGAAGACCTTCACGGCCGCCTCGAGCTTCCCGCGCTCGGCGAGAATGTACCCGTAGGGCACGCGCCACCTGTTGCCGGCGATGGCGCCGTCTTCCTCGGCCCATTTCCCGAGCGCGTCCTCGAGCGCATCGCCGCGGTCGAGCGCGACGAGCAGGCGGTACTTCGCCAGGCGCGCGTCGGCCCGCGCGGTCTTCGCCGCGATGGCCGCATCCAGGAGCGCGCCGAGCTTCTCGGCGAGCGCCGGATCGGCCTCGGGCGCCGCCGTCAGATAGCCCAGGACGAGGAGACAGCGCTCGCCGAGCACGTTCACGAACGCGACAAGCGGCGCGTCCTCCACAAGCTCCGGGAGCGCGTTGAAGAGACTCGCAAGCTCGTCGAAGACGCGCGCGGGCTCCAGACCCAGCTTCGCCTCGATGCTCAGCCGCTCGATCGCGATGTACGGCGCGATCTCGGAGCCGAGCCCCGCCGCTCCGAGCGCCGCGAGTTTCCCGACCGCCTCGGTGCGCGCGGTCTTCGCGGCCTCGGCCGCGAGCGGCGCGAGCTCTCTGCGCGACTTGGCGTGCCGGTCGGGAATCGCCTCGACGAGCGCGCGCGTGCGGGCGTCGACCAGGTAGCGCGCGTACGCCTGCACGGCCCCGATCTTGGCCGGGATCGCCTGTTCGCCGAAGCCGACCTGCGCGATGAGGCTCGCAAGCTCCTTCTCGAGCTCGGCGCTCCACGGCCGTCCGAGAAGCAGATTGAAGAGCCGCCCCGCGGCGGCGGCCTTCGCCTCCGGGCCGGCGGCCCGCGCGATCTGCGCGCGTCCGAGCGCGATCGCGAGCTCGGCGTCGCCGCAGGAGCTCAGGATATTCGCCAGAGAGGCCTGCGCGTCCTCGCCGGTCTCCCGTTCCCAGCGCGCGAAGACCGCCTGCAGGAACGCGGCGCGCGCCGTCTCGCCTTCCTTCGGTTCATAGGACCGTGTCCAGCCGAAGACGTTGGCGAGCACCGCCGGCGGCAGGCTCGCGACGCCCCGCGTCATCGCGTTGTAGAGCTCGCCCGAGATCTCGCGGAAGACGTCGAGCTGCTTGAAACGCCAATGATTGAGCACCTGGCCCGCGAGGTACGATCGCTCTTCGCGCAGCGCGAACGCGCGTGCGACGCCGAGGAGCGCCGGCACCCACTTGGGGTCGATGCGGTTGCTCCAGAGGTCGCGGCCCTGGCCGAGCGCGTGCCTGAGCGCCGCGGCGAGCCGCGCGGCCTCGACCGGATCGGGCTCCTCGGCCCGGCCGCCTTCGATCCACTTCGCGATCAGGGCATCGGCTTCCCCGACGCGGTCGAGGAGCACGAGCGCCGCCAGATAACGATCGAACACGTCATCGCGGACGTTGCTGCGGGAGCCGATGAAGTGCGCGCCCGCGTACGCGAGATACTCGACCAGCTTGTGCGCCTCGTAGAGGAGCTCGGACGCCTTGTGCCTGAGCGTGAGGATCTCATCCTCGGTCAAGTCGGCCGTCGCGCGCACGCATGCTTCGAGGTGCTCGACGGCCGCGTCGACCTCCCCGCGATACGCGAGCGCGTCCGCGTACTGGGTCTGGAGGTACGCGGCGTACGGATGCCGGGCCGCGAGTTCCTTCTTGAGCGCGAACGCTTCCTCCGCCCGGCCGAGCCGGTCGAGGCATTCGATGCGCCGCCGCGTCCACTCGCGCATGGGGGTGAGACGCTCGTCCTGCCGCTCGAAGACGGGTTTCAGCGCGTCGAGAAGGACGATCTGCTCCAGGGGCTGCAGGATCTCGCGCTGTCCGTCGAGAAGCGCGGTCGCAAGGCCGTAGCAGCCGGACTCGGCAGCGTTCGCCTCGCGCGATGCGCCCTCGATCGCGGCGGCGAGGCGCGCGACCTCGGCCTTGGCCTCCTCGTTGCGGCGGGCGGCCTTCAGAACCTCGATTTGGATCCAGTCGAGCCCCGGCTTCCCCGCGGCGAGCGCGGCGAACGCCTCGAAGCGCTCGGCGACGGTCTCCCACTGCTGCGTCTCGGCCGCGTGGAGCATGAGCTGCCAGAGATCCGAGAGGCCGGCCTTCTTCTCGAGGACGCGCGTCTTGGCATCGACGACCTTCGCGAGCGGAAGATCGAGCGTGATCGCCTGCGCGAGCGCCGCGCGCTCCTTCGCAAGCGCTTCCGGGAGGGCGGCATCGGCGAACGCGGCGTACCTGATCCTGCACGCCGAGTTGACCTTGCCATCCTTGCCGCGCCACTCGATCCTCTGCGGCCAGAGGAGGCCGCCCGCGTCGGCGAAATCGGCGAAGGTCTGGCTCCACACCTTCGCGTCCTTGTCGAAACCGGCGATCTCGAGGATCGCGGGGCGTTCCAGGTCGATCGTGACGCGGACGATTCCGCCCCGCCCGCGCCTCGGCGTGAGGGTGAGAACGGCCTTGCCGTCCTCCGCGGCGAGCGCGGGCTTGTAGCTCGCGAACTGCCGCTCGAGGTCATCGAACCAGCGGTCGAAGGGGGCTTCGTAGGCAACGCCGTCGCCCGGCTCGGCCTTCCTCGTCGCGGCGAGGAGCCGCGACACATCGCAGGCGCCGCTCTCGCCCGCGACGCTCCAGCGCAGCGTGACGAGCGCGCCGGGATAGTTCTGCGTCCGTGCGACCCAGGCGTCCTTCCCCAGGACGAACGTCGCGCGCCTTCCCGGGACCGCGGCGCCGCGCGCATCGAGCGAATCCTGCTCGACGTCGATCCTGAGGCCGCCCTCGCGCGCGGCGAGAACGGACCGCCGATCGAGCTTCGCGACAAGCTCGCGGATCTCGGCCGGCCACGCCGTCTTGAAAGGCGCGGGCACGGCATGCACGCTCGGGAAGAGCGCCGCGAACGGCGGGGGCGCGCGCCGAGCGCGCGGCCTGCCGCCGTATGCAAGGCCGGGAAGCTCGCTCTCCGAGAAAAAGGCGCGCTTCGCCACCGATGCGCGGCCCATGTACTCCACCATGTCGACGGGCTCGGCGGCGGCCACCGGTCCGGCAACGAGCTGCGACGCGACGGTGGGGGCCGATTCGAAGTCGAGGAACTCATCGCCCGCCGCGAAACGCTCGCCGTCGTACTTCATGGCCAGATCGAGCGGCGCGTCGGTGCCGAACGACGGCGCGCGGCCGTCGATATCGCCGGCAAGAATGTCGCCGTCGGAGATGATGAAGTCCCCGTACGCGTCTCCCCCCAGCACGCCCCTGCGCCCGTCGCTCTCCTCGTACCACGCGGACTTCTCGCGGAGCTCGAGGGGCGTGCCGAACGTTCCATTCATTCCCGCCGAGCGGTTCCACTCGCCCAGCCTGCCGTAAACCTGGGCCGCATGCTCGACCCCGTACGAGGTCCCCCGCCGCGGCGCGATGAGCCCGTAGCCGAGCGTCGCGTAGAGATCGAGCACTGCCTTCCTGATGCCCTTCCGCCAGAGCGCGGCCTTAAGCATGTGCTCGCGGGCGAGTGCGAAGTCGGCCCGCTCCCTGCTTTCCGCGAAGAACTCTTCGGCATCGCGCATGCGCAGGCGCTTCGTCACCTTGAAGCGCTCCCTGTCGGCATCGCTCTCCAGAACGAGGAACGACGTGTACGGCGTGATGATCTGGTAGCTCTCCGAGAGCGCGATGATCGCGTCCTTGACCTCGGGACTCCGGCCCTGCGAAAGCAGGTGATCGAGGTGCATGCGCGCCCAGAGCCGCGGGATGAAGGCGTTGCCCTCCTCCGCGCCCTTGAGCGAGACCTCGATCTCGCGCGCGGTCTTCTCGCCGCCCGCAACGGCAGTGAGCACGGCCTTGCCGGCAAGATCCCCGCCTTCGGGCAGGTAGCGGCCCAGGATGATCTGCTGGCTGCCGGCCGGGAGATTGGGGAGCTCCTCGGGATAGACGGCCGCGGTCCTGAAGCCCTCCCACCTGACGGCTGCGTCCCTGAGCCCCGGCGCGGTGATCTCGGCAAGGAGCGCCGCCGCGACCCTGGCCGCCTCGGCGCTGTCGCCCGCCCGATGGAACGATCCGCGCCCGAGCGACGCGATCGCCTTGAGCACCATGGACTCGTACGTGCTGCCGACGCCGATCGCGTGGAGCGCGCCCTCGCCCTTGTGGAGCGCCTTCAGCCTGGCCGCGAACGCGACGGGGTCGGCATCGCCGGCCGTCGGAATGCCGTCGCCGACGTAGATCACCTGCGTGCCGGCGTGCGCCTGCGCGAGCGCCTCCTTGAACGCGAGGTCCAGGTCGGTCCACCCCAGGCCGCTCCTGCGATCGAGGAACGCGAGCGCGGCGTCGCGGTTCTCGGCAGTCGCCGGCATGCGCGTCGAGAAGGCCCAGACGACCGTCGTGTCGAAGGCCGCGATGTTGAAGGTGTCCTTGGCGCCGAGCGACTCCAGGAGACAGGCGATGAAGGCGCGCTGGGTCCTGAGCTGGTCGTCGGTCATCGACCCCGATGTGTCGGCGATGCACAGGATGTCGAGCGGCGCCGTGTCGCGAACGAGCGGCCTGCCGCCGCCCTCGTCCTCGGCCTGGAGAAACGCCATGAAATACCCGTCCTTGCCGCGGAGGTGCGGAATCACTCTGAGCGGCGACGGCGCGGGCGCGGTCGTGACGAGCACCTCGAAGTCGCGGTCGGGCGTGTACTCCTGCGCCGCGAACTCGATCGACGCAGCGTGCGCGGTTGTCTGCGCGCGCGTCATGTGCGAGGTGCAGGCGACCTTCGCAAGCTCCTCGGCCGAGTCGATCGTCACCTCGATCCGGAGCTCCCTGAGCGGAGTCTTCCTGAGAAGCTCGCTCTTGAGCGCATAGGCGTACCGGTACGTGCGCCCCTGCTTGGGCAGGACCTGCGTGTAGGTGATGCGAATCCGCTTCTCGCCGTGCGCCGGAATCGGGAAGACGCGCGCCTTGAAGATGTTGCCGCCCGTCCATTCGAGCAACGCCGGATCGCGCTTCTCCCTGACGATCTCCTCGAAGATCTCGCGCGCCCGTTCCTTCTCGACGATGTCGGCCTCGACGAGCTCGTTCCCGATCCACATGGCGAAGCCCGAAATCGACGCCTCCTGCGGGAGCGGGAAGTAAAACTGGCCCTCGAGCGTCGCGTCCGTGTGGTTGACGAACGACTCCTCGACGACCGTGCGCGCGATCTGGTCGCGAATGTCGACCGTCACCTTGTGGTAGCCGAGAGTGAGCGGCACGTCGCGTCCATCGATGGACGCGACAAGCTCGCCCATCGCCTCGGCCGGCGACTTGGCCCTGTAGAGCGCGTGCCACCTCGGCTCCTCGCCAAGCGCGGCGAGCGCCCCCTGGCGCAGGCCGAGGAAGGCCGCGGCGGCGACTTCCCGCGACACGCCGCCCGGGCCCTCGACCGTGCAGGCGGCGCCCGCGGCGGGCGCAACGGCAAGGTCGCCCGCGTGCAGCCTGAGGCCGCCCTTCTCGGCGATCTCGAGCAGCCCGCCCGGCCCCAGTGTGAGGCGCGTCCCGTCCTTGAGCCCGAGCTCGACGGCGTTGCCGCCCCGCCCGCCGGTCTTGATCCAATCGCCCGGCATGACCTGCATACGCTCCCGAAGCAGCGTCCAGCGCTCCCCGCCGAGCGGCCGTACCAGGGCGATGCCCTCGCGGTCGAGAATCGTGCCGGCCGACGCATCGAAGGCCAGGTTGACGGCGCCCATGGCCGGGCTCAGGACCTTGTCCTCGCCCGCCTGAGAGCTCCACTGGACCAGGCCCGTCAGGACCGTGGCCGCAACGAACGTCGGGAGGGTGCCCGCCTTGATCTTCCGCAGCATTTCTTCTTCCTCCATCGGTCGGCCGACGCGAACTTCGAATTCCGTGCCTATGTCGCGCAGCGTGCCCTGTCCGGTCTCGATCTCGATGCCGCCCCGGCCGCGCGTTTTCACCGCCACATGGCCCGCCGCGAGTGCGATGGGCTGGCGCGCCCCCCGCGCGGCTTCGGACAGCGAGAAGACGGCCGGCGCCTTGATCGCGATCTCGGCGCTGCTCAGATGCAGGACGCCCGCACGCGCGAGGTACCGGGTCCCGAGCGCGACCGAGGCCGCGGGCTCGAGCGCGCCGCCGGCCGAGAGCTTGAACAGGCTCTCGCCGTCGTAGGAAGGCGCGCGCGGCGGGCCGGGCGTGAAGACGTGCCACAAGGCGAACGCCAGAACGGCGGCCGCGGCCGCCGCGGCGACGCGGGGCGCCGAGAAGAACGCGCGCGGGGGCGCCGTCGCCGGGTCGAACGCCGGCACGGGGCGGCCGAGCGCCGCCGAGAGCGCGAGGTGCTCGTCGGCAAGCTCCACGAGCCGGCGCGCGGCCGCAGGATCGCTTGAAAGCGCCGCGTCCAGCTCGCGGATTTCCTCGGCGTTCAGGTCGGCGTCGAAATGCCTGCGCATGAGATTCTCGAGGCGTTCGCTAGGCATCGGCGGCCTCCTTCCCTCCGAGGCGCGTCTGGACGCAGCGCGCGAGTTCCTGCCTGAGGCGCATGAGCGCCATCTTCAGCCCCCCCTCGGTCCTCCCCGTTCTCTCGGCCAGCGTTTTCACCGGGACATCGTCGTTGTAGCGCTCCTTGAGGAGCGCGCGCTCCGCGGGCGCCACCGCATCGAGGCAGCGTTCGAGCGCGGCGCGCCGTTCCTCGCCGCGGGCATCGCCCGCCCGCGCCGCATAGGCCGCCGCGACTGCATCGACGGCATCGCTTGAGAACATGACCTTCTCGCGCCTTTTCCTTCGGAAGTGCCTGAGAATCTGATAGCGCGCGACCGTCCGCGACCACGCGCCGAAGTTCGTGTCCGGCCTGAAGGTGTGTCTGATCCTCCAGAGCTCCATGTACGTCGACTGGGCCAGGTCGTCGGCCGAGTGCCGCTCCCCGACCAGGGCGAGGACGAAGCTCGCCAGTTGCGCCGCCTCGCGCTCGAGCACGGCGGCGAACGCGCGATCACCTGCAGTCATGGCCTCGAGTCCTTTGAATCTCTGAGAGCTGAACGCCCGGGGTCCGGAAAGGTAACATGAAAACCGGCGCCGGTGTGCGGCGCCCTTGTGTTGGACCCGGGCGCACGCCCTTAGTTTCGCGGTTGTTCGCCGCAGGCGAAAGGCCCGAGAGGTAACCGTTCACGGTTTTCTCGCCGTGCTTGGATGC
>DHGK01000317.1:37126-44199 GCA_002402755.1 Planctomycetes bacterium UBA4800
GCACCACGAAGGACGCCGGAATGTGATCTACTTAAGGCGGAGATTCGCGCGTTCGGGATGCCCTGTGAACGGTTACCCCGAGAGGGCCACTCGACAAGGGCGCCGATAGAAGTACGATGAATGGGTGCGGCCGCGCATCCGACGGACCGTGCCGTTCATGTGCCGAGGAATCGACCGATGACCCACCGATGCGTATACCTCCTGACGCTCGCCGCCGCGGCGTCGCTCGCGGCCCCGTGCGGCGCGCAGGACATCGAGCTTGCGCCCCCGCTCGTCCTCGAGCACCTCGGGCTCTCGCTCAGGCTGCCTGCCCGCGGCGCCTTCGAGGCATGCCAGGGGAAACGGATTCTGCGCCACGCCTTCGGCGAAGGCGGCGCTCCCACCCGGACCGTCGAGCTCTTCATCGTCTCCGCGATCACCGAGCGCGGCGCGCCGATCGCAATCGAGGAATGTCTCCGGGCCGCCGTCGGGGAGGTCGCGGCCGGACAGACCAAGGCGGGGAACGAGTTCCACGAGCTCGGCTCGTCCGCCGCCGCCGTCGCGGGCGCCGAAGGGCGCCGGACGCTCTTCGAGGTGCGCCGCGAGGGCGCGCCCCGCGGCGCCGGAGCCGTCATCGTCTGGCCGTGCGAATTCCCGCGCGCCGCCGCCGAGCCGCGCCCGTACTACCTGGCGCTCCTCCTTCGCGGCAAGGACGCGCCGGCCGTGATCGAGACCCTCGCCGGCCGCATGGTCCCCGCGATCGCACGCGTGAGTCCCCGGTCGCCCGAGGCGGCCGCGCTCCCGCCGCTCCGCGTCGCCAGGGAGTACAAGGACTACGGCATGGCGCTCGACCTGCCCGTGGGCTGGAGCCTCAAGGAGATGCCGCCGTCAGAGCCTTCGGCCCCGTTCGAGCTCACGGTCGCGGCGTACGACTACGCCGAGGTCATCGCCCCGCAGCGCTTCACCGTCGCCGTCAAGGCGCACACGGGCGGCAGCGACCTCTTCGACTCGCCGGAGCATGTCGAGGTGTTCGTGCGCGGCATCGACGCCGTGGCGGCGATCCAGCGCAAGAAGCTCCTGTCGCACCGCGTGATCGCGCACGCCGGCCGCGCCTGCCTCGAGGTCGTGTTCGCGCTGCCGCAGGACAGCCGCGAGCGGATCGAGGTCCAGCGACTGATCCGGTCGGGCGCATGGCAGTACAGCCTGAGCCTGGTCCGGACGAACGCCGACCAGGACGCGGCGCGCGCCGGGCTCGACGCCTTCGCCAGGGGGTTCCGGCTCATCGCGAAGTGAGGCGCCCGCGGCCGCGGCGCCTACCACCTGCGCTTGTGGATGACCGCGAAGTGCTCCGGTATCTTGTCGAAGAGGGCGGCGCAGGCGTCGAAGTCGCCCTTCTCGGCCGAGCCCTGGATCGAGAAGGTGCCGTCGTAGCCGACGATCACGTAGTCGACGTACCTGCGCGGCTTGTCGATGGTCGTCGTGCGCCGGGCCAGCTCGCGGATGATCGCGTCGCCGTCGAGCGCCATCTCGATCGTGATGCGCGGCGTCGGGTCGTCCTCGTACGTGAAGCGGAACGCCTCCATGCCCTGGATCTCGGCGCGCTCGGCCTCGATGTGCAGGTAGCGCATGGGCAGGATGCGCGTGTGGTAGGCCGTCACGCGCTCCTTGGTGTACTCGTCCTTCGCCTGCGCGCGCTCGTCGTTGTTCCAGAAGTACACCTCGACCTGCGCGCTCGTGCCCTTCTTCTCCTGGCCGACGAGGAGCCCGGGCTTCTCCTCCTCGTAGAAGGTCCAGCCATCGGCCAGCGCCTTGAGCTCGAAGCAGAACTCGCTGGAGAAGAAGTACGGACCGTGAATCTCGCCGGCCGGGTCCGGCGAGAGCGCCATCACGTGGGCGAGGTACTCCTGCTCCATGTCGGCGATGCTGCCGAACGTCTTGTCGGCGAGCTGCTTGAAGTGCTCGGGCATGATCTTGCCCTGGTGCGCGACGTTCCAGTAGGCGCTCAGCATGTTCTGGCCCTTCTTGCCCGTGTTGACGAGGTAGTGCACGAGCGCCCAGGCGTCGGCGTAGAGCGATCCCGTGAATGCGCGGTGCTCGACGCCCACGAGCTGCATGACCGGCGCCTGCTTCCCGTTCCGGATCTTCTCCTGGACGTGGAGCAGGCGGTCGCGCGGAATCACGCCGGTGACGACCTTGTCGTCCTCGGTCAGCCGCGCGCCGTCGCCGAAGTAGACGGCGAGGCCCTCCAGCAGCCACGTGGGCGCGTTCTCCATGTTCGCGAGCACCTTGCCCTGGAGCTGGTGCGTGCCCTCGTGGGCCAGCACGTTGAACGTCGTCGACGTGATGCCGAACGTGCCGTGGTACGCTTGGATCTCGCCCGTGCTCGGCCGGTAGAACCCCCCGACGCCGGGGAACATGTGGGTCAGGTGGCGGAATTCCTCGGCGTCCCGGTAGACGTACACCATGCTCTTGCCCTTCTTGCCGCGGCGCTCCTCGGGGAAGTACTTGACGAGCTTGGCGTACAGCTCGTCCATCAGGCGCGCGTAGCGCCGCGCCACCTCGGCGGTCGAGTTGCAGTGGATCTCGAAGAAGCTGGTCGCGATCTTGTGGCGGTTGTCCCACGGCACGCCCTTGAACTCGAGCTTGCGCTTCTCCTCGAACTTCTTGATATCCTGGGCGCGGTCCTTGCGCTCGCGTTCGTACCTGGCGATGTCGGCGGCGGACTGCTTCGGCGCGGCGATCGCCCGCCGGCCTTTGTCGGGCCATTGCTTCTTCCCGGGCTCGGCCTTCTTCTCGTCCTTCGTGACGGTGCGGCCCCCGCTCTCCTTCTTTCTGAGGACGCCGTTCTCCAGGACGTAGCCCTCGGCGAGCTTCTCCCGCACGGCCTCGCGGTCGAGCCACGCGCCGTCGAGCTGCGCGTGGCCGAGCGCCAGATGCGCGGCCCTGTTGTCGGAATCGAGCGCGAGGACGTGCTCGCGGCACCGGACGGCCTCGATGCCGAGCTTCTTTCCCTCGCACCAGTCGCCGAGATCGAGCCACGCGGCCGCCGTGTTCTTGGCGGCCTTCCAGCGCTTCGCGAGGTCGGCGCGGGCCGCCGCGCCGGCGTACGAGACGGCGACGATCTTGTAGCGCCCGTAGGGCTTGAGGTCGGCGCCGACGCGAATGTAGATCTTCTCGGCGTCCTCCTTCTCGATGGTGCCGGCGGCCGTTCTGCCGCTCTCGAAGAGAAGGATGTCCTTGTCGCCGAAGTCGGGATACTCGGGCGGCGCCGCGGCCGCCCCGAGACTCATGCCGAGCATGGTGATCGCCAGCAATGCCATGACACACCTCCGCGCGCGAACGTACGGTATTCTGAGTGTATTGTAAGCAGATGCCGGGGGCGACTCAAGCATTTCCCCGCCGGCCCGGCAGGCGCGCCGCCGCCCTTGCATCCGCGCCGATTCGGGTAATCATCGCACCTGCCATGAGCGCAACCGTGACATCCACCGGGAATGCAGGCGTCGTGTTGCGAACGCCCCGCGCGTGCGTGTGCGTGGATGTTTTCTGGGACCGTGACCGCGCCGGGTACGGCGCGCCCCCCGCCCCCGCCGAGGACCCGGCCGCCGACTGCATCCTCGTCACCCACGCGCACTGGGACCACTTCGCCCCCGACCGCGTGGCCCGCGCGGCCGCCGGGCGGAAGGCGGCGGTGATCGGACCCGCGGGGGTGACGCGCGCGCTGCGCGGCGCCGTGCCGGCCGAGTCCCTCGTCACGCTCGAGCCCGCGCGGGGCGCGTCCGAGACGGCCGCGTTTCCCTGGGGACGGGTGACCTGTATTCGCACGCACCACGGCGAAGCTCACAACTCCTACCTGATCGAGGCGGACGGCTTCCGCGTCTTTCACGACGGCGACAACGAGGATGCGCGCCTCCTCGACGCCGCCGTCATCGCGCCGCTCGATGCGCTCTTTCTCTGCCCGTGGCAGGGCTCGGGGTGGGAGGACTGCGTCGTGCGGCTCGCCCCCCGCCGCTGGTTTCTCATCCACCTGTACGAGGAGGAGATCGCCGCGCACAGGGCCGGCCGGTTCCTGGCCGAGCTCACGGACCGCGTGCCCGCGGTCGCGCCGATCATCGCGCTCGCGCCGGGCGAGTCGTGCGAGCTGGCGCCCGCCGGCGAGGAGGTTCCCGGGCAAGGAGACGCGCAATGAGCGTTCCCCCCTCTGCTTCGCCGGTCCTGCGCCCGCGCAGGACGCGCTTCATCGAGCTACTCAGGACGACGCCGGCGCGCACCGTCTGCCCGAACTTCTACCTCCTCGCCCATGCCAACGGATGCGCCTTTCGCCCGCACTGCGACTACTGCTACCTGAAGGGCTCGCTCTGGCACGTGCCGGTCGATTCGGCCTTCGACAACGTGACGCGCATGCTCGCCGATGTGCGGCGCTGGATCGCGCGCGACGACCTGGAGACGTACGTCCTCAACGCCGGCAATCTCTCCGACAGCCTCTCGTTCGAGCGCATCCGCCCCGCGGTGCAGGCGCTCGTCGAGGAATTCCGCGCGGCGGCCGCCGCGGGGCGGCGGCACACGCTGCTCCTCGTCACCAAGGGCGGCGTCCGGGAGTGCCGCCCGCTTCTGGGCGTTGCGCCATGCCCGAACGTCATCGCCTCCTTCTCGGTGAACTGCGCCGAGGTCGCGGAGGCGCACGAGCGCGGCGCCGCGCCCGTGGCGGACCGCATGGAAGCGGCGCGGCGCCTCGAGGCCGCGGGCTGGCGCGTCCGCATCCGCGTGGACCCCATGTTCGCGGGACGCGAGTACGGCCCCGTCGTCGCCGAGATTCGCGACCTGGCGCCCGAGCGCGTCACGCTGGGCACGCTTCGCGCCGAGTCCCACCTCCTGCGCGTCGTCAACCACGGGCTCTTCGGGGCGCTGGAGCGGCCGGCCGAGCCCGACGGCCTCGCGAGGTACCCTCTCGGCGCGCGCCTCGACCTGTACCGCGCGGCGATCGCGGGTCTGGGCGGCGCGTGCCCGATCGGCTTGTGCGAGGAGACGCGCGACGTCTGGGAGGCGGCGGGCCTGAACCCCGACGTCCCCGCCTGCAACTGCGCGGAGTGAGCGCGGCGCGCCGTTCTGTCGGGCGCGACCCGCGCCGCACCCCTCTCTTTACAGCCTTCCCTCCATGTGATACGACCGGGGGAGACGCGCACGCGCCGTGCGCCGAACCGAGAGGAGAGTCTCGCCCGTGTCTCACGAGTGGCACACGCTGACGGCGGAACGAACGCTCGATGCGCTCGGAACCGATTCCCGCGGGCTGACGGCGGCCGAGGCCTCGGAGCGCCTCGCGCGCCACGGCCCCAACGAGCTCACGGCCAAGGAGAAGGAATCCGCATTCATCCTGTTTCTCGCGCAGTTCAAGAACTTCCTCATCATCATGCTCCTTGCCGCGGTGGTGCTGTCGCTGTTGCTCGGCGAGTACGTCGATGCCGCCGTCATTCTCGTCATAGTGCTCTTCGCCACCCTGCTCGGCTTCATTCAGGAGTACCGCGCCGAGCGCGCGCTGGACAGGCTCAAGGAGATGGCGGCGCCGAACGCCGCCGTGCTCCGCGATGGCCGGGTCATCACGCTGCCGGCCCGGGAACTGGTCCCCGGCGACGTGATCCAGCTCAAGACCGGCGACCGGGTGCCGGCGGATGCCCGGCTCCTGAGCGCGATCAACCTGCGCGTCGAGGAAGCATCGCTCACCGGCGAGTCCGTCGCGGCCGAGAAGACGACCGGCGCGGTGGAGAACGCCGCGCAGATCGGCGATCGGCGCAACATGGCGTACGCGGGAACCAGCGTCGTGTACGGGCGCGGGAACGCCGCCGTCGTCGCCACGGGCATGGCCACCGAATTCGGCAAGATCGCAGGTCTGCTCGCCGGGGTCGAGAAGCGCCTGACGCCGCTCCAGGAAGGCCTCGACCGCATGGCCAAGTACATCGCCTTCGGCGCCATCGCGCTGATCATCCCGCTCGTGTGCATTGGGGTGGCGCGCGGCCACGGCTGGGCCGAGATGTTCGTCTGGGGCGTCAGCCTCGCCGTCGCCGCCGTCCCCGAGGCGCTGGCCGCCGTCGTCACCATCGGCCTTGCCATCGGCGTCCAGCGCATGGTCAAGCGCCACGCGCTCGTGCGCAAGCTCCCCGCCGTGGAGACGCTCGGCTGCACCGACGTCATCTGCTCGGACAAGACCGGCACGCTCACGCAGGACCACATGACCGTGCGGCGGGTCTTCGTGAGCGGCCGCGCCGTCGACGTGAGCGGCACGGGCTACGACACGGCCGGTCGCTTCACGTGCGGGGACCTCCAGGTCGCGCCGGCATCCGACGCGGCCCTCGCGATGCTCCTCGAGGCAAGCGCCCTGTGCAACGACAGCACGATCGGCGAGGGCCGGGGGGACGTGCGGGGCGACCCCACCGAGATCGCCCTGGCCGTGCTGGCGGCCAAGGGCGGCCGCGATGTGGAGGGCCTGCGGCGGGAGTTACCGCGCGTCGCCGAGGTGCCGTTCTCGTCCGAGACCAAGCGCATGACGACCGTGCACGCCGGACCCCGCGGGCGCATCGTGTTCTGCAAGGGCGCGCCCGAGGTGATCGTCGAGCAGTGCACCCGCATCAGGGACGGGGCGGAGGAACGGCCGCTGGATGCCCGCACGCGCGAGGAGCTGCTCGCCGTGAACCGTGCCATGGCGGAGGACGCGCTGCGCGTCCTTGCCATCGCGTACAAGCCCGACGACGGCGGGCCGCCCGATGCCGCCCTGACGTTCCTGGGCCTGGCCGGCATGATCGACCCGCCGCGCCCCGAGGCGGCCGACGCCATTCGCACGGCCAGGGCCGCCGGCATCCGGCCGGTCATGATCACCGGCGACAACAAGATCACCGCCGCCCGCATCGCGCGCGAGCTCGGGCTGCTCGCGGACGGCCTCGCCGTCGAGGGCCGCGAACTGGACGGCCTCGCCGCCGAGGAGCTCGACTCTCTCGTGCCCCGCGTCGACGTCTACGCGCGCGTCTCTCCCGCGCACAAGCTCGCCATCGTCGAGACGCTCCAGCGCCGGGGCCACGTCGTCGCCATGACGGGCGACGGCGTCAACG
>DHGK01000317.1:44280-45646 GCA_002402755.1 Planctomycetes bacterium UBA4800
GGCATCTTCGACAACATCAAGAAGTTCCTGGTGTACCTCCTCTCCTGCAATCTGGGCGAGGTCATGCTCATGGCCGTGGGCGTGCTCTTCGGCTCCCTGGTCGGTCTGGCGGGGGGCGCGGTGCCGCTCGTGGCGATCCAGATCCTCTACGTGAATCTCGCGACCGACGGCCTGCCCGCCATCGCCCTCTCGTTCAACCCCAAGGAGACGGATCTCATGCGGCGCCGGCCGCGCCGCCGCACCGAGGGCATATTCACGCCGCAGACGATCGCGCACATCGCCGGCCTCGGCATCTGGACATGCCTGGTCGCGATCGCGAGCCTCCTGTACGCGAGGGCGGAGGGAAAGACCGTCGCCGAGGCGCAGGGCTTCTGCTTCGTGACCCTGATTCTCGTCCAGCTCGTCAACGCGCTCAACTGCCGCTCGCTGGCCCGATCGCTCTTCAGCGTGGGGCTGTTCACCAACCGCTGGCTCCTCCTGGCGTTGCTCTGGGAGCTCGGGCTCCTGCTCCTCATAGTCTACCTGCCCCCGCTCCAGGAGATCTTCCTCACCTATTCCTTCACCGGAGAGGAGTGGCTCGCCGCCGGCCTTCTTGCCGCGTCGATCCTCGCCGTCACCGAAGCCGCCAAGCTGGCGCGCCGCCTGTGCTTCCCCGCGGCGCCGGCTGCAGACGAAGGGTAGGGCAGCGCCGGAAGCGATCTGGCGCCGCCTTCGCCGGACGCATACAATCGAGGCCGGACGCGCCGTCGGGCGCGGAAGGACGCACGATATGATGCCTGGAACCATGGTTCGCCTGGCCGCGGGGTTCCTGCTGTGCGCGGGGACGGCGCGGGGCGCCGAGGCGCCTGCAACCGGCATGGACGCCGAGAAGCTGCGGGAGATCGTCGCGGCGGCGGCGCGGCGCGACACGACTGCGCCTTCGGTCCTCGCGAATCTCGACCTGCGCAGCGCCGATGCCCGCGAGCTCGCGCGACGGCTGCGGGCGACGCGCTGCACCGTCGACTGGGACCGCGCGAGCGTGGATGACGCGCTGGCGTTTCTCCGGGAACGCGCGGGCATCTCCTGCGTGATGAGCGCCAAGGCCCGCGAGGCGCTCGCGCGCGATGCGCCGAAGGTCTCTTTGCGCCTTCGCGATCTGGCGCTCGCGGACATCCTCGACCTTCTCGTAACGCAGCTCGGCGAGTACCGTTTCGCCGCCCGCCACGGCATCCTCATGCTCGTGCGCGCCGAGGAGCACCGCCCCGCCACCGTGCTCAAGGTCTACGACGTGCGGGACATCACGGCGCCGCGGCGCGACTTTCCGGGGCCGCAGTTGAGCGTGAAGGACGAGGGGGGAGAGAGCAGGCTGTAGGCTGTAGGCTGTAGG
>DHGK01000317.1:45704-46200 GCA_002402755.1 Planctomycetes bacterium UBA4800
CCTATAGCCTCCAGCCTCCAGCCTAAAAAAACACGGCGGGGAAGGACCAGTCCTTCCCCGCCGTGCACGTTCGCGCGCGGCGGACGTGCGCCGCGCCGATCAGGACGCTAGCACTGCTCCTGCACGTCGCAGGGCAGATCCGTCTTGAACGTGCCGCACTCCAGACCCTGCTCCGGCGCCGGGCCCTCGAGGAACTGCCAGTAGATGATCATGATCGCATCGGACGAGTCGACCACGCCATCCAGGTTGACATCCAGCGCCGCCACACAGCCGGGATCGCGCCCGCCGCGGTACAGCCAGCCCAGGATGAAGATGCCATCCGCAAGATCGAGCTTCCCGTCGCCGTNNNCTGCCCTCGCCGGCGAGCGCCTCGGCGCAGCACCCGCCATCGCCTTCGCGCTCGGCGAGCACGCCGTCGAATGCCGAGCCGGGAATGCTGTTGCCGCCGATGACCATGACGTTCGGCGTGGGCGGGGCGCCCAGCGCGCTGTCGCAC
>DHGK01000247.1:0-1195 GCA_002402755.1 Planctomycetes bacterium UBA4800
GCCTCGACGATCTCCGCCGGCGCCCTGTCCTTGAACTTCGGGTTGGCGAGCTTGCCGGCGATCTTGCCGGCGTAGGCCCGGAGCTTCTCGTGCTCCTTGGCGAGGCGCGCGCGCTCGGCCCCCAGGTCGATGAGACCCGCCAGCGGCAGGTAGATCGTCATGCCGGTCTTGACGGCGACGGCCGCGACGCCGGGCTTGGGCAGGTCGACGGCCACGGCCGCGAGCGAGGCGTTGGCCTCCCTGTCCTGGGCGAGGAGCGCCGCGCGGCGCGTGAGCACCTCGCACATCGCCTCCGTGCGGCAGGAGATGTGCATCGCCAGACGCTCGCGCGGCGAGAGGCTGTACGGCGCCCCGTGGTAGCGCGATCGCACCTCGCGCATGCCGCGGATCGCGTCCTGGACGAGCGCCATCTCGTCCTCGACCCCGGCGAAGGCCGGGACGGTCTGGACCTCCGGCCAGGCCGCGCGGATGAGCGGCCCCTCGGCGGGGCCGCCGCGCGGCCCGAAAAGCGTGCGGCAGGGAATGCGCTCGCCGAGGCGGCGCCAGAGCGCCTCGGTGATGAACGGCGTTACGGGGCTCAGGACGCGCAGCACGCGGTCGAGCACGAAGGCGAGCACCCGGCGCGCGGCGGGCGCGGCCGCCGGATCGCCGAGCCTGGGCTTCAGGAGCTCCAGGTACCAGTCGCAGAACTCGCCCCACACGAACTCGTACACGGCGTGCGCGAAGTCGCAGTAGCGGAAATCCTCGGCGCAGGAGGTCGCGCGCTCGATGGCGCCCCGCAGGCGGGAGAGGATCCAGCGGTCGGCGAAGTCCAGGTCCTCCTCCCCGAGGTCCGGCGCGAGCGCCTCCGGCCCGCCCTCAAGATGCATGAGGCAGAACCTGGCCGCGTTCCAGATCTTGTTGGCGAAGTTCCGTCCGGTCTCGAAGCGCTCGGGCCAGATGCGCATGTCCTGCCCCTCGGTCGTCATGGCCGTGAGCGTGAAGCGGACCGCGTCGGCGCCGAAGCCCTTCTCGAACGCGGTGCCGTCCATGTTGGTCCCGCCCCGGATCATGACGATGGGATCGATGCCGTTGCCGGCGCTCTTGGACATGCGCGCGCCGTGGCGGTCCAGGATCGTCGCGTGAATGTAGACGTCGCTGAAGGGCTCGCGGCCCAGGAAGTGCTCGCCGGCCATGATCATGCGCGCGACCCAGA
>DHGK01000247.1:1224-1943 GCA_002402755.1 Planctomycetes bacterium UBA4800
TCGGGCCAGCCGAGCGTCGAGAACGGCCAGAGCTGCGAGCTGAACCACGTGTCCAGGACGTCCGGATCCTGCGCGAGGTCCGCCCCGCCGCAGCGCGGGCACGCCGCCGGATCCTCCGGCTCGCAGATCTCGGCCTTGCACGCTCCGCAGGTCCAGACCGGAATCCGGTGGCCCCACCAGACCTGGCGCGAGATGCACCAGTCGGGCGTCGAGTCGAGCCACTGGCGGTAGGTGTGCGTCCAGCGTGCCGGGTGGAAGCGCACCCTGCCGGAGCGCTCGGCCTCGCGCGCCTTCTCGACCAGGGGCTGCATCTTCACGTACCACTGGACCGAGAGGTAGGGCTCGATGAGGTCGTGCGAGCGGTAGCAGTGGGCGACGCTGTGGCGGTGCGGGACGGTTTTCTCGACGAGGCCCCGCTCCTCGAGCTCGGCGACGACCTTCGGCCGCGCCTTGAGGCGGTCCAGGCCCTGGAACTTCCCGGCGTGGGCGTTGAGCGTGCCGTCCGGGTTCAGGATGTTGAGCATCGGCAGCCCGTGGCGGCCGGCGATCGCGAAGTCGTTGGGATCGTGGGCCGGCGTCACCTTGAGGCAGCCCGTGCCCTCGTCGCGCTTGACGTAGCCGTCGGCGATGATCGGCACCTCGCGCTCGACGAGGGGCACGACGGCCGTCGTGCCGACGAGGTCCGCGTAGCGCGGGTCCTCGGGGTGCACGGCGACGGC
>DHGK01000247.1:1957-4943 GCA_002402755.1 Planctomycetes bacterium UBA4800
TAGCGTAGGTGCCAGAAGAACGTGTCGACTTCCTCGTACTCGAGCTCATCGTCGGAGAGCGCCGTCTGGAACGGGCAGGACCAGTTGACGAGGCGCTCGCCGCGGTAGATGAGGCCCTCGCGGTACAGCCGGACGAAGACCGCGCGCACGGCGCGCGACAGCCCCTCGTCCATCGTGAAGCGCAGGCGCGACCAGTCGCACGAGCAGCCGAGCTTCTTGAGCTGCTCGATGATCGTGCCGCCGTGCTTTTCCTTCCACTGCCAGATGCGGGCGAGCAGGCCCTCGCGGCCGACGTCGTGGCGGGTCTTGCGCTCCTCCTTCCAGAGCGCCTTCTCGACGACGCCCTGCGTGGCGACGCCGGCGTGGTCCGTGCCCGGGACCCACAGCGCCTCGCGGCCGCGCATGCGCCAGAAGCGGATGATCACGTCCTGGAGCGTGTTGTTGAGCGCGTGGCCCATGTGCAGGACGCCGGTGACGTTCGGCGGCGGTATGACGATCGTGTAGGGCGCGCGCGCCGGGTCGGGGTTCGCGCGGAAGAGCCCTTCGCGCTCCCAGAAGGCGTAGATCTCGTCCTCGACCTGCGCGGGGTCGTACTGCGGGGGAAGCGTGCTGTCTGTCATGCGTGTTCGTCTCTGACGCGGTGGCGCGAGCCGCGCCGCGCGCGGTTCGCACGTGAATACGGGCTACCAAGTGTATCGGCCGGCCGGCGGGGCGTCCATGGCCCCGTTTGTGGACGCGCGCCGGATCGCGTAAGATGATGAGCTGTCCGAGGAAGGAGGACCAGGCCCGCCGTGCGTTTCGTGATCGTTGCTGTGCTTGTCGCCCTGCTGCCGAACGCGTCCGCCCCGGCGGCAGCGCCGGCCGAGTCCGATCCCGGCATCGTCGATCTGGGCGAGGACGAGGTTGTCGCGCCGCCCGAGGAGACGCGCTCGCTCGGCGGCCAGAAGACGTCGTTCGTGACGACGATCGAGCCCGCCGCGCAGCCTGCGGGCAGCGATCTGGGGGCCGCGCTGGGGAGCGCGCTCGGCGTGCACGTCGAGAGCTTGGGCGGCCTGGGGCAGTACTCGACGATGAGCATTCGCGGGTCGTCGGGCAACCAGGTGGCCGTGTACCTGGACGGCGTGCGCGTGAGCGGCGGCGGCGGCGCGGTCGACCTGGCGGCCTTCCCCCTGGCGCACTTCGAGCGCATCGAGGTCCTGCGCGGGACGAGCGGCGCGCGTTTCGGCGACGCGGCGCTCGGCGGCGTCGTCAACCTGGTGACCCCGCGCGGCGAGGAAGGGACGTGGGGGAGCCTCAGCCTGAGCCAGGGGCTCTACACCGGCAACGGCAGCGGCACCGTTGCCGACATCCTGCAGCTCGGAAGCTCGTTCGGCCACGGCGAAGAGAAGTGGCGGTTCCTGGGAAGCGTCCAGGGAGCGTGGACGAACGGCGAGTTCCTGTACGAGCCCGATGCGGATCTCGGCCTGGGAACACGCGACGTGCGCAGGCGCAACAACGCCTACGAGTCGATCGGAACGCTGCTCAAGGGCGGGTACTCGCTCGGCGAGACGTGGGAAGTGTACGGGCTTGCCGACGTCTTCGCGGCCGACAAGGAGATCCCGGGCCTGACGAGCTTCCCGACGCCCGAGGCGTTGCAGGAAGACCGGCGGCTCCTGCTCGTCGCGGGGTCGCGGGCGGTGCTGCCCGACCTGGGCGGCCTGGAGGTCGACAGCCGCGCGAGCGTGCTTGCGCAGCGGAGCGACTACCGCGATCCGGGCGGCGGCACGACGGGCTTCCCCTACGAGACGTCCAACGAGGACGCGACGTTCGGGCAGGAGCTGGCCCTCGTCGCGCCGCTCGGGCGTGCGCATCGCCTGCGCCTGTCCGAGGAGCTGCGGCACGAGACCTTCGACGGGGACGGCGCGGGCGCGCACGACCGGACGACGGCCTTCTTCTCGCTGTCGGACACGTACTCGCCGTTCGGGGATCTCGTCACGCTCATGCCGCAGGCGGGCATCGACCTCTGCGACGGCGGCGACACGCTCTTCAGCGCGGGTCTGGGCGTCGAGTACAAGCCGTGGCCGTTCCTGGCGCTGCGCGCGAACGGCGGCAACGGCTACCGCCGGCCGAGCTTCCAGGAGCTGTACTACGACCTCGGCTTCTATGCGGGCAACCCGGAGCTGGAAGCCGAGCGCTCGGTCGGCTTCGATGCGGGGCCGGTCGTCACGGTGGGCTGGTTCCGCGCCGAGGCGAGCTACTTCAGGACCTCCTACGACGACCTCATCGTCTACCTGCTTCAGTCCGGGTTCCGGTTCCGGCCGTACAACGTGGGGAAGGCCGTGTCGGAGGGGGTGGAACTCGGCGGCGGCATCGAGCCGTGGGAGCACTTCCGGCTGCGCGCGAACTGGACCTATGCCGAGGTGCTCGACAAGACGAGCGACCCCTCGTGGCGCAACGAGCAGGTGCCGGGCAAGCCGCGCAATGCGGTCTTCGTCCGGTGCGAGCTCCCCGTGTGGGACCTCTGCCCCTACGGCGAGTACCACTTCGTGGGCAGGAATCCCGTCACGCGCGCCAACACGAAGCTGCTTCCCGCCCGGCACATCGCCAACGCGGGGATCAGGTACCGGGCGACGGAGACGCTGGCGATCGAGGCGGCCTGCAAGAACCTCACGGACGAGCGGGCGGTCGACGTCCGGGGATTCCCGCTGCCCTCCCGGACGGTCGTGGTCGCGCTGACGTTCCAGTGGTGACGGCGGGCGGGAAGCTTATCTCGCGCCCGAGTTCTTGGTACACTTAAGGCTGCACGGCCGCCCGTCCCGGACCGTGTCTGAAAGGAGACGCACATGCGCGCGTTGCGACTCGCTCTCGTTGCGTGGCTGCTCTCGTCCTCGGCCCTGGCCGACCAGGTCGTCTACGACTCGGGCGGCACGAGCCTCACGCTGGAAGGCGTCATCGTCAAGAACGACGCGCGCGAGGTCGTCATCCTCACGGACTTCGACGAGAAGGT
>DHGK01000247.1:4971-11863 GCA_002402755.1 Planctomycetes bacterium UBA4800
ACACCGTCGCCGCCTGGGTCGGGCTCGCGCGCCTCGCCAAGGAGAAGGGCCTCAAGCTGTTCGAGCGCGAGGGATGGGAGCGGGTGCTCAAGCTCGACGCCGACCACGAGGAGGCGCATCTCGGGGTCGGCCACGTCAAGGTCGACGGCGCCTGGCGCAGCAAGAGCGATGCCAGGGCGCGCGAGCTCTGGAAGGGCAAGCTCGAGGACATGCAGAGCGAGTTCCAGGGCCGGCCCTGGGCGCTCGTCGCGCCCGTCAAGACCGAGTACTGCGATGTGAAGTGCAGCTCGACCAAGGATGTCGAGGAAAAGTACGTCGCGTTCCTGGCGAAGGCCCTCTTCCCGGTGTACGACGCCGCGTTTCCCCAGTCGAAGTTCAAGTGGCACCACCAGGAGAACGGCAAGATCTTCCTGTTCGCGAACGTCGGCCAGTTCCGGGAGTACATGCTCGTGCCGCCGGGCATGGGCGGTTTCTTCAACCCCGAGACCAACGAGGTCTACACGTTCCACGGGAGCTTCGGCATTCGCGGCACGACGCTCCACGTGCTCGCGCACGAGTGCTGCCACGTCTACCAGTGGAAGATCACCAAGGAGATGTCGGCCTGCCCCACGTGGCTGCTGGAGGGCATGGCGACGTACTTCGGCGACGGCGCGAAGTTCAGGTTCAGCTTCAGGGACAAGACGAGCGAGTTCAAGGCGTCGGCCATCGCGATCGAGCCGCCCTACGACCGCGTGATCCTGCTCAAGCGCTTTCTGCAGAGCGACCGCTGGTATCCGCTCGACAAGCTCATCGTCCACCCGCACTTCGCGTTCGGGGGCGAGTACTACTCGTACGGCTGGCTCGCCGTCTACTGGTGCATGGACGGGCAGAAGTACGGCGCCCACAAGGGAGAGGGCCGCAAGCTTCTCGACGAGTACCTCTTGCACGTGACCGAGCTCACGACGAAGGGCGGCTTCGACAACCCCAAGCACCTCCAGGCGGAGGCCGAGGTGTTCAAGGGGCTCGTCACGAAGCACCTGGGCAAGTCGCTCTCGGCCTTCGACGAGGAGCTCAAGCGCTTCATCCGAGAGCTGCGCCTCGACCCGATCGGCACGTGGGACCGCACGAACCGGCGCTGGAAGGGGCTGGGGCTGGTGCTCACGGCGCCGGTCGGCTTCAGCGTCGTCGACCAGAAGGACATGGAGGCCGGCGAGGTGGCGGCGTTCGCGCTGCCGGCGCGCGAGTACCCCCGGATCTCGGTGTGGGCGCAGAGCAACGATTTCCTGGCGCGCGTCGACGAGAAGCTCCTGCCCCGCTGGGTGGACGGGCTCTACGAGGTCGAGGGCGAGAAGGAGATCCGGAAGATCGAGGGCGGTACCTGGTCGGAGGGGGCGGTCGAGGCGGTGTTCAAGGGCAAGCGCCAGTCGGCCGTCCAGCAGACGATGCGCAAGGGGCAGGGCCAGCAGGAGCAGCAGGACGATTCTCATGCGACGGACTCCTTTTCCCGTGTAAAGGATCACCCTGAGAGGATCAGTTAGACAGGATGACAGGATTGACTATCTTGGAGATCAACGGGATGCGGCAGAAACGGCTTGCACCACNNAGAAGAAGAAGGAGGGGGGGGACAAGGCCGCCGACGTGCCGGTCGTCAAGGTCAGGTTCGTCGGCACGGCGACGCCCGACAAGGTCTACTTCTTCGCCTGCGAGAGCACCGAGAAGAACTTCGATGCCGACAACGAGAAGTTCTTCGAGAAGTTCGTGATGGGGAAGGGCATCCAGCTCGGCGACCAGAACTGAGCGCGGCGGGAACAATGCGAAGGGCCGTGCGTCCGCCGCACGGCCCCCGCCGATCGCGTGCGCGCGCGCACGCTACTCTTCGCTGATCGCCTCCACGGGGCACTCGGCCGCGCATGCGCCGCAGTCGGTGCAGACGTCGGGGTCGATCACGAACTTGGGGTCGCCTTCCTTGATCGCATCCACCGGGCAGACTTCCTTGCAGGCGCCGCACATGGTGCAATCGTCCGAGATTACGTGTGGCATGCTTCATCCTCCTGTAGGGTAACGCCGCGCCCGAACGCTGCGGTCGGGCAGGTCTTTCATATCATATTCCCGCGCCGCGTCCACGGTTGACGCGGGCGCGCGCACAAATTATACTGAGTCTAAGTATAACCCACGGATGCGCCGCCCGCCCGCTCGCATGTTCGTTGCCGCGGGCCGCGGGGCCGGCGGCCGCGCCGCCGGGTGGCGGCGCGGGGCAGCGTAAGGAGCGGCGCGTGGCACGCAGGCGCGACAAGCTCGTCGACGAGACCGGGGGGGCGGCCGGGAAGGCCGCGTGGGCGGCGTTCGAGTCGTTTCTCGCGGGCGGCCGAGCCCGGGCAACCCGTGCGCGGCGGCGCGTGTGCGTGCACGCCGCGGGGCGGCACGATCACTTCCGCGCCGACGATGTGGCCGCGGACCTGGCGCAGGGACCCGGGCGCGTGAGCCGCGGCACGGTCTACCGCACGCTGGCGCGGCTCGTCGAGGCGGGGCTTCTCAGGGAGATCCCGGCCGCCGGCTGCGCGCGCTACGAGACCGTTGCGGGCCGGCCGCCGCACGAGCACCTCGTGTGCGAGCGCTGCGGCCGCGTGATCGAGGCGGCGCACGGCGATCTGGCCGCCGCCATCGAGCGCATGTGCGCGGTGCAGAGGTTCCGGCCGAGGGCGCACTCGCTGCACATAACCGGCGCGTGCGAGCAGTGCGCGGAGAAGCGGCGGTAGGGCGGCCGCCGTCCTCGCGCGCCCCCCCGGGCGCTTCCGCCGCCCGCCGGCGGTGCGTATACTCGCTGGAAAATCTCGAGTGCGTGCGGAGGCTTCATGAGACGACGGATACTGTGCGCGTGCGCCGCGGCGGGAATCGCCGCGGCGGGATGTGCGGCGGCGCCGGCAGCGGCGGAGCGGCCGCCGATCGGCTTCGAGGCGCTCTGCGCCTTCGATGCCCTGCCGCGCCTCGCCGATTGGCCGGCCTACCAGGACTCCAGCTACCACCGGGACGACATCAACGCCGACGCGGGCAACTTCCTGCGCGTCGAGCCGAACGGCGACCAGGTGCTCGTCGACACGGACGGCCCCGGAGTCGTGTACCGCGTGTGGAGCACGGGCGTCGTGGGCATGCAGATGTCGAAGGAGTGCCGCCTCAGGTTTCACTTCGACGGCGAGGAGACGCCGCGCCTCGACCTGTCGATGGCGGAGCTTTTCGGCGCCGAGGGAAGCCGATGGCCGTTCGTGCCGCCGTTCGCCGAGACGTTCGAGAGCGGCGTGGGGGGCGGCGAGGGCCCCTGCAACCTGTGCTACGTCCCCATGCCGTTTGCGCGCCACCTCAAGATCATCGGCAGGAACGTGATGTTCTACCACGTCGACTACCACAAGCTGCCGCCGGGGACCGCCGTCGAGAGTTTCAGCTTGGATCTGGCCGAGGGCAACCGCGCGGCGCTGGAGAAGGCGGCCGCGTACCTGCGGAATGCCGGGGCCCCGCCGGCCGAGCGCCCGGGCGAGCGCGTGCGCGAGTTCGGCGATGTCGTCCTCGGGCCGTCGCGCCCCTTCCGCACGGCGTTTGACGGCGAGGGCATGCTCACGAGCCTGCTGGTCAAGTTCGTCGAGCCCGACGACGAGGCGCTGCGCGGTTGCGTCCTCAGGATCGCCTTCGACGGCCGGGCATGCGTGCTCGTCCCGGCGGGCGATTTCTTCGGGAGCGGGTGCGGGGACCGGCGCTTCAAGAGCCTGCCGTGCGGCATGACGGACGAGGGTTACTACTCCTACTGGCCCATGCCGTTCCGGAAAGGCGCGGTCGTGGAACTCATGAGCGATCTTGCGCGCGACGTGCGCATCGCGCGGATCGCCGTCGGGTGGGTGCCGGGGCCGCAGGCGCCGGACGCCGGCTACTTTCACGCCCGGTACGTCCAGGATCCCGACATACCCCTCAGGCAGGACTACCGCATCCTCGATGTGCGCGGGCGCGGGAAGTTCGTCGGCACGAACGTGAGCATGCAGAACGCGCGCGGCGCGACGGGAATCTTCTTCCTTGAGGGCGACGAGAAGATCTACGTCGACGGCGAGAAGTACCCGAGCCGCTGGCTCGGCACGGGGACCGAGGACTACTTCAACGGCGCCTACTTCTGGAACGCGCCCGACAAGGCCGCGATGGCGCGGCCCTACGGCGGGCTCACGTTCCTGGACTGGGGCATCGGACGGGTGTGCGCGTACCGCTGGCACGTGACGGACTGGATCGGCTTCACGCGCGGCATCCTCGTCGACATGGAGCACGGCGGCGTGAGCGATGTCCCCTGCAACTACCAGTCGGTCGCGTACTATTACCTGGAGGAGCCCGCGCCGCAGGAGCCGTTGCCGCCGTGCGCCGAGCGGCTGCCGAAGACGGCGCTGCCGGCCGCGCCGGCCTTCATGTGCTGCGCCCTCGATGGCGCGCCGGTGCTCGGAGGTGCGGCGCTTGAGCAGCGCAGGTTCTCGGCTTTGAACCCGCGGTTCGACTCGAGCGACAGCCTGTGGCTGGGACGGGGCGGGGCGGGCGATGCATTGGTCGCGAAGCTCTCGATCCCGGGCGAGGACGACTTCGCCGTTCACGTGTTCGCGGCCGGCGGCCCGGCGTTCGCGGCGCTCGATGCGGCGCTCGACGGCGCGCCGCTCGGCAGGATCGACGCGCGCAGGCCCGGGCTGACGCCGTGGTTCATGACGGAATTCGGGCCGCGGCGCCTCGCCGGCGGGACGCACGAGCTCAGGCTCGCGATCGCGGAGGGCTCGGGCGAGGAGCGCGATGTGGGCCTCGTGGCGGTCCAGCTCAAGCCGCGCTCGCCGTTCCTGCGGGCCTGGTGGATTATCGGCAACTGGCCGTGCCCGCAGGACGGCGGCTGGGCGATCGTCAACGAGGTCGAGCGCAGCCAGGACGTCCGCGCCGCGTACAAGCTCCCCGACGGCTCCGAGACACGCTGGCGGGCGTTCGACGGCCCGCACGTCGACCTCGGCGGCGCCGGCTGGGCCGCGGCGTACGGCCTGACGTACGTCTGGAGCCCGGACGAGCGCAGCGTGGGCTGCTTCATCGCCAAGGACGACGGCCTGCGGATCTGGCTCAACGACCGGGTGGTGTTCGACCGGAACACCTGGAGCCATGCCTGGCACGACCAGTTCTCCTGCGCGATGCCGCTCGCGAAGGGCTGGAACAAGGTTCTCGTAAAGTGCGCGAACTGGTCCGGGAGCTGGGGGTTCGCGCTCAGGCTCGGCGATCCCGACGGCGTGCTTCGCTGCGCCCGCGAGCCGATAGAACAGCAATGAGCGAACAGCACCGCCCCCGAATCTGCGCGAGCGTCCTGGAGGCCATCGGCAACACGCCGCTCATCAGGATCAACCGGATCAACCCGAACCCCCGTGTCGAGATCTACGCCAAGTTCGAGGGGGCGAATCCGACGGGCAGCATCAAGGACCGGATCGCGCTCAAGATGATCGAGCAGGCCGAGGCCGAGGGCACGCTCGGTCCGGGCAAGACCATCATCGAGCCCACGTCCGGGAACACGGGCATCGGCCTGGCGATGATCGGGGCCGTGAAGGGCTACGCGGTCCAGATCGTGATGAGCGCGGCCGTGTCCGTCGAGCGCCGCGCGATGATCGCGGCCTTCGGCGCCACGGTGACGCTCACCGACCCCGCGCGCGGCACTGACGGCGCGATCCTGAAGGCGCGCGAGCTTGTCAGACAGCACCCGGACAAGTACTTCATGCCGGACCAGTTCTCCAACCAGTACAACAAGATCGCGCACTACCGGGGGACGGGCGAGGAGATCTGGCAGCAGACCGGCGGCACGCTCGACTACTTCGTGTCGGCGCTCGGGACCTCGGGGACGATCATGGGCGTCGGCAAGTACCTGCTGGAGAAGAACCCGGCCGTCAAGATCGTGTGCGCGCACCCGGTGCGCGGGCACTACATCCAGGGGCTGAAGAACATGGAGGAGGCGATCGTACCCGCGATCTACGATCCCTCCAAGATCCACGAGCAGATCATGGTCGAGACCGAGGATGCGTTCGCGATGACGCGGCGCGTCATCAGGGAGGAGGGCATCTTCGCCGGCATGAGCAGCGGCGCGGCGATGTGCGCGGCCGCGGAGCTCGCGCGCGAGATCTCCTCGGGCGTCATCGTCCTGATCTTCCCGGACCGGGGCGAGAAGTACCTGAGCACGGCGCTCTTCGCGCGCGGCGAGAGCTGAGAAAACGGAAGCATATTCGATGAACGGGAATTCCTCGGGATTGTGATTGCAGAAAGTCGATCGGCATGATAGAGTATAAGTCAGTCAACGCAGGCGGGGATGTCCGAAACGTGCGGGTGGCGACATCCCGCCTGCGCGTTTTGTGAAGGAGGAAGGCGATGAAGATCGTACGACGACACATGCTGATCACGGGCGTCATCGCGGGCGTCGCCGCCGTGGCGCTGGTTGCGGCGGCATCCGCGCTGAGCGGCACGGGCGCCGCGTCCGTCAAGGACGGATGTCCGGGCCACGCGGCCGCCGGCTCCTGCGCGGTCAAGGCGATCTCGCCTGACGCGGGCTGTCCGTGCGGTTGTGCGTGTTGCAGCCCGGAAGGCGCCTGCTCGTGTACTGCGTGCGGCGCCGAGGGGTGCTGCCCCTGCTGCGGCGGGAACCCTCCGGCCGGCTGTACCCGCGCGGCGAGCGTGCAGAGCGCATGCGCGCCGGCGGAGGCGAGTGTCCAGAGCGCATGCACGCTGGCCGCGGCGAGCGCCCCGGCGTGCCGCGGCGTCGCGCCGTGCCGCGCGGCCGCGAACCCCCCGGAGTGATGCGGAGATGCCGATCGATTGACTCTTTTCTGACCCTCTTTCCCAGTGCCCGACGTCGTGAAGGCGGGCCGAGCCCGCCGCGAGGCTC
>DHGK01000123.1 GCA_002402755.1 Planctomycetes bacterium UBA4800
CGCCGCCGCCGCCGCCGCGTACGCGGCGCAGAGCTGCGACTCGGTGACCGAAGAGTCCTCCTGGTTCGTGCACCTGAGCAGGCCGTGCTTGACAAGCTCGGCGGCCTCCCGGAACACCTCGCTGCGGCTGAAGGGCAGGGAATCGGCGATGTCGCCGATCGATCTGTCGGGCAGCACCCGGGCGAGAATCGCGGCGGCGATCTCGTTGCCCTTCCTGGCCTCCAGCGCCTGCTGGGCGCGCGAGGCGCACGCGAGCACCGTGCCGGGCCCCGCGATGTAGCGGTGCACGAATTCCCAGTGGTCGTGCCGGCGCGCCGATTCGAGGATGACCTTGGTCACGGGCAGCCGCAGGTCGAGCACGGCCCAGTTCTTGTCGTCGAGGAACTCGTTCTCGCGCATCTCGACGCGGCCGCGGCGGAGCGTCAGGACCTCGCACAGCTCGTCGTAGATGAACTCGATGAAGAGCGCGCGCAGCCGCTCGGCCTTGATGAAGCCGCCGTCGATGAGCACCTTGGCCAGCGCCTGCTTGCGCGCCGTGCTGCGGGCCTCCCGGAACTGCTCGGCGGTGAGCATGCCGTTGTGAACGAGGCGCGACCAGAAGTCGTGGGACGGCTGGCTGCTCAGCCCGACGATGGCGCCCTCCCGGAGCGACAGCGTCCACTTCCCGTCGCGCGTCATGATCTCGAACAAGCCGCTTTGCTGGCGCGACGCCATGCTCTGCAACAGGTCGGCAAGATCGATGCTGCGAAGATCCCCTTGGAATCCCATAGGTACCCTTGTCGGAGGAGTGTGCCCGTCACACGCCCGGAGAAGTATAGTGCGGCGAGGCGAAGGCTGCAAATCGAGGTGCCGATAACGTCCGCGGCGGCCGCCGGCGCGCTCGTTGACTCGGCGGACCCCTCTCTCTATGATTGATTTGCGAAGGGTGCCGCGGGGCGGTGCGCGCGCCGGCGGCGCCCGACCGGACGGAGGACGATAATGGTGCGAATGCTCGTGATCGCCATGGCGCTGCTCGCCGCGGAGGACTTCGATGCCCTGCGGCGGGAGTACGAGGCCGCGAAGACCGAGGTCAACCGCCAGCGCGACCGCGGCGAGCAGATCGAGAAGAAGGTCGCGCCGGTGCTCGACAAGATCGGCGGGCTCAAGTCCGCCGAGGCGGTCAGGTTCCTCGCCGACATCGTCATGCAGGAGATGCCCGAACTGGCCGCCGCGGCGTGCCGGCCGCTCGCCGCGACCGCGGCGCCGGAGGCCGTCGAGGTCCTGCTCAAGGCGTCGGAGACGCGCCCGCCGCAGGTCAAGGCGGCCGCGCTGGCCGCGTTGCGCGACAAGAAGGCGAAACTGAGCGAGACCCAGGCCGCGCGCGTCAAGCTGCAGCTCCTCGGCAAGGGCGCGCTGGATCTCAGGCAGGCGGCGGCGCGCCTCCTGGGGGCGCAGGACGACGTGGCGTCCGCCAGGGCGCTCGTCCAGGCGCTCGGGACGCCGAAGATCGAGGACGAGCTTGCCGTCGCGATCGAGCAGGCGCTCTCGGGCTGCGCGAACAAGGACGTCCTGGAATACCTGTTCGGCACGGCGCTCGGCGGCGAGGCCAAGGCGCCGCGCCAGTCGATCGCGCTCATGCGCATAGCCGTGGCCAAGAAAGCCGCGCGGGCCGCCGCCGCGATCGAGAAGCTGGTCGACCATCCTTCCGACGAGGTCGCGTCGCAGGCCATCGCGTCGCTGTCGGCGCTCGGCGTCGAGAGCGGCGGCGAGCGGGTCTTCGCGCTCCTCAAGAAGTGGCGCGGCAACACGAGCCAGGCGGTGCGGCTGCTCGTGGGCCTGGCCGAGACGCCCTCGGCCGGCACGGCGGCGATCCTCGTGCGGGTGAGCCGCGAGTTCCCCGGTCCGATCGGCATCGCCGCGCTTTCGCTGCTCGGCAAGGCCAAGAGCGGCGCCGGCCTGGGCCGGCTGCTCGAGGCGCTCGGCGACAAGGACCCGGCGGTGAAGGCCGCCGCGCTCAAGGGCGTGCAGCTCTACCGTGAGACTCGCATGATCGGCCCGCTCATCGATTTCATGGCCGCCGAGGAGGGCCGCTTGAAGGGCGATGCGTACCGGCTGCTCGTCGGGCTCACCGGGCAGAACTTCGGCCTGCAGGTGGATGACTGGAAGAAGTGGTGGGAGATCGAGAAGGAGCGCTTCAAGTTCGCCCAGGCCGACCAGGGCGGCAAGACGCAGGTGCGCGTGCGCGACGCCGACTACTACGGCATCGAGATCTTCTCGGACCGCGTGTGCTTCATCATCGACTGCTCCAGCAGCATGACGGCCAAGGCGCGCGATCCGGAGACCAAGCAGGAGAGCACCCGCATCGCGCTCGCCAAGAAGGAGCTTCTCAAGGCGATCGAGAAGCTCAAGTCAGGCGTGCAGATCAACATCATGCACTTCCACACGAGCGTCGCCTCCATGGCCAAGCAGCTCACGCCGCTCACCCCCGCGGGCCGCGCGCAGGCGGTGAGGTTCGTCCGGAACCTCGCCACGGGGACGGGGACGAACATCTACGACAGCCTGAGCGAGGCGATCAAGGACGAGCGCGTGGACACGATCTTCCTCCTGTCGGACGGCGCGCCCACGCGCGGGCGGTTCACCGATGCGGGGACGATACTCGGCGAGATCCGCATCCAGAACGCGGTGCGCAACGTGACGATCAACACGATCGCCGTGGGCTCGGATCTGGGCGAGGGCATGATCTCCTTCATGAAGCGCCTGGCCGCGGAGAACTCGGGCTCGTTCGTCCACGTGAAGGACTGACGGCCGCGCGGCGCGGCCCGCGAAGGAGCCGCGCCGTCCGGCGCGAGGAGCGGACGTGGGAGGCATGCTGGGGCTTGCGCGGACGTGCGAGGGCGATCTTCTCGCCCTGGCCGCGGCGCTGCCGCTCCTCGGCGTGGGCGCGGCGGTCGCCTCGGGCTGGTTCGCGCACCGGCTTCCCGAGCGCGGCCGGGTGCTGCGCACGGCGCTCGGATGCGCGGCGGCGGCGGGTTTGGCGGCGGCGGTGTGGCTGTGGCAGGCGTGCGGCGCGCCGCGCGCGGGCGCCGCGCTCGGCGAAGGGTGGTGGGGCGCGTTCCTGACAGTCGATGCGTATCGGCTGCTGGGCGCGTGCGTGCTCACGCAGGCGGCGCTGCTCGCGTATCTGAGCGCACGCGCGGACAAGGCCCTGCCGCGGCGCTCCTTCGCGGGCGGGATCGCGTGGCTGTGGGCGCTGGGCCTGTGGATCGTGTGGCTGGACAGCGGGCCGGTGCGGGCCTGGGCGTGCACGCTGTGGGCGCTGAGCCTGCCCTTCGTGGTGCTCGGCGGCACGACATCGGTCGCGCGCGCGCGCGCGACGCTTGCCGCCGCCGGCGCGCCGGTCGGGGCGGCGCTGCTCTGGCTGTGCCTTGAAGTGCTGTCGCCGGGCGCCGCGTGGCCGCGCACCCTGTGCGCCGCCGTGTGGGTCTGCGCGCTCCCCCTCCCCGGCATGATGCGGCTGTGGTCGGAGGGTTTTGCCCCGGGATTCCTCTTCGCGCAGTGCGCGGGCGGCGTGCTCGCCGTGCTGCTCGTCGGCGCGGGCGGAGAGGCGCCGTGGGCCGCGGGGCTGTGTGCGGCCGCGGCGCTCGTTGCCGGGGCGGGCGCGTGCATGGCGCAGCAGGCGGGGCGCTTCGCGGCGTTCGCGCTGATCGCGTTCCTGCAGCAGGGCGCGGCGGCCGCGTTTCTGGGCGATCGCGCGAGCGCGCTGCTGTTCATGTCGTACTTTCCCCTCGGCGCCTTCGCGCTATGCGCCGTGGCGCGCGCGGGAAAGCGCGAGGGAGGCGATATCCGCGAACGCGCCGAACTCCGCCTCCCGAGGTGGGCGGGGTGGTGTCTCACGGCGGGGCTCTTCGGCATTCTCGGCGGCATACTGCCGGGCCCCGTGCTCGGCGTCAGGCTCAGGGTGCTCGCCGAGCTCTGGCAGGGCGGGGCGTGGGGCCTGGCCGGCACGGCTGCGTTTCTGGGGAGCACGTGCTTCCTGCTCGTCGGGTGCGTGCGCTGGCTGGCGTGGCGCGACGGCGGCCCGGGCGCGCCGGTGCCGCGGCACGTGCAGGGGGCGCTCCGGGCGTGCGTGGCGGCGCTGATCGTGCCCGTGGCGCTGCAGGTCCTGTTTCTCCGCGGCATCGTCGCGGCGCCGAGCCTCTTCCTCCTGCCTGCCGTGCTCGCGCCGGGGGCGGCTCTCGCGTGCCTGGTCCGCTGGGGCGCCGGCGACGGCGTCGCGCGCTTCTGGAGCCGGACGAGCCCGGCCGTCGAGGATGTCGTGTACGCGGCGAGCGGCCCCGCACCGGCCGCGGCGTTCCTGCGCGCCTTGGGCGCCGTCGCGCGCGCGGCTGACGGGGCGCTGCGCGGCCTGCTCATCCTCGCGTGGGCGTTGCTCCGCGCGGCAGGAACGCTCGCACGAGGGATCGAGCGCGGCCGGGTGTAGGCGCCGCGCCGGTTCTCGCCGCAAGGGAGGCGGCCGCCGGGGTTCTGTCGGCATGTTCATGCTCCGTGAACCTGGCTCGCCCCGCGGCGAGGCGGTCTTCCCGGCGTCTCGCCCCCCGCCACTGGCTCTCCCCCTCGGGGTTTACTCATAATATAGATCTACGCGCGGCCCTTGCCGGCAAGGCCTCCCGGGGCCGTCGGCTCCGGTAGGCAGAGGCATGGAAAAGCCTTACGATAGTGGGAAGCGCACACAAGCGATGTACGCGCTGTGCGCGGCCGGCGTGCTGGCCGTCTTGTCCGGGTGCGCGGCCGATGCCGCCGCGGATGTGCGCGTGCGGAAACAACTTGCGACGCTCGAGTTGATCGAGACGCTCGAGCGCGATACGGCGGCCTTTGCCGCATCGCGCGCGGGTGTGCACAGCGCCGAGGCGTACATTCGCGAGAACACTGCCGTGGTCCTGCTGTCTCCGGCGGACCGCGCGGGTGTGCCCGCGCGGACAATCGCGGAGGTCAGCGCATACGTCGCCGAACGCACCGGCCTTGCCGAGGATCGGATCGTGATAAAAATGCGTGACGCGCCGACGCGAGGAACAACGCCATGAAAGTGCTTGTGTCAGCAGTCCTGGTTCTGCTTCCGTTCCTCATCGTGATCACCGCCGGGGAGCGTGCGGATGCGCCGGCGCAGGATCCCCCGGCGCCCGCCGCGCCTGCAGAGCCTGCCCCGCCGCCGCCCGCGGAGCTTCCCGCGCCGGCGGAACCGCCCGCGCCCGTGCCTGTCGAGCCTCCCCCGCCCGTGCCCACAGAACCGGCCGCGCCGTCTCCCGCGGAGCCTGCTCCAGCCGCGCCGTCGGAACCGGCGGCGCCGGCGCCCGCGGATGCCCCGGCGCCCGTCCCCGCCGAGCCGGTTGCGCCCGCCCCTGCGGAACCTGTAGCTCCGGCGCCCGCGGAGCCCCCGGCTCCCGCGGAACCGGCTTCCGTCGCGCCGGCCGCCGAGGACGGCACGCCGCCCCCGGCGCCGCTCAAGGACGAGATCGCGCTCAACTTCTCGGGCACGAGCCTGCGGGAGGCGATCCGGGTCTTCGAGCAGTACTCGGGCAAGCGTTTCCTGTTCGACGATGCCGTCGTCGGCAAGCGGCAGGTGTTCCTGCTCTCCAGCGAGCCGATTCCGGCCGAGTACCTCGACGATGTCTTCGAGAGCATCCTCGAGATCCACGGGCTCACGCTGATCCGGAGCGGCGAGCCGAAGGCCGAGCTCTACAAGATCGTCGAGATCAAGACCGCGGCCGGCAAGGCGACGCCGACCTTCACGGCGGCGACGCTCGCCGAGGCGCCCGGCGGCGACCGCGTGATCACGCTGCTGTACCAGCTCAAGTACATGCTCGCCGACCAGGTGGCCGACGCGTGCAAGAACATGACGAGCGTGCCGGAGGGCGTGCAGGCCATTCCCGGCACGAATCTCCTGCGGGTCACGGACTACGCATCGAACGTGAAGCGCATCGGCACGCTGCTCGGCGAGCTCGACAAGACGGGCCCGCGCTTCGTCCGCGAGACGATCAAGCTCCGGTACGCCGATCCCGCCGAACTCGTCGAGGAACTCCGGCCCATCCTCGACATCGAGAACCGCGTGTTCGTCGCCGAGCTCGAGCGGCAGGCCGAGTTCCGCATGCAGCAGATGTTCGGGCGGCGCGAGGGCCAGCAGCAGGGGCAGCCTCGCCGCTCGTCGCCCATCAACCTGCAGGCGGCGATGACGGTCGCGGCCGTGCCTCGCCTGGGCAGCGTGATCGTCGCGGCCACCGAGGAGAAGATCGAGGACCTCAGGAAGCTCATCGAGACCCTCGACATCCAGGATCCCGACGAGAAGCAAGTCGAGTACTACGTGCTCAAGCGCCAGAGCCCTTCGCGCCTGGCGCGCACGCTGAGCTCGATCTTCGAGACGGGCGGCGCGCGCGAGCGCCAAGGCGGCGGGGAACGGCCGGGCGGAGAACGGCCGGGCGAGGGTGCGTCCGCGCGCACGGGCGCGAGACGCCCGGCCAAGAGCTTCGCCATCGTGGCCGATGAGGAGGGCGGCCGGCTCATCGTCGTCGCGCCGCGGCGCGTCCACGATGAGATGAAGCCCATCATCGAGCGCCTGGACGCCGTGCCGGACGAGGAGGAGCGCGAGCTCAGGTACTTCCCGGTGAAGCTCGCGGATCTGGACGCGCTCGCGGGCACGATCGGCCGGGTTTTCGGGCTCACGACCGCTGACGACGGGCGCCTCGCGCGCTGGATGCAGCGCCGCGGCGACGAGGGCGGCGAGGGCCGGGGCGGCGGGCAGGGCCGGTCCGGTGCGGCGGGCGCGTACGCGGCGGATCTGCTCATCCCCGACTACAACCTCGGCGCGCTCATCGTCATCGCCAGGAAGGAGGCGCTCGACAAGATCGGCGAGATGGTGGCCCAGCTCGACGTCGCCGGCGCGAGCACGAAGACCGTCGAGTACTACCGCCTGCAGCACGTGCGCCCGGACGATGTCGCGGAGGCGGTGACGGCGCTCTTCGGCGCGGGCCGCCGCCAGCGCCGCGGCCCGCGCGAGGGCGAAGGCGCGGGCCAGGGGGGCGGCGCGGTCGTCGTCATCCCGAGAGGGCAGCCGTCGACGTTGATCGTGCTGGCCGAGAAGGACACGCACGCGGAGATCGCGAAAGTGCTCGCGAACCTCGATGTCGAGAGCGCCGTGCTCGAGCTCAAGTACCACGCGGTCGCGCACGCGGATCTCGCGGAGCTCGCCCAGACCATCGGCCGGCTCTTCAACCTGCCGGTGGGGAGCGACGGGGGGCGGTTCAGGCGCTTCGAGGGGCGCGATGGCGGCCGCGCGCAGCCGGGCAGGGGCGGCATCTCCGAGGAGCCCGTCGTCATCCCCGACCAGAACCTCAACGCGCTCATCGTGCTCGCCGAGAAGAAGACGCAGGAGCTCGTGGCCGACGCCCTGCGGCGGCTCGACGTCGAGGGGCCGGGCGATCGGACGATCGAGCACTACGTCCTGAAGTACGCGCGCCCCGAGGCCGTCGCACAGCAGCTCCAGACGCTCTTCAGCGCGAGCCGGCGGTCGCCGCGCGCGCAGCGGCAGTGGAACCCCTGGGAGAGCGGCTCCTGGCAGGCGGCCGACCGCGGCCGGCAGCTCGTCATCGTGCCCGACGAGAAGCTCGCGACGCTCATGGTCGTCGCCGACAAGGAGACGCACGCCGAGATCCGGAAGGTGCTCGCGAATCTCGACGTCGAGAGCGCGGTGCTCGAGCTCAAGTACTACCCGGTCGCCCACGCCGACGTGGCCGAGCTCGCCCAGACGATCGGGCGGCTCTACAAGCTGTCCGTGGGCGCCGACGCGACGCGCGTCAGGCGCTACGAATCGCCCGATGGCGCGGGAGGGCGTTCGGGCAGGGGCGGCGTCGCCGACGAGCCGGTCGTCATCCCCGACAAGAACCTCGGCGCGCTCATCGTGCTCGCGGAGAGGAAGACGCAGGACCTCATCGCGGCGGCGCTCAAGGAGCTCGATGTCGAGGGGCCGGGCGAGCGCACGATCCAGTACTACAACCTCACGTACGCGCGCGCCGAGACGGTCGCGCAGCAGCTCGAGTCGCTGTTCGGCGCGGGCGGGCGGGCGTCGCGCACGCCGCGGCGGTGGGGCGAGCCGGAGGAGAGCTTCCGGCAAGCGTCCCAGAGCGGTCGGGAGATAGTCGTCGTGGCCGATGCGAAGCTCGCGACGATCATGGTGCTCGCCGACAGGGAGACGCACGCCGAGATCAAGAAGGTGCTCCTGAACCTCGACGTCGCGGGCGCCGTGCTCGAGATCAAGTATTACCCGATCGCGCACGCCGAGCTCGCCGAGCTCGCCCAGACGATCGGGCGGCTCTTCAAGCTCCCCGTGGGCGCGGAATCCACACGCCAGCGGCGCTTCCAGTCCTACGAGGAGATGTGGATGGGGCCGCGCGCGGAGAGGGGCGAGGTCTCGAACGAGCCGGCCGTGATCCCCGACAGGAACCTCAACGCGCTCGTCGTGCTCGCCGAGCAGAAGACGCAGGAGCTCGTGGCGGCCGCGGTCAAGGATCTCGACGTCGCGGGGCCGGGCGAGCGCACGATCGAGTACTACCGGCTCGCGTACGCGCGGCCCGAAACGGTCGCGCAGCAGCTCCAGTCGCTGTTCAGCGCGAGCGGGCGCGCCTCGCGCACGCAGCAGCGGCAGCGGGGCGGCGGGTGGCCGTGGGGCGGGTGGGACGGCGGCTGGGGCGGCGGGTGGGACGGCGGCTCGCGGGAGTCGCAGGACGCGCGCGGCGAGATCGTCGTCGTCCCCGACGAGAAGCTCGCGACGCTCATGGTGCTCGCCGATGGCGACACGCACGCCGAGATCAAGAAGGTGCTCGCCAACCTCGACGTCGAGAGCGCCCTGCTCGAGCTCAAGTACTACACGATCGCCCACGCCGCGCTGCCGGACATCGCCCAGACCCTCGGGCGGCTCTTCAATCTGCCCGTGGCGACCGACGCCGCGCCGAGCGGACAATTGTCCAGGCGCCAGGGCGCAGCGGCGAGGACGGGCCGGAGCGGCCTCGCGGAAGAGCCGCTCATCGTCGTCGACGCGAACCTCAACGCGCTCATCATCCTCGCCGAGAAGAAGACGCACGAGCTCATCGGGCCGGCGCTCGCGACGCTCGATGTGCAGGGGCCCGGGGAACGCGTGACGCGCTTCTACCGCATCACGCACACCTCGGTCGCCGAGGTCGCGGCGACGCTCACGGCCGTCTTCGGCGAGACGCGCGGCGGCGCGGCGGCCGCCCGGCCGGCGGCGGGCCGGCAGGGCCGCGGCGCGGCGGGCAGAGCCGCGGGCGCGGGCGACGTCATCATCGTCCCCAACGAGGAGCTCTCGACCGTGGTCGTGAGCGCCTCCGAGGATCTCCACA
>DHGK01000054.1:0-128 GCA_002402755.1 Planctomycetes bacterium UBA4800
TCGGCTACGAGCCCAACAGCTACGGGGAGTGGCGCCAGCAGCCGGAGTTCGCCGAACCGCCCCTTGCCATCGACGGCGCGGCCGATCACTGGGACCATCGCCGGGACGATGACGACTACTACTCGCAG
>DHGK01000054.1:286-18258 GCA_002402755.1 Planctomycetes bacterium UBA4800
GGGACCAGCGCTCCCGCCGAGCCGTCCGGCGGCAGCCGGCGTCCCGCAGCCGCCGCGGCTGCGATCACCCCTCCGCGCTATCGGCCGATGCGGGGCGCAGGCCCTACCGCCGACCCAGCATCCGCAGGAACCGCGTGAGGATGCTCGCCGACTTGATGCGCTCGCCGACGTCCGCCGACTCCATGGCCTGCAGCTTCTCGAGCATGGATCGGTTCTGCTCGGCGCGCTCGGCGACGAGCCCGGCGAGGATCTGCGGGATATCGTCGCGCATGCCGAGCAGGCGCGCGAACGCGTCCCTCGATATCTCGAGCAGCTCGATCTCCTCGCCGGCGAGAATCGTCGCCGTGCGCGGCAGGCCGGTGACCAGGCTCATCTCCCCGAAGAGCGCGCCGGGGCCGATGTCGAACTCGTGGGCCCGGGCGGCATCCTTGTACTCGACGCGGCCGCGCGCCGCGCCCCGGACGACGACGTAGCAGCTCTCGCCCGGCTCGCCCTGACGGAACACCGTCTCGCCCCTCGTGAAGCGAATGCGCCTGATCGCTGCCGCGAGGCCCGCGAGCTGTTCGGGCCGGACGAGCGGCGCGCCCTTCGCATCGACGAGGAGCTTGGAGAAGAAATCGCTCCGCATCAGGTCGTCCGCCGTCCGCCTCGCCTCCGCGTCGTCGGGCTCCCGGCGGCGCCGGTTGTCGATGACCTCCACGACCTCGTTGAGGATCTTGTCGCTCATGGGGAACGGGATCTCGATGCCCCGGCGCTTGAACTGGTACCAGATCATCCGCATCACATCGCCCTCGACGGCGGCGCGCTCGTGATAGCGATTCGTCCAGAACCGCAGGGCGTAGTTGATGCCGAAGTCCTTGTACTCGACGAGAAAGGCCGACGGCGCCGGCTCGCGCAGGACCTCCGGCACGGCGCTCGCGGACTCGACGAGCGCCGCGATCACGTCGCCCGGCGCATCGGAGTAGCTCGCCCCGACGGGAATCGTGTGGCGGCGCAGCGGCGTCGGCCGCGACATGTTGTGAATCGTGGCGGACGCGACGGTGCTGTTCGGGACGACCATCTGATGGCCCGCGATCGTGCGCAGGCGCGTCTCGCGCCAGTTGGTCTCGATCACCTCGCCCTCCAGGTCGCCGATCGCCACCCAGTCTCCGGGCACCACGGCCCGGACGATGTGGAGCGACATGCCCGCGAGCAGGTTGCCGAGCACGCCCTGGAGCGCGAAGCCGACCACGGCGGTCACGAGCGCGCTGGCGCCGAGGACGGGCGTGATGTTGATGCCGAGCTGGTACCGGAGGACCGCGAGGAACGCGGCGCCGACCAGGACGCCGCGGGTGATGCTGCGAAGCAGGTCCGGAATCGGGAACGGCCTCTTCAGCGCGCGGCAGGCCGCCGCCGCCGCGCCCTCGACGAACGCGATCAGGAGGACGAGCCCCCAGAAGACCAACCACGCGTCGATGTGGGCCTCGGGCGGCGCCAGCGGGCCGGACAGCTTCAGGTAACCGCACAGCTCGGACGCGGCCCAGGTCACGACGAGCACCGCGAGCGCGCGCGACATGTGCCCGACCACGTGGCGCAGGCATCCCGCGGCGCCCAGCGCCAGCACGTCCTCGGTGCGGCAGCGGCGCCGCAGGGGCCGGGTGACGATGCTCGCGATCGCGTAGATGACGGCGAAGGCGGCGATCTCGACAGCCAGCGGAAGCATCGCGTTCACAAGGCAATCTCCATTCCGTCGCGCCCGAGTCTTGCGCCCGGCATTTCGCGCGTCAGCTCGGCCTCGATCGTTGCGAGCAGCCGATCGTGATTCTGCGGCCCGTGGTGGGTGACGACGAGCAGGCCCGCGCCCGCCGCGCGGGCGATCTCCACGTCGTCCTCCCACGCGCTGTGCCCCCACCCCGCAAACTCCGGGTACTGCCGGCGCGTGTACTGTCCGTCGAGCACCAGCGCGCCGGGAGGCCCGGGCTCCCGGCAGAGCCGCAGGAGCATCTCCTTCTCGGCCGCGCTCGACCGGCCCCACTCGAAGTCCGTGGCAAAGACGAGCGACGCGCCCGTCGCGGGCGCATCGATTCGATACGCGGTGCACCCGCCGGGATGGCACACCGGGCACCAGCGGATCTCCAGCGTCCCGAACCGGTGCGGGCGCACGGCTGCCTCCGCCGGCAGGTCGAGGAACTCGAACGACGCCGCCATGTCCTCCATGCGCACCGGCCAGAACGGCTGAGCCATGAGCCGCGGCAGAATCTCGCGCGCGGACAGGCCGTTCCGGCGGACGGACCCGACGATGAGCTTCGCGCCGCCGCGGTAGAGAAGCGGCAGCGGCGGCAGGCCCATGACGTGATCGAGGTGGTAGTGCGTGACGAGCAGCAGCAGCTCCGGGCACGCCGCGCCCGCGTCGATGCGCCGGCCGAGCCTGCGGATGCCCGTGCCCGCGTCGAGGAGCACGCGCTCGCCGGCATCGCCCTCGATGAGGATGGACGTCGTCTCGCCGCCGTACGCCATCCAGTCGGAGTGCGCGATGCAGCTCGTGCCGCGAACGCCGCCGAGAATGATCTTCATTTCTCCGTCAGGCTCCAGACGCCGTCCCATTGCCGCGAAGGGTCGCTCGCGAACGCCGTGCACCGCGCGGCGTACACCGCGCACACCGGATCCTCCGGATGCCGCTCGAAGATCGCGAGCGCGTCGCGCCACGCGCCCGCGGCGCAGAGCGCCAGGGCGCGCTCGCAGTCGGGCACGAACGCCGGCAGGGCCTCGCCCGCGAATCCCATGATCTCGTAGACCCGGACCGGCGTCTCGCGGCCGACGACGCGGAGCCGGCCGAGCTCCCGTCCGGCGAACTTCCCCCCGGTCCGCGACCACGTCGCCTCGGAGATCATCGCGTAGGTCCCGAACGCCTTGTTCGCGCCCTCCAGGCGCGACGCGAGGTTGGCGGCGTCGCCCAGCACGGTGTAGTTGAACCGGTCGCGCGAGCCCATGTTGCCGACGGTGACCTCGCCGGTGTGGATTCCGATCCGCGCCTTGAGCTCGACGCCCGCCCGCCGCCGGTACGCCTCGCGCTTCTCCGCGAGCCGCCGCCGGCACCGGAGCACGGCGCGGCACGCCCGGATCGCGTGGTCGGGCTGGGACAGCGGCGCGTTCCAGTAGGCGACGATCGCGTCGCCGATGTACTTGTCCAGGTACCCGCCCTCCTCGAGGATGATGTCCGTCATGTCGGAGAGGTATTCGTTCAGGAGCGACGTCAGCGCCGCCGGGTCGAGCTTCTCGGCGAAGGACGAGAACTTCTCGATGTCCGAGAAGAACAGCGTCAGCTCGCGCTTCTCGCCGCCGAGCCGCAGGCGCGCCGGGTCCGCGATGATCTGGTCGATCACGGCCGGGCCGAGGTAGTGCCTGAACGCGGACTTGATGAACGCCTTCTGCCGGCCCTCGGTCGCGTAGTTGACGACGACCGCGCCGATGAGCGCGAGCAGCGCCGCCGTCTCGCCGGCGGCGACCGGCCACCAGTATCCCCGCGCGTAGGCCGCGAACCCGACCGCGATCGGCAGCGGCAGGCAGAGCGCGAACGCGAGGACGCTGTGCCGGGCCTTGCGGCCGAGGGCGGCGAGCACCCCGCCGAGAAGGCCGAAGAGAAGCGTCGCCGCGAGCGCCGCGCCCTCCGGCGCATCGCGCAGGAAGCGGTCCGACAGGAGGTTGTCGAGCGCCGTCGCGTGGATCTCGACGCCGGGCAGGACCTTGCTCGCCGGCGTCGGCCGCAGGTCGAGCAGGCCTTCCGCGCTGCTGCCGAAGAAGACGTACGCGTCCTTGAAGACCGCGGGGTCGACGGTCGGCGTGCCGCCTTCCCGGAGGCGCAGCTCGGACTGGATGATCGACGCGGCGCTGAACGCCGGGCGCCGTCCCCCGGCGCCGCAGTAGCGCAGGATCGCGCGGCCGGCCGCATCAATCGGCACGCGGTGCGGGCCGACGGTCAGGAGGCCCGGCTCGATCCGCAGGTCCGCTCCGGGATCGGCGGCGAGGTAAGCGGCCAGTCCGAGCGATGGCACCGGCGCGCCGTCGAACACCCGGAAGAGCGCGGTGCGCCGGTGGATGCCGTCGTCGTCGGCGTGGCCGCTCACATCGGCGAGCAGCGCGGCGCCGGCGGCCACTTCCGGGATCGGGAAGCTCGCGCGCGGCATGACGGCCTCGCCCGCGCCTCCGCGCGCGAGCCAGTCGTCCAGCCCCCGGAGCGCCGGCCCGTTGCGGGGGACATCGGGCGGCCAGGCGGTCGCATCGCCGGACGTCCTTCCGAGGAACATCGCGGCGACCGACGAGGGCACGCTCTTGAACGCGGCGCCCAGCGCCTCGTCGTCGGCGACCTGGTAGACGGACGGCTCCGTGAAGACCCAGTCGAAGGCGACGGCCTTGGCGCCGCCGCGCGCGCAGAAGCTGAAGATCGGCGCGTAGACCTCCCGCGGCCACGGCCACGACCAGCGGTTCTCCGTCCGGCCCCAGTCGAGGCTGTTCTGGTCGAGCAGGATGACCTGGATCCGCTCGGACGGCGGCGTCCGGGCGGCGAAGGCGCGCACGCGCCACTGCCAGAACATGTTCTCGGGCGGGGCGAGCCAGCCGGCGTACCGGCAGCCGGCCGCGATCGCCGCCGCGGCCAGGCCGACCAGGAATCCGTACAGGAGCTTCTTCGCCATGGCGCTCGATGACCGCGCCCCGATGGCCGGCGGCCGCCGGTCACGAGGACGGCGGTCGTTCCCTCAGACCCCGCGCATCTTCTCCTTGAAGCGCGCGACGCGGACGGACGGCGCGGCGGCCGCGGGCGCGGCGCCGATCTGCGCCTGGATCTCCGCGATGCGATCGGACGGCTCCGGATGCGTGCGCCCGAAGCCGGGGCCGTTCGGGACCCAGCGCTTCTGCATTTCCCGCAGCATCCCGACCAGGGCCGCCGGATCGTAGCCGGCGCTCCGCAGGATGGCCAGGGCGCTCGCGTCGGCCTCGTACTCGGTCGCGCGCGCGTAGCCGCTGTTCATGAGCGTGCCGGCGATGTCCCCGATGCAGTTCTCGAAGGCCTCGGTGAGCTGCGCGAGCTCGGCGCCGCCGAAGCTCTTCCCGCCTTCCGCGAGCATGGTCATCACGGCCGACGTCAGCCGGCCCTTCTTGATCGCCCGCAGGCCGTGCTGGTTCTCGACGTGCCCGATCTCGTGCGCGAGCACCGCGGCAAGCTCGTCCTCGCTCCCGCAGAGGCGGACCATGCCGCGCGAGATCATGACGAGCCCGCCCGGCGCGGAAAAGGCGTTGATCTCCTCGGTGTCGAGCAGGATGAAGTGATAGCCGCCGAACGTCTCGGGCGCGGCGCCGAAGAGCGACAGCGTCTGGCCGAGCAGGTTCAGATACTCGTTCGCCGCCGGGGCGTCGTACGGCGCGTACGTCACGAGCACCGTCGCCGCGACGGCGCGGCCGATGTAGTACTCCTGCTCGGGCGTGATGTCCTCGTACGATTTCTCGATGGCGGCCGCGCTCTTGTTGATCGACTCGGCCTGCTCGGGCGTGATCACGCCGGCCGCCGCGCCGGCGGTCGTGACGACTCTCGTGACGCTCGTGCACCCGGCCGCCAGCGCCGCGGCGAGCGCCGCCGCGGCGGCGAAGGCCGCCGGCCGAGCGCCGGCGAACGCGGATCGGGGGCGGGCCGTCATCGGGCGCCTCCCTCGGCGGGTTTCAGGCCGCCGTCCTTCAGGAACGCCTGCATTGCCTCGGGAGCGGCCTTCCACTTCTCCATCCGGTCCACCCACGTGAAGTCGACGTTCCTGTGCTTGGCCTTGAAGTCGGCCTCGACGTCCGAGTTGAAACCCTTGCTCGCGAGCGCGAGCTCGTCGCTCGACGCGCCGGTCTGCGCATCCCGCGACCCGGATGCCATCGCGATCTTCTTCTCCGTGAGCGCCGAGCCGTGGACCCACCCGCGCTGGCCCCGGGGGCCGGCCACGCGCATCCACGGGTTCTTCGTCTCCAGGATCTCCACCCTGTCCCCGTAGCTCAGCGGCGCCACCACCCGACCCAGGAACGACGGCGTCGCGCGCAACTGTCCGCTCTTGACCTGCACGCTCATCGTGGCCGCGCCGGCCGTGCACGCTCCGGCCGCCAGCGCGGCAAGCGCCAGACTCGCCCGCCATCGCATCCGTGATCTCATCGGCTCCTCCGTGACGCGCTCATGGGCCACGATGCTACTCGCACAACCCGCGGGGGTCAATCGGAGGACGCGCGTCGCGCGGGGGCGCGCCGGGCGCGGGGCGCTGCCGCAACCGTTCGGCGCCTGCGGGCCCGACCCGACGGAGGACGAACTGGGCTGTGAAAGGCACGCGCCTTGCGCTGGATAGCCGGTGGCGCTCACGCGGCAGGCGCTACATTCCCGCGACGAGCCGTTCGTACTCCGCGTGCGAGCCGATCCAGAACCAGACGATCACCCCATCCGCTTCGAGCCCCAACGCTCGCCAACCGATTCCTACGCGAATCGAGTACACGGAGTTGCGCGCGCCGACAAGCTTGAACTGGAGGCTTGGATGCCGGGGGTTTCCACGCCAGAGTCGATAGTTCTTTCGGGCGAGCAGTTGCACACGCGCGGGCAGATCTCGAAAGCACGCGATGAAATCCTCCGAGAGATGCGATCTCACAGCTCGTCAAACCCCATCTCCTTGGTCTTGCCCGCACGATACGCCGCGGCTGCCTTCGCGGCCATTTGATCCAGCTTGTCTTGCGAGGCGGCCAACGTGCGATCCCACCGCGATTCCCACTCGATTTCCTCGAGGAGCTCCTGCGCCAGCTGGTTCTGAAGCTCCTCGGGGAGTCGGGACGCTTTCTCGAAGGCTTCGTTGAGGAGACTCGTCATTGCATCTACCTCCTGTCGAGAAGAGTACCCTTGCGGGACTGGCGTGTCAACGAACGCACGCCTGCCCATAGGCCCATAGGAAATGTCCTTGGCGTTGTCATCATCCGGGATCGCAATCGGATACTCCTCGGCAGTCAGACAACCGCGCGCGAGCTCTTGAAACGCCGCGGGCGAGCCCGGCGCGCACACCGTCCTGCCGACCCGCGCGGCGGCGCCGCCGCGGGCGCGTCACCCGCGCGGCGCGGCTTCGGGACAGACGGCCTCGTACGCCGCCGTGCACAGCTCCTCGCCCTTGGCGCTGTTCGTCATCACGACGAGGCCGTCGCCGCTCGCAAGGAAGATCCACATCCCGCACTGGTAGCCGCGGTTCGTCCCCCGGTGGAAGACGACGCGTCCCGCCGGCGTGTCGGCAAGGAAGAACCCGCGCGAGGTGTACGCGCCGCAGCGCCCCTCGGCCCTCGAAACACGCATGCTTGCCGAAAGCTCACAATACGCCTTCGTCGTTGGGGACGACGAGCCGGAGGTTTGCCCCGCGAGCGCGACGCCGAGCGCGGCGGCAATGCTCATTGGGGCGCGCATGGTTCCTTCCTCCTGAATACGAAGCGCTGGTACAGGAAGGCGAGGAGAAAGAGGCTCACACCGAGGCCGAGGAACGAGAAGACGCGGTACAGGTCGCGCAGCTCCCTCGTGTCGAAGAGAAAGACCTTGGCGATGGCGACGAGCATGACGGCCAGCGAGGCGTACCGCGCGGTCATGCTGCGCGAGAGGATGCCGACGAGAAGGAGCGCGAACCCGAACACGATCCACGCGGCCGAGTAGGCGTACCATTCGGCGTTGGACGGAGTCGGGCCGGTCAACACGGCGCCGTGAAACGCCTGGCGCACCTGGAGCGAGAGCAGGATGAAGAACATGACGATCGAGGCAACGGCCGCGTAGGCGGCGTGGGTGCGGCAGCCGGCGCGCGCGAGCTGCCGCGCGAAGACGAGCGCGAGCAGCCCCGGAACGCCGTACACGTAGAGCAGCATATTCACCACCGGCAGCTCGCCGACCGGATGGCGCGACCAGAGCGGGTTCTGGGCGAGGCACGGGAGGAGCAGCGCCTCGATAAGGCCCAGTCCGGCCGCGATGAGGCCGCCGTAGCGCAGGCTCGGGCGGGGAACGCGGCACGCGCACGCGCTGAGCACGATGCCGTAGCCCATCCACGCGATCGCGAACGAGCCCCACTCGGCCAGGGAGCACGTGGAAGCACCGATATCCGCCGGGTGGAAGTACTGGCGGACCTGCAGCGCAAGCAGGACGAAACCGAGGGCGATCGCCAGCCCCTCGAGGCCGTGGACGAGCCCGTCGTCCTTGGTCTTGCGGAAGATGTGCGCTGCCCAGGTCAAGGCGATGATCGGGATGCCGTAGCCGTAGAGCAGCCAGTTTACGAGGACGAGCTCGCCGATCGGATAGGTGAGCACCGCCGGGTTGAGAAGAAGCCTGATGCCGACCGCGGCCGCGAGGATGCCCGCGAGGATGCGCATGGCGGGCAGCGCGAGACGGCTTCCGAGCCACGCGAGGGCGGCGACCTCGAGCGCCCACGCGACCGTGATCCACTCGCGATCGAGCTCGAGCGGCACCGCGAGGCTGATGAAGGTCGTCGCCGCGACCGCGTAGGCAGCGAGCGGACCGCTGCCCAGACGCGCTCGCCGTCTTCCGAGAGGGAACGCGCCCGCGATGGAGAGCGCGGCCACGCACACGCTCACGATGCCCCACGAGAGCGGCGATGGCAGCCTCTCGATCGCGCAGTAGGCAACCAGGCTGTAGAGCAACGCGGCGACGCTCGAGATCACGGCCCACGCGAGCGGCCGCGTGGAGCCCCACAGGCACGCGTAGCCTCCGCCGGCGAAGAGCAGCCCGAATGCGAGCGCGACCATGCCGAAGCGCAACTCGTCGTTCGCGGCGAGCCCTTCGCCGCGCCAGATGGCGAGGAGTGCGGCGCCGAGCAGCGCGGCGAGCCCCGCGAGACCCTCCTTCGAGGGGTCGAACCTCCCGAGCACGAGACAGCCCGCGCTCAGGATCCAAAGGAACGTCCACTCGCGCCACGAATACTGCGCGGTACCCGTGAGGAACGCCGCGAGGATGAGCCCCGATCCCATCGCCGCCCAGGAGAAGAAGCCCGGGATGCCGAAACGCGCGCGAATGTCGTCGCGTCTCTGCGTACGTTCGGTAATGACGAACGCCGTCGCCGAGAGGATGAGGAAAAGCCCGACCCAGAGGCCGTGCTCGGTCGGGAACGTGCCCGCGTGCATGCCGGCGATCCACACGATGGCCCATACCATGCTCGCGACGAGCGTCGCCGCGGAGAGCGCCCACCACTTGCGTGCGAACGTGACGGCGATGAGGCCGACCTCGAGGAGCAGGAGATACGAGAAGAGCGCGGCGGGTTTCGGGACATCGGTGCGAAGCAGCGCCGGCATCACGAAGCCGCCGGCGAGTCCGACGAGCGCCACGATCATGCCCTGGCGAAGCGAGAGGAGCACCGCGGCGGCCGTGATCAGGATCACGAACACGAAGCCGAGCGTCTGGCCGATGAGGTGATAGACCGAGACGGCCGCGACGACGCTCGCGTAGAGCGCGGCAACGCCGGAGGCCGAGAGCCCTTGTGCAATGCGATCGACCTTGGGGCGCAGCCATTCGCCGGCGACAAGCAGCGCGGCGCCGAAGAGCGCGCCGAGCGTGACGCGCGTCGTCGGCGTGAGGAGATTGTTGTCGAAGGCATACTTGACGAGGAACACTGCGGCGAGGGCGAGCGCGATGGCGCCGAGCCAGACTGCGAGGCGAGTGCCGAGCTTCTCCTCGATCTTGGCCGTGTCGCGCGGCGGACGTCGGGCGGCGGGCTGCTCCGCGGCGGAAGCGAAACGCGGGGCCGGCATGGGAGGGGGGGACGCCGGTTCGGGGAGCGGCGCAGGCGCGGGTGCGGGCGCCATGGCGGGCACGGGCGCGACCGCCGATTCCGGCTCGGGGGTCGGCGGACGAGCCGGGGGGCGCTCTGACACGGAGGGGGATGGCGACGGCGTTTCGGTGGATATCTCCCTTCGCGCGAAGGCGTGCTTGAGCGCCTCGATCTCCCCCCGCAGCGCGCCTGCGCGCGCCAATGCGATGATGGCCATGATGGGACTCAGGATCAGGGATGCGATGGCCGCCAAGGACAGAAGAATGACGAACGCTCCCATACGCGCACCGCCTCCCGCGCGGCCTTGCGCGTCGCCGCCCGATCATGCGCGCATGCCTGCAAAGGGTCACACGCAGAGCGCATGCCGAAGCACACGGCGCGCGCCCCCGGCCGCCGAGGGCGCGGCAAGGGGTTTCAGCATGGCGTGAACCGGATTTCGCCAAACGCAAGGCACGGAATGCACGGGTAGTGTACGCCCAATGCCGGCGCGCGGCAAGAGCCGGCTCGGCGTTTCTTTCCGTGCCTGACGCTGCCGCGCCGGATCGTCAATCGCCGTGCGCGTGATCGTCACATTGCCATGGCCCCTATCTCGCCGCGGCGCGCCGAGTTGCGGACAGAGTCTTCGCGAGGGGACCGGCCCACAACGAAAAGTTATTGTTGCGCGGCCCCTTACAGCCGCGGGTCCACCGGCTCGCTCTCCAGCGCCAGCACGGCGAAGACGCACTCGTGCACGCGCCGAAGCGGCTCCCTCCGCACGAAGCGCTCCAGGCCCTCGATGCCCAGGGCGAACTCCCGCAGGGCCAGCGAACGCTTCCCTGCGAGGGCACGCGAGCGCAAGCGCTCGATGTTGCCGGGCAGGTCGTACTCCGGCCCGTAGATGATCCGCAGGTACTCCTTCCCGCGGCATTTCAATGCCGGCTGGAGCAGCCCCTTCGACCCACGGGCGATGAAGTCGTAGGGCTTGACGACCATGCCCTCGCCGCCCGCGTCCGTGAGTTCCTCCCACCAGCGCACGCCCTCGACCCGTTCCGCCTCGTTCGTCACGTCCACGACGCGGTACGGCGTCTCGAGCAACAGGCCAGGGTCCGCGCGGCAGATCCGTGCGAGGGTCTCCATGTGCCAGACATGGTTGCGGTCCGCGTAGACGCCGCTCGCACCGGCCAGGAGATGGAAAGGCGCTACTTTCAGATCCTCCACCGAGCGGACCGGCCAGCAATACTCGCTATAGGCGTTCACGTACCGCCGGGCCCGATCCTCGCGCTCCCGCATCTTCGCGAGCAGCCGGACCGCGTCCTCGCCCAACGCGGCCGCCTTCTCGAGCGCTGCAACCACTTCGGGCATCGCGGCACCCGCCGCCGCGCCCACGGCCGCGTACTGCTGCTCGAGCAGCGCCTGCGCCTTCGCCGACCAGGGCAGCAGCTCCGCGTCCACGAGGAACCAGTCCGACCGGAGATCCTCCCAGAGCCCCGCCGCACCGACGGCCTTTCGCAGGCGGTCGAGGACGGCCTCCGCGAAGGCCGCGCGGCCCTCCGAAAAGAAGGGCCGGCCGGTCCGGGTGACGCACGCGCCGATCTCCTCCCCGGTCACGCCGAAACCTCTGCGGGCAGCCTCTTCGTCGCGGCAGACCGCGAGCACCGCCCGCGAGCCCATGTGTTTCCTCTCGCATACGACCCGGGGGATTCCCCGGTCGCGGAAGTAGGCGAAAGCTTCCTCGGGGCGCTCCAGGAATCCCTCCCGTGCGCTTGTTTCGCACGGCGACATCGTCGGGGGCAGGTAGATCAGCCACTTGGGGTTGACCGCGAATCGGCTCATGACCTCGAGCGCGGCCGCCGCGTTCTCCTCGCGGATGGAGACCGTGCGGTGCAGCCGCGTCGGCACGATCCGCTTGCCGAGCACGTCCTCGATGTCGAGCACGTCGTCTTGGACCTGCTGCGCACTCAGGACCGGCGCCTGCGCCCCCTCCGGCAGGAACGGCTTCGCCGGCTCGAAGTACGTGGCAGCCGCAGGCACCGAGACGATCTCCTGCTCGGGGTAACGAAGCGCCGTGAGGTTCCCGCCGAAGACGCAGCCTGTGTCGATGTTGATCGTGCGGTTGAGCCACTCCGCCTCGGGCACGGGGGTGTGGCCGTAGACCACCATGGCCTTGCCGCGGTAGTCGGCCGCCCAGTCGTTCCGCACGGGCAACCCGAACTCGTCCGACTCACCCGTGGTCTCTCCGTAGAGCGCGAAGTCGCGCACCTTCCCGGATCCGCGGCCCTGCATGTCCTCGCGCATCCCCGCGTGGGCAACTACCAGCTTCCCGTCGTCCAGTACGTAGTGTCCCACCAGCCCGTCGATGAACTCGGCGATCTCCGCGCGCAGGGCCGCGGCCTCCGCCTCCGGCAGGGCGTCGAGCTCCGCGAGCGTTCGTCCGAGACCGTGGGTGATCTGGACGTTCCTCCCGCCCAGGCTCCGGGCGAGCTTGGCCTCGTGGTTCCCCGGCAGGCACAGGGCGCTCCCCGCGCGGACCATGTCGCGCACGAGCCGGTAGGTGTCGAGGATCCGGGGCCCGCGGTCGAAGAGGTCGCCCAGGAACACCGCCTTGCGGCCTTCGGGATGCCGCCACGCCGCGGGCGTCCCTTCCGCCGCTTCTCTGCGATAGCCGAGGCCCGAGAGCAGCGCCTCGAGCTCGCTGCAGCACCCGTGGATATCGCCGATCACGTCGAAGGGACCGTGCTCGTGCGTCTTGTTGGTCCACAGGGGGATCCGCTGCACGACTGCCGACTCGACCTCGTGCGCGGACTCCAGCACATAGACGAACCGGAATCCCTCGCGCCGCAGGCCCCGGAGGGCCCTGTGGAGCTGACGCACCTGCTGGCGGACGACGTGCGGGCCGAAGCCCCGCTCAGCCCGGCCGCGGTTGCGCTCCTGGCAGACACGCTCCGGGAGGTCGAGGACGATCGCCACGGGCAAGGCGTGATACCGGCGGGCGAGCGCGACCAGCGGCTTGCGGGCTTCGAGTTGGACATTGGTGGCGTCGACGACCGTGAGGCGTCCGGCGGCAAGCCGCGTGGCCGCAACGAAATGCAGGACCGCGAACGCGTCGTTCGTGGCGGACTGGTCGTTCTCGTCGTCGGAGACCAAGCCGCGGCAGAAGTCGGATGACAGGACCTCCGTAGGCTTGAAGTGCTTCTTCGCGAACAAGCTCTTGCCGCTGCCGGACGCGCCGATCAGAACCACCAGCGAGAGCTCGGGGATCTGAAGGGTTCCTGGTTCGGCGTTCATGCCGGCAGCCTCCCCCCCGACGCATCCGGCGTCTTCATGCGCAGGCGCACGAGCAGATCGAAATCCGAGTCCGGCGAGGGGAAGCCGTAGAGGTGCGCTCCGCTGACCGTCGCGAACAGAAGCGGGTACGGATGCTCCCGGACCTCGACTTGGAGCGTCTCGTTCACGGCGCCTCCCGCCCTCATCCGGCGGGCGCGCAGCAGCAGGGCGCCGGCCTTCCCGTAGTCCGGCCGGTCGGGAAGCCGGAACGCTTCAAGGCGGCTTCTCCGCCGTCGGGGAACCGTGATGGTGTAGGCGTGCTCGATGTCGGCCGGCGATCGGACGACGACGCCCAGGGTGCCCTTCGGGCGCAGGATCGCCCCGCCGGAGCCCCGGACCTCCGTCCGGGCCACGACCTGCGTGCCGGGGGAGAGAATCCCGCGCCGGCGCGTATCGCCCATACCATTCACGATGTCGTCGCTTTCTTCTCCGGAGGGCGGATCTCCGATCCGCCGTCCTCTCCCCGCTCGGGCCCCGCGGCGGCATGCCCTCCATCCTCCGCATCAGAAGCCGCGATGAGCTGGAATACCGCCATCTGGGTGGGCGGCCCCGCCCGCGCGTCCTCCTCGCCGACGGGGAGGAACCGCACGGCGTATCCGAACCGTCCGGCCGCGCGGTTCGCCCAGGCCGCGAACTCCGCACGGGTCCACTCGAAGCGGTGGTCCCTGTGCCTCCGCGTTCCCGCGGGCAGGTCCGCGAACTTCTCGTTGTACTCGGCGTTGGGGGTGGTCAGCACGACCGTGCCCGGCCTGGCGAACTCGAAGAGCACGCGCTCGAAGGCCGCGAGACGCGGCGGGTCGAGGTGCTCGATCACCTCCGCCACGGCCGCCGCATCGAAGCCCGAGAGGCGTTTGTCTCTGTAGGTCAGCGCGCCGTGCAGAAGGCGGACCCGGTCGCGTACGGCGGGGGCGAGGCGCTCGAGTTTCAGCCGGTCCTTGGCGATCTCCAACGCCCGGACCGACACGTCCAGGCCCACGATTTCGGTGAACGTCCGCTCCCGGAGGAGGCGCTCGAGCAGCCGGCCCTCGCCGCATCCGAGGTCCAGCACGCGACGCGCCCCGATCGCGCGCAGTACGGCGAGAATGGCGCCCACGCGCCGCTCGTTGAGGCTCAGGCTTTTCTCGACGGCCTCTTCCTCCTTCGCGTGCGTCTCCTCGACGGCCTCGGGATCCGGGGCGTCCTCGTCCGCGAGGCGCGAGAGCGCCTCCCGCGTGAGGCTCCGGCGGTGCTTCAGGTAACGCGCGGCGATCTGCTCGCGCAGCGGGTGGGCCGGGAGCCAGTCCCCGCCGCGGGAGAGGAGCTTCTCGACCTCGTCCCTGCCGACCCAGTAGTGCTTGTCGTCGTCGAGCACGGGGACGAGCACGTACAGGTGCGCAAGGAGGTCGGCGAGCCGGACAACGGCCGAGAGCTCGACGGTGAACACCGCGCTCTCGCCCCACTGGGGGAATCTCTCGTTCAGGGGCCGGCGCCTGGCCGAGACTTCGTAACCCAGAGGCTCGAAAAGGAGCCGCAGGAAGCGCTCGCCGCCCCGGCACGGGACGGCGGCGATCCGGGCGCTCAGGGGGATCGCGGAGGCGGCGACCTGCGGGTGGGTCTTGCAGGTTCCGCCCAGGGCGGTCCCGAGAACACGTGAGATCGCAACGCTCATGAAGGACGATCCCACGTACGGCCGGTCGTTGACGTACTGATCGAGCGCCCAGCCGCCGCCCGCAGCCCCGCCGGGCCGGCGGACCAGCCCGACTGGGTCGACATCGAGGAGCAGGGCGGCGGTGCACCGCTCCTCGGTCGCCTCGAGGTAGAAGACGTGCGCCGCGCCGAACGGCAGCTCGAAGGTCTGGAGCCTCGCCGGCTTCTTGTGGAGAAGCCAGCCGAGGTCCGTCGCCGGCCGGTGCGTGGTCGTCAGGGTCAGGAGCATCGGGGTTCTCGGGTCTCCGCCGCTGGTCGCACGGGCCCGAGCGCCGCACGACCAGCGGCGGACTCCATTATGGCCGTGACGACAGGCGCTTCAAGGGGACTCCCTTCCGGGCTGCCGGTACCCATGTCAAAGACGTTCGCCTCTCGAAGTCGGCGTTTGACTTCCTGGGGTGTGCCGAGCGTCAGGCCCTCTGTGAGATCTCTGACTCTGTCGACGCTCACGCCGCCGGGCCCGATGGGGCTTCGAACGCGAAGAAGAACGTAGTCGACTCCCATGCCTTCCACCCTCCCGAAGGCGCTTCACTTCGGCTCTATCCCCGCCGCCCACGTACAGCCGCGGCGCACGAGCGCGCGGACCGCCTCGTTGTACGCGCGGGCGTTGCGGCCGGACACCGTATGGAAGACGCGGCTCTCGCCGTCCGGAAGGACGAACACCATGGGGTACACCTTGCCATCGACTTTCGACACGGTGTCGGCGACGACGTGGATCGGCGCATCGCCCGCCAGGCAAGGCCCGCAGGAGACCTCGCCGGCGTTGTCATCATCCGGGATCATAATCGGGGACTCCTCGGCAGTCAGACAACCGCGCGGGAGATCCTGAAACGCCGCGGGCGCGTCACCCGCGCGGCGCGGCTTCGGGACAGACGGCCTCGTACGCCGCCGTGCACAGCTCCTCGCCCTTGGCGCTGTTCGTCATCACGACGAGGCCGTCGCCGCTCGCAAGGAAGATCCACATCCCGCACTGGTAGCCGCGGTTCGTCCCGCGGTGGAAGACGACGCGTCCCGCCGGCGTGTCGGCAAGGAAGAACCCGAGCGAGGTGTACGCGCCGTAGCGCCCCTCGGCCGCGCCGGTGGGCGTGACCATCGTGCGGGCGGTCCGCGGCGCGACCACGTGCGTCTCCCCCAGGCGGCTCGTCCTGTACACCGCGATCATGAAGCGCGCGAGATCCGACGGGGTCGTGTGAAGCCACGCCGCCGCGAGCCCGGGAGTCTGCCGCCACGGCACGGGGGCTCCGTCGCGCAGGTGCCCGCGGGCCATGCGCGCCGCGTACGGCTCCCGGTACGGCTCGAACGTCGAGGCCTGCATGCCGAGCGGGCGGAGGACGTCCTCCTCCATGAGCGCGTTGAACGCCTTGCCCGTCGCGTCCTCCAGGAGAACCTGCAGGATCATGAACCCGCCGCCCGAGTAGCGGAAGCGCGTGCCCGGCTCCTCGAGGAACTCGAGCGTGTGCGCGAGCTCCTCGCGGCAGCTCCGCGCGTTCGGATCGTCCCTGTCGTAGCCCGGCACGCCGTGGATCGAGAGGCCGGCGCGATGCGCGAGGATCAGCCTGACCGTCACGGGCCCGAAGAACGGCCGCGGCCGCGGCTTCCAGCTCTTCAGCACATCGTCTATCGGCGCGTCGAGGTCGAGCCCGCCCCGCTCGGCGAGGCGCAGGGCGGCGAAGGCCGCGACGGGCTTGCTGCACGATGCCGCCGGGAAGAGCGTCGCCTCGTCCACGGGAGCCCCGGACGCCGCATCCGCCTTCCCGAAGGCGCCGCTCCACGCGATGGCGCCGCCGCGAACGAGCGCCGCCGAGACGCCCGGCACGCCGAGCCTCGCCATCTCCGCGGCGATGGTCGCCCTGAGCTTCTCGACGACGTCCGGCGCGCCGTCCGGCGCCGCCGGCGCCGGCGCCGTCGTGCAGCCCGCCCCCGACAGCACGAATGCCAGGCTCAGCGCGAGGCGCTCGATGCCGGCCGGAAGCGTTCGCGTTCTCATCGTCGAACCTCCTCTCCCCGCGCGTAGTCTCTCCCCTTCCACCGGCTCCGGCTCCCCAGGACGTAGCGCAGCGCCGAGTGCCACGTCATGCCGAGGTTCCACAGCAGTCTCGACAGCCGCGTCAGGTTGCAGCCGAAACTTTCTCCAGGTAGGGCACGCGGCCACGCCGCCAGTCCTCGATCTTCACCGGATCGAGAAGGCCCATGCCGGCAAGGACGTCCACCGGCGCGACGACCTTGCCGCGTTCCAGCAGTGGCGCGACGGCGCGAACGATTCGCGGATAGAGGGGATCTCCACGGTAGCTGTCGGCGCTCACCTTGGTTGCGGAACTGTATTTCAACCGTTGACCATGGGACTTCCCGGCGAAGCTCACACCGCCTCGGATCCTGCTCCTGCGGCTCTTGGCAGCCAACTCGCCCTCGGACGCCTGCCTCCGCGTGCCCGGCAGGTGCGCGTGGCATGCTGCGGTACGAGATAGGAAGATTCCGTTGCGGCGGATGGAGTGCGCGGGAGGGACAACGGAACGGTCAAGAGAAGCACGGATATGCCGACAACGCACGCACGTCATCTCGAACGATCCCCTCTGCGTGTTGCCAGCGCTTCTTCCCCGGCCGGGGTCAGCCGGTATTTCTGCAGGCGGCTTTGCGGCTTGTCGGGAATGGTCCGCTCCAGCCACCCGGACGCCAGCAGAGGCTCCAGGTACGCTTTACGAAAGTGTTCGCGATTCCTTATGCCGGCGACCCGCTGGAGTTCCGACCGCGACTTCGGAGCCTGCACGGCGGATTGAAGCACTGCAGCGACTTGCGTGGTGACTTGCGTGGCCGCGCGTCCTGTAACCATCTGCGCCCTGAAAGTGACGACCAAGAACCCTTGTCTTTCCTCGAAAACCGGCGGCAACACGCCATGCTTCTCGCACGTCTCGATGACGCGATTGGTACCGCGTCCCCAAACCTCGACCGCCCCGGTACGGTGGAATGCCTCGGCGATGAGCGGATTCGTCGGTCTGGACAGATGCGGGCCGGAAAGCTGTTCGACGGTCACGCCAAGGGGAAGGCGCCCGCAGCTCTGGATCTCAATCCGGTCGTCGAACACCACGACGGCGACATAACCGGAATAGAGGGAGTAGTCGCGATGCATGATGGCATTGAGAAGAATCTCCCGAAGGGCTTCGAGTGGAACCGGGAAACTGTCTTCACGGAAGATTT
>DHGK01000240.1 GCA_002402755.1 Planctomycetes bacterium UBA4800
GTCGGCGCGTTCGACCTGATGACGCCCGTGTGCGGCCACCAGTACGCGCTCCTCGGCGCGATGGATGACCCGCGCTGGATACGGGAGATGGCCGGCGCGTACTCCCGCCTGACCGTGGAGCTTCTGGAGGCGCTCGTCGCGCGCGAAGGGGCGCCCGATGGTCTCTGGGTCTGGGATGACCTGGGCTACCGCGGCCGTCCTTTCATGTCGCCGGACATGTACCGCGACCTGCTGCTCCCGGCGCACCGGCGGCTCTTCGCGTGGGCGCACGACCGCGCCCTGCCGGTCATCCTGCACTCCGACGGTTTCGTCGAGCCGCTCATCCCGAGCCTGCTGGAGGCGGGCATCGACTGCCTGCAACCGCTCGAGGTCAAGGCGGGCATGGATCTCCCGCGCATCAAGCGGGATTTCGGCGATCGGCTCGCCCTCATCGGGGGCATGGACGCCCGCGCCCTCGTATCGAACGACCTCGGGCGCGTCCGCCGGGAGCTCGAGCAGAAGCTGCCGCAGGCCATGGCCGGCGGCGGCTACATCCTGCAGGTCGATCACAGCGTGCCCGACCAGGTGGAATACGAAACGTACCGGTATTTCGTCGAGACGGGTCTGGCCATCGGAGCGTACCAATGAGCCTCACGTCCCGCGAACGCGTTCTCTGCGCCCTGAACCACGAGGAACCGGACCGCGTGCCGCTCTTCCTCGGCACCTCCGGCGTCACGAGCGTTCTGATGCCGGGCTACGAGCGGCTCAAGACTCACCTCGGCATCCGCTGCGGGCCGCCGCAATACTTCTCGAAACAGTTCCAGTACACGCGGATCGATGAGGAGGTGCTGCGCCGCCTCGGGAGCGACGGGCGGCCCGTCGATGCCGGTCCCGCGGAGTCGCCGCACCGCAGGGAGGTCTCCGCCGACTGCCTGGTCGATGACTGGGGCGTGACGTGGCGCCGTGCGCCCGGGTGCCTCTACTTCGAGGTCGCCGAGTCGCCGCTCCGGCACGCCACGGTCGAGGATCTCGACCGCTACCCGTGGCCGAACCTGACGCCGCCCGGCCGGCTCGAGGGCCTCGCCGCGCGGGCCAAGGCGATCCAGGACGCGGGGTACGCAAGCGTCCTCCTGAGCCACGTCACCCTCTTCGAGCAGGCGTGCCTGCTGCGAGGCCTCGATGCGATGCTCATGGACTCGCTCGCCGATCCGGAGTTCTTCTCGGCGTTGATGGCGAAGATCGAGCGCCTGGCCGTTCCCTACGTGCGCGCGCTCCTCGATGAGGCCGGGCGCTTCGCCGACGTGATCGTCACCGGCGACGACCTCGGCACGACGGCCGGCCCGATGCTGTCGCCCGAGAGCTACCGTGCGCTCATCAAGCCGCACCAGGCGCGGCTCCTCGCCGCCATGAAGGAGCGGCTCGCCGGCAAGGTGTTCTTCCATTCCTGCGGGGACATCCACGCCTTTCTCGGCGACCTCGCCGAGATCGGCGCCGACATCATCAACCCCGTGCAGGTCTCGACCGCGCGCCTGAGCGACACGGCGCGGCTGAAGCGGGAGTTCGGGAACCGTCTCTCGTTCTGCGGCGGCATCGACACGCGCTGGGTCATGCCGCACGGCACGGTCGAGGACGTGCGCGGCGAAGTGCGCCGGCGCATTCGCGACCTTGCCCCCGGCGGCGGGTACATCGCCGCGGCCGTTCACTGCATCCAGCCCGACGTGCCGCCCGAGAACATCGTCGCCATGTGCGACGAGGTGCGCACCGCCGGAACCTATCCGATCGCGGCGGCGTGAGAGGCGGGGCGCCGCGGAGAATCCGGCGCGGCAATCCGGCCGACGGCGCCGCCCCCGCTCAGAGATACCCGAGTTGCGCGAGCTGCGTGCGCATGGCGGCGTAGTCGCGCGGATCGATGCGGCCCGCCGCCGCGTGCGCGATCTCGGCATCGAGCGCCCGCAGAAGCTCCGCGCTCGGGCCTTCGTTCGGCGCGAACGGCCGGAGCTCTCCCGGATCGCCGGCCAGGTCGTACGCCCGCGCCGCGCCGGTTTCGATGTCGCGGACGACCTTCCATCTCGCGTCGCGGCACCCGATCTCGCGGTAGGCATCGCCGACGCTCTCGGGCAGCGCGTCGCCGGGCGCGAAGTCGCGGTTGCGGGCGAAGAACGCGGGGCCGTCCGCGGCGGCGCCCCGTTCGATCGCCGGAAGGAGTGAAACGCCCTGGATCGCGTTCTCTTCGCCCCGCACGCCCGCGAGCGCGAGCACCGTCGGCATGATGTCGATGCTTCGCGCGACCCCGCGCACGACGCCGGGACGCACGAGGCCGGGCGCATGCACGACGAGCGGCACGTCGAGCACCTCGTTGAAGAGGTGCTTGCCGTGCAGGTCGAAGATCCGCGCCGGCCGCTCGGCGCCGCCCATGCGCTCGCCCCAGGATTCCCCGTGGTCGGCCGTGATGATGAGGACATCGGGCTGCGCGGCCTTGAGCAGCGCCGGCAGCCATTCCTCGCTGAAGTGGTCGACCGCGCGCGCGTAGAGCTGCCTGAGCGCGGCGCGGTTCTTCTCGCGCTGCCAGGGATCCTGGACGGCGAGCGTCGCGATCATCTCCTTGCAGCGCGCGTCCCACTCCGCGAGTTCGAATCGCTGCGGGAGATAGGGAAGATGCGTCCACCAGTAATGGACGAACGCAAAGTATCCGCCCCGGCCGCGGGCGTTGAACCACGCGCGCATCGCCGCGGGATCCTGCGACGAGCCCGCCACGGCCGCCTCGGAGCACTTGAAGAAGAGATACGCGGGCTCGAAGACGAACGAGGCCGTCTCGAAGCCCGCCGCGCGCATGCGGCTGAAGACGGTCGGGACATCGGCCGTCCAGGGCTGCTCCCATCGCACCAGGCCCAGCCGGTGCGCCGAGACCCCCGTGCACATCGCCGCGATGGCGGGCACCGTCCAGGGGGCGGACGCGACCGCGGTTTCGAACCGCGCCCCGTCGGCGGCGAGCAGATCGACGGTGCGGGTCCGCCGCGCCGGGTTGTAGCACCCGAGGAAATCGGGCCG
>DHGK01000153.1 GCA_002402755.1 Planctomycetes bacterium UBA4800
GTCACGTTGTCCCCGCTGTCGGTGAGGAGCACCGTCGGCTCGGGCGCCTCGAGCGCCCGCGCGACGCCGGCCTCGAGCTCCGCCGCCTCGCAGCCGAACGCGAACTTCTGCCGCGCGTCCCAGATGCGCCGCGCAAGGTGGATCGCCGCGGCGCGCGCGGCGTCCCGCGATCCGTCCGCGGTGATCATCACGGACATTCCCGTGTCGAACGAGTCGGTCCAGGCGCAGCCGACGAACAGCGTGGCCGCGAGGATCCGGGCGGCGTGCCCCGGCACGCCCTCGCGCTCCATTCTGCGCGCTTCCTCGACGAGCGAGCGGAAAGGCTCGCCGGTCGTCATCGCCTTCTCGCCCTGCACGATGATGGGGATGGGGATGATATGGGACACGGGCCGCACCTTGCCCCGCAGCGTCTCGAGCAGAATTCGCCCGGCCTGCTCGGCGGTTTCCGCTCTGTCCGTGTGCGGGGCCGTCTTGTAGCCGACGAGAATATCGCCCGCGCGCGCGAGCCGCGCCGGGATGTTTCCGTGCAGGTCGAAGGTGCAGGCGATGGGGATCGCCGGCCCGACGATCGCGCGCAGCTCCTCGACGAGGACCGATTCCGCGGGCCCGATTCCCTCGGCGAACATGGCGCCGTGAAGCCGCAAGAACACGGCGTCGACCGGCAGCGCCGCCCGCAGCGACTCGGCGACCTTGTCCATGGCCTCGCGGCAGGCTTTGCCGTCGATGGTGCCGCCGCCCGCCGGCCGCGCCGCGATGCCCGGAACGATGACCAGGCCCGAATCCCGCCACGCCTCAAGATCGAACTCGTCGGGGTCGATCTTCGAGTAGTTGTAGCTCGCCGTCTTCACGGGATGGAACGTGTTGGTCTCGTGCGCGAAGACGGCGGCGAAGACGCGCTTCGCGGACGCGCCGGCGGTCGCCGCCTCGCTCGTCCGGGCCTCCGCCTGCGCGCGGAGACGCGGGCTTCCGGCCGCGGCCGCCGCGGCGACGGTTGCCCGAAGGAACTCGCGGCGCGTCGGGATCGTCGATCTCATCGTCTTGCCTCCACAGACCACAAGACAGTAGACAGCCTCGGGCTTCCCGCCGTCAATGCCGGGGCGTGCCGGCGGCGGGTGGGCGCAGGGACCGCGCGCGCGTCGAGCCGGGGGCTTCGGTTGTGCTCACGCTCGCCCAGGCCGTGCGGGACGAGCTTCGCCCCTGGAGCCCCGATGCGCCGAATCTCCACGCGCTCGTGCTTTCGGTCGGCGCCGGCGGAGAGGTGGTCGATCGCCATGTCACGCGCTTCGGATGGCGGCAGTTCGCGCTGCGCGGCCGCGACGTGCTCCTCAACGGGCGGCGCCTGCAGATGTTCGGCGACCTGTCGCACCCCTTCGGCCCCTTCATGATGTCGCGCCGCTTCGTCTGGGCGTGGTACCGGATGATCAAGGACTTCGGCGGCAACGCGGTGCGCCCGCACGCGCAGCCCTACCCGCGCGCCTACCTCGACCTGGCCGACGAGATGGGGATCGTCGTTCTCGACGAGACCGCGCTCTTCGGGAGCTCGCTCAGGCTCAACTTCGAGGACCCGGCGGCATGGGAGCGCTTCGCGGCGCACTACGATGCGCTCGTCCTCCGCGACCGCAACCACCCGAGCGTGATCGGTTGGAGCTTCGGCAACGAGCTCTTCGCGATCTTCAGCTACAACCGGATTCCCGAGGAAGAGGCCGGCGCGCTCTACGGCCGGCTCGCCGAGCTCGGATGCCGACAGGAGGATTCTGAAGTCCGGCCTGGCGGGGCCGGCGGTCGAAGGCGGAAGGACGCTGCTTCGCGCGAGCGACACGGACTGGTCGCTGTTCAACCAGGCGCCCGTGGTCGCGAAGTGCGGCGCGGTCGTGATGTACGAGCGGCACGAGAAACCGCCCGGGGTGGCGCTCGTCGAGATTCCCGCGGGCGCCGGACGGATCATGATCTCGTCCATCGACTACGGGCCGCATTCGGAGAAGCACGCGCGTTTCTGGCGCGATCTCCTCGCGCGGCTCGGCGTCGTGATGCGCGCGCCAAAGGTGAAGTGGATTCTTCCGATCGCCACCGTCGTCGAGAACGGCGCAATATGGCGCTGCACGCTGCGCGCGCCGCCCGAGGGCTGGACCCGGCCCGGATCTCGCGATGCTCCTTCACCACGACGAGGACGTGGAGGTCTACGTCAACGGCGCGCTGATCCACCGCGCGCGGGGCCATGTCACGGCCTACCGGCGGATCGAGCTCACGGAGCAGATGCGCGCGAGCTTCTGGCGCGGCGCGAACACGGTTGCTGTCCACTGCCTGCAGACCGCCGGCGGGCAGTACATCGATGCCGGCTTCGCCGAGGATTCCGGGGACAGTCACCGATTTTTCGCGGGAAATCGGTGACTGTCCCCGGACGGCAAACCCCCGGACGGCAACCCCCGGACGGCAACGCAGCCGTCGATTGATTGTCCGGAGGTACGCGATTAGGATCGTGGATCATGAAGACAACAACGAACAGTCTCACGGCTTCCTGGCCAGTGAATCGACGGGATTTCTCGAAAGGGATGCTGGCGGCCGGCATGGGAGTCGGCGCACGCCTGGCGGGCGGCGGATCGTCGGAGAGCGCGGACCGGAGCCAGGAGTACTACCAGGAGTCGGCGAAGCGGCTGCCGATCCGGAGATTCGACGTGTGCGTGGCCGGGGCCGGAACGGCCGGTGTCGTCGCGGCCATCGCGGCGGCCCGCCAAGGGGCCACGACCGTTCTGATCGAAGCCAAGGGCTATCCCGGCGGGACCGTGACCGAAGGAGGCACCGCCCTGCACAGCTTCTACAACCTGTGGAAGGCATTCCCGGGCGTCGAGAAACGCCAGGTGGTTCGAGGGATCCCGCAAGAGATCATCGACCGGCTCGTGCGCGCGGGCGGCTGCTCCGGCCACGCGGAGATGCTCCGGGGCTACAATTACGACTCGGTGTGTACGGCGATCGACACGGAGATGTACAAGTGCATCGCCTTTGAAATGCTGGCGGAAGCCGGCGTGTTCGTGTGTGTCAACACGCTGCTCACCGGCGCCATCAGGGATGGCCGGCGCGTTCGGGGCGTGATCGTCGAAAGCCGATCGGGACGCGAGGCGTTCCTGGCGAAATCGTTCGTGGATTGCACCGCCTACGGCGATCTGTCCGCGCACGCCGGCGCCCGGTACACCGAGCCGAACGACTATCCCGTCTGCAACAGCGTGGGGATCGGCAACGTGGACATCGACAAGTACCACGCCTTTCTGGAGGCTCACCAGGCGTCCGGGCAGCTCGCGCGGGGGCTTCGCAGCGGTCACCCCGATCGAATCGTCCGCGCCGGCGCCGAGTGGATCGACGTTCCCGGCATGGCCGAGGCCGCACGCGCCATCGGCATGGGGATGATCACCACGACCGTCCACGACAACTACCTGATGTTCATCAAGTGCAATCTCAAGCTCCCCGTCAGCCCGACCAGCCGGGACGAAGTCGCGAAGGCCGAGCTCGAAATCCGCCGGCGCATGGCCAAGGCGGTCGAGCTCTTTCGGAAGTTCGTCCCCGGCTGCGAGAAGGCGTTCATGGCCCGCACCAGCCCCAACCTCTGCATCCGGCGCGGGCGCGTGATCGAATGCGACTACGATATCACGGCGGCGGACGTGCTCGAGGCTCGGCACTTCGACGACGAGGTCATGGTGTACGGTTTCCACGACTCCGCTCCTCGCTGCCAGGTCAAGGATGGCGGCACGTACGGCATTCCCTACCGGGCTCTGTGCGTCAAAGGCATCGAGAACCTGTTGGCCTGCGGCATGATGATCACCTCGAATCACGACGCCCACATGTCCACCCGCAACACCGTGTGCTGCATGGGGCAGGGCCAGGGCGCCGGCACCGCCGCGGCCCTCTGCGCGGCCGGAAACCTCGGTTCCCGCGAATTGAAGCCCGCGGTCGTGCGGGAAGCTCTCAGGAAGGCCGGCGTGTATCTGGAGGCGTGACCGCAACCGGCGATGGGTGCTGCGGCGCGGCGGCGGTTCGCACGCGGCGCGCCTCCCCCCTCGCGCCATCGGCAATCCGCACACAGAATGAGATGACTTCCGTGTGCGGATAAGGTATAATCATAACCGCGAATCCGCAAAGAATATGAAGAGACCTCCGAGGCGGATTCGCGGAACGGAGGAGAGACGCCATGTTCGTCGGCAGGGAGCGGGAACTGAAGGTGCTGGAGGACGCCTACGGCAGCGCCAAGAGCGAGCTGGTCGTCATCTACGGACGCCGGCGAATCGGGAAGAGCAGCCTGGTCGGCCAGTTCCTGCGGGGCAAGGAGTCGGCGCTCGCGTTCGAGGGGATCGAGGGCGAGCGCACCGGCGCGCAGATCGGCCACTTCACGGAGGCGCTCAGGAGCCAGACGAAAGACCCGCTTCTTGACGGTGCGGCCTTGCGCACCTGGGAGCACGTCTTCACCTACCTCACGGAGCGGGCGGTCGCGGATCGGAGCCGCAAGGGCAAGCTGGTCCTATTCCTTGACGAACTGCCGTGGATGGCTGCCGGCCGCGGGCGGCTGGTGAGCCTGCTCAAGTTCTACTGGGACAACCACTGGAAGGATCGGGGGGTCATGCTGATCCTGTGCGGGTCGGTCGCGTCCTTCATGGTGAAGGATGTCCTGCGCTCGAAGGCCCTCTACGGCCGCATCACGGTGCAGTTGCTGCTGAAAGGGCTCACGCCTCCGGAGGCCTGCGCGTTGTTCCACGGCCGGCGGTCTGCGGAGGAGATCCTCAAGTATCTGCTCGTGTTCGGGGGAGTTCCCAAGTATCTGGAAGAAATCCGCCTGAATCGCTCGTTCGCCCAGAACATGAATCGACTGTGTTTTTCCGTCGCGTCGCCCCTCACGCGCGAGGTTGAACGGGTGTTCTACAACCAGTTCCGCGAGGCGAAGACGTACGAGCGCATTGTCGTGATGCTTCGGGACCGGATGATGACGGCGGACGACCTGCGCAAGCGCCTGGGGATGGTCTCGGGAGGGGGGCTGACGCTGTACCTGAGCAACCTGGAGCAGGCCGAGATCATCCGGTCGTTCGTACCGTTCGGGAGAGGGGAGCGATCGAAGCTGCGGACCTATGCCCTGGCGGATGAGTACCTGCACTTCTACTACCGGTACATCGCTCCGAATCGCCGTGCGATCGCCGAGAGCGAGTCCCTCCGGCTCTTCGAGCTGCTGACCGAGGGGAGCTTGGACGTCTGGCTCGGCTTCGCCTTCGAGAGGTTCTGCGTCAAGCACGCGGGGCGGCTGGCGGCGATCATGGGCTTCGGCGATCAGGTTCTGAACGCGGCGCCGTACTACGAGCGAGGCGACCGGGGTTTCCAGATCGACCTCCTGTTCCACCGGGCGGATGGCGTCGTCACCATCTGCGAGATCAAGTACCATGACCGGCCCATTGCCACGCACGTGATTCCGGAGATGGAGCGCAAATGCGGGCTGGTGCACCTGCCCCGCGGTCATACGTGCGAGCGAGCCCTCGTGAGCCTCCACGGGCCGGACGAGGCCCTGCGTGCCGCCGGCTACTTCCATCACTATGTAACGCTGGACGACCTTCTGGGGCTCGCTCGTTAGACGGGCGAAGCCAGTGCGCGCGATCCGGCGCCACGCGCGCGCGGGGCCGAGGGAACGCTCAGTCGACCGGCCCCGGGCGCACGATCACGGGCGCGGTGCGAATCCGCGGCCTGATCGCGAGCCAGTCGACGCCCTGGAACACCGGGTCCTCGATGCGGCGGATCTCGTCGTCGCCCATGTAGGGGCACATGGCGTCGATCCACGCGGCCAGGCGCGCGAGGCTCAGGTCGTCGGCCTTGACGCCGTGGTGCTCGCCGCTCGACGCGATCTCGATCAGGGGGCTGTTGTACGAGAGATGGGTCATGGGCGGCGGCGTCACGTAGGCCTGCGGGTCGGTCTGCCCGAAGGCCTCGACCATGAGCATGTTGGCGATGCCGAAGCCCGCGCCGGCATCGGCCGGCCGCTCGTACGGCTGGCCCCATGACGGCCTGCCGATGAGGGTCAGGTAAGGCTCGGTGAAGACATCGAACGCGGGCCGCGACGTGAGGTCGAGCGTCGCGCGCCCCTTGCCCGCGCCCTGGTGGCACTCGCCGCAATGCGTGTCGAGCACGGGCTGGACGTAGCGCGGGAAGCTCACCGTGTCGTCGCTCCACGGGGGCGGCGCGATGTCGCGGACGGGAGCCGCAAGCGCGCCGCGGGCGTATTCGTTCACGGGCGCGCGGCTGTGGAGCTCGTGGCATCCCAGGCAGCCGCGATGCTCGCCCGGCATGACGCCCGTGAAGCTGCGCATGGTCTGGAGCGCGCGGCCGCGCTTGTCGAGAAGCTGGAAGTGGAGCGCGCGGCCGGACGGGGCGCGGAACGCGACCGCGCCGCCGGGCTCGATCGGCACCGTGCCGAGAATCCGCTTGACGCCCTCGGACTGCACGGCGGAGACGACCGGCCCGGTCGAGAGGTACGGGCGCTTGTACCAGTACGTGTAGGTCTTGGCGTCGATGCTCAGGACGCGCAGGAACCGGGCCTTGCCGCGGAGCTCGGCGGGCGCGCCCTCGTAGACGTTCGCGCTGTAGATCGTGCCGCCGGCGGGCCGCAGCCGCTCCTCGCGCGAGGGCCACGCCACGCGGTCGGCGATGGCGGGCGGCGCCGGGCGCGCCCGCGCGGGCATGGCGTGGAAGATGTTGTTCACACCCTCGTAGATGAGCTCCCTGTTGCCGTCGGTGTCCATGAGGAGCAGCACGAACTTCCCGTTGCGCTCGGCCGAGACCAGGAAATCGCGCTCGCCGAGCGGGTACGGCGAGTAGTACGCGCCGTACCTTCCCGAGGCGTGGTACTCGGGCGACTCGATCGGGTCGACGGGACCGTTCCCGCACTCCGGCCACGGCACGTCGGCCGTGACCTTCGTGATGCCGCGCGGGAAGTTGAGGCCGCGAGCGATGTCGATGATCGCCACCGAGCCGCTGAACCAGTTGTGGTGCGCGCTGCCCGTCGCCATGACGCGCGTCGTGCCGGGGATCTGGCGCGCATCCTTGACGAGATCCGGCCAGACGCTCTGGTTCCCCCAGTACATCGCGACCTGCGTGCCGTCGGGGTTCACGGTCCAGAGCTTCTGCGGGCGCCAGAGCGGCTTGTCCGTGTACTCCCACCGCGTGTAGATGACGCGGCCGTCGTCGAGCACCGACGGCAGGTAGTCAGGCTCGTTGTTCTGCGAGACGAGGTAGATGTTCCGGCCGTCGCGGTCGCAGCGGGCGAGCACGTACGCGTTCGTCGGCGGCATGCAGCGCACGTACGTGTGCGCCCGCGTCGTCGAGAACATGATGTGCTTCCCGTCGGGAAGGTAGATCGGGTCGAAGTCATCGAAGGGGCCCTTCGTGAGCTGCCTGAGACCCTCGCCGTCGATGCCTGTTTCGTAGAGGTGGAACGACTTCTCGTTGTGCGGCTTGAAGCAGAAGAGGACCCGCCGGCCGTCCCACGACAGATCCGGCCGCCAGAAGGAGCCGTGGAGCGGCGGCTTCGGCATGAGTTGGGTGAGGCGGCCCTCGGGCGACAGCCCGTCGAGGACGAGCAGCCGCCCGCCCGGCACGGCCATGTAGCCGAGCCTGTGGCGCGTCTCGTGCGGCCACTCCGAGCCCTGCGGGTACGGCATGTCGACGAAGAGCACCTTGTCGAAATCGACGGCCGGGTTCTTGAACGCGATGGCGCGCTTGACGGCGCGCACGGCGAAGTAGAGCTCGGCGTCGGGCGCCGCGATGGCGGCCGCGCGCGCGGCGAGGGCGTCGAGCTCCGCAAGCTCGGGAGCGAGGTCGGGCCCGCCCGCCCGCGCGATCCTGCGCGCGAGCTTCCGCGCCCACTCGATCTCCTGCGCGATGCGCTCGGGTGTGGGATTGCCGCCTGCCTGGTGGAGCCAGTCGCGTCTCAGCGCCGCTCGGGCCTCCTCGGCGCTCAGGGTCCGCGTCTCGGGCGTTGCGGGACGCACGTAGGGGGCGACGGGCTCATGCACGGCCGGGCGCAACGCGACCATGGGCCCGGCATCGAGGACGATCTGGATCCAGTCGGGCGAATCGCGCGCCGCGTCGCCGCGGGACTCGAGCTCGCCGAGGCGCGCGCGGATCGCCTCGGCCGCCTGCCAGTGCGCCCGCTCCTCGGGCGTCGTGTCCGCCTTCTGCTCCTCGGTGAGGGGCGCGTATTCCATGAGAAGCTCGACCGCGTGCTCGGCCGCGCGCACGTGCAGCGCGTCATCGGCCGCCGCGAGGTAATCGAGCGGGCCCGCGCCGGTCAGGGCCGCGAGCCTGCGGCTCTCGTCCGGGAAGTCGGCGGCGAGCTTGCGGGTGAAGGCGCCGGCAAGCTCGCGATCAAGCGCGATGCGGCCGTCGCGGAGCGCCGCTCTCGCCCGCGCGAGCGTCTCCGCGAAGGTCCCGCCGCGCGCGTAGAGCGCCGCGAGCGCGCGTTCGGCGGCGCGGGCGCGCTCCTCGATCCTCGCCCGGCCCGCGCGATGGAGCTCCGCGATCTCATCGGGCGCGAGCGCGTCCGAGTAGATGCGCAGGTCATCGAGCGCGCCCTGGAAGTGCTCCGACTTCCCGCTCGACGAGCCGATGAAGGCCGGCGCCGAGGGGTCGATCGCGAGGGGGCCCGCACGCGCGAGCTCGCCGATGCGAGCGCCGTCCAGGTAGACGCGCATGGCGGCGCCGTCGAACACGGCGGCGCAATGGTGCCAGTCCCCGTCGAGGAGGCGCGCGGGGTCGATCGGCGCATCGCACTCGACGTAGCCGCCCGCGTTGAGCCCGAACGACAGAATCGTGCCGTTCTCCTGGAACGAGAAGAGAATGCGCGCTCCGCACTCCTGCCTGAGAATCTCGCGGAAGCCGCCGAGCTCGGCCGGCCGCGTCCAGGCCGCGATCGAGAGGGCGGAGACCGCCGCGGGATCGAGCGCGAGCTCGACGCCGAGCGCGTGCTCGCCGCGAAGCTCGATCGCGTTGCCGTGGACGCCGGACGTACGCGGCAGGGCGCCTTCCGCGCGGGCGTCTCTTGCCGGCGTCGCGCCGGCGCGGTCGCGAACCGCCGCGCCGGCGTGCTCGTTGAACGTCCAGTGGGCGAGGAGACGCCGCGGGAGCGCGGGCTCGCCCGCCTCGCGTCCTTCGGGCCGCGCCGCGAGCGCATCGCGGCCGTTGCGGTGAAGCGCCGCCACCTCGTCCGCCGCGAGCGCCGCGGAGTAGATCCTCAGGTCGTCGAGCAGGCCCTGGAAGCACTCGCCGCCGTCGAGCGACCCGATGCAGCCCCGCGCGGGGCCGCCCGCCTGGATCGCGCCCGGCCGCGCGAGCTCGCCGGCAAGCTTCCCGTCGAAGTAGACGCGGAAGCGCTGTCCGTCGAAGGTCGCCGCGCAATGGTGCCAATCGCCGTCGAGGGCGACTGCCGGGTCGATGCCCGCATCGCACTCCACATAGCCGCCGACGTTGAGCCCGAGCGAGAGGATCGTCCCGTCGCCCTGGAACGAGAAGAGAACGCGGTCCTCGCCGTCCTCCTTGCGGAAGATCTCGCGGTAGGAGCCGAGCTCCGCGGGAAGCGTCCATGCGCAGAGCGAGATTGCCTCCATGCGGCCGAAGGCGAGCGTCTCGGACGCCCGCAGCCGGTGCCGGCCGGCGAGGCGCAGGGCGTTGCCGAAGACGCCTTCGGCGCGGTCGATGTCGAGCGCGAGGCGGCCCTCGGCCGCGGCATCGCAGCCCTTGCCGCTCGCATCGGCGCAGCGCCCTCCGAAGGGCTCGTCGAAGGAGTACCGCGCAAGGAGCGGCTTCTCGATCGCGAGGGGCTCGACGGCGCCGGCGGCGGCCCACGCCGGCGCGAGCCAGGCCAGGGCGGCGGCCGCAGTCAGCGGCATGCGGCGGCGTGCAGAATGCATGAGCAATCCTTTCGTGTCTCAGCGGAAGAGCGCGATCAGCGCCTGCGCGAAAAGCTCGTGGCCGCGGTCGTCGGGGTGGTTGATGCTGTTGCTGAGCAAGGTCACGTACGGAATGCCTTCCTTGAGAAGATGGCCCCACCTGAGCGCGGCGTCCGCGAGGGCGACGCCGTGCGCGGCCGCGAACTTCCTGAGGCCCTCGACGTAGGGCCGGGGGTCCGCCTCGACGCGAGCGGACGGCGCGCCCATCCAGTCGGGGCGCACGAAGTGCGGGGTGAGGATCAGCCACTCGGCGCCGATGGCCTGGAAGCGGCGGAGCAGATACGAGTACTTCTCCTCGACGACGGGCGGCGTCATCCAGGCGTCGTTGACGAACTCCATGACGATGAGGTCGGGCCGCGGCTCGATGACGGCGCGGTCGAAGTTGAACTCCGCGCCGGGCGGCTCGGCAAGGAAGCTGTCGGTGTTGCGGCCGCCCCAGCCCGCCGTCGTCAGGCGGATCTTCGCCTTCGGGAAGCACTCTCCGAGGAGCGCCACGAAGCGGTTCTGGTACCGGTGGGCGACATCGCTCGCCTCGCCGCCCGCGGTCACGCTGTCGCCCCACGCGAGCACGTGGAGGGGCTCGCCCGAGTGCAGCTTCGCCCATGTCCTGGGGAGCACCTTCGAGGCGGGCGGCGGGCCATCGCGCGGAGGCTCCGTGTAGCGCTCTTCGACGATGGGGTAGAGATTCTCGGGCGTCAGGCGCGCGGTCCGGCCGGGCACCCACACGCGCGCGAGCGTCCTCTCGCGATCGGGAGCCACGGCGGGGGGAAGCGGCGTCGCATTGTGCGGCACGCCCGGCCTGAGCGTCACCGCGCCGTCGCGCGCGACGACGATCGCATCGAGGCGTCCCCACCCGCAGTCGTAGTCGATCCAGACGGGCGCGCCCTCGGGGATTCCCTCGGGAAGGCGGCCGGCGGTCGCCCAGCGCGGCTCGAAGGCGTAGTCCTTGCCTGCCGTGTAGCGCGGCGCGTCGCCCGGCCCGGACTTGAGCGCCAGGCTTTCGGGGACGAGCATATCCGCGGCCGTGGTCTCGGTCGTCGCCAGGCTGCGGAGCTTCACGCCCATGGCCCAGGGGGCGGCGGCTTGATTGAAGAGCGGCAGCGAGTCGTGCTTCTCGTCGCGCACGCGGACGAGCACGGCCGGCTCGACGGGCAGATCGACGGCCTTTACGACCGCGACCTTGTTCCCGGCCACATCGAAGGTCCCCGGCAGAACGCGCACCGCCCAGTCGCCCGCGATCTCGACGCGCGGCGGTTCAGCGAATGTCGCGGCATCGGCCGCGGCGCACGGCGCAAGAAAGACGAGCAGGCACGCACCGGCCATGAGGTCTCCTTTCCGCATGTCTCGCCGGGACCGCCCGCGTCGCCGGCGTCACTTCTATTGTGTCTCACAACGGCCGGTCCGGCCACCGCGCGCCGGCCCTCGGCGCGGCATCGCAGATCCGGTTCGGTCCGGCCGCAGGGCCGCGTCAGGGCTCGGAGTCCCCGCGGCGGCTTCCGAAGATCTCCACCTCGGCGATCCTCGCCGTGGAATCCGCGCCGGCGTCATCCACGGTGATCTTCACGTACCGCGCGGTCGCCGGCTCCAGATCCACGTCGGTCACGTTCTCCCGGTTCCCCTTGCAGACGTCGATGGTCTTCCATGACACGCCGTCGGCGCTCGCCTGCACGGTGAAGTCCCGGGTATTGTGCTCCGGGCCGCCGCCGTTCTCGCCGGCGTGCCGGATCACGCAGCGGCTGAGAAGATAGGCGCCGCCGAAGTCGAAGCGCAGCCACTTCGCTCCTTCTTCCGAGGACGTCCACACGGTGGCGGGCGTTCCGTCCGTCACGAGCTCCGGGTTCCGAGCCGCGCCGCCGGCGGTCACCGCCGTCCTCGGAGACATCGCGAGGTTGAACGGCAGACCATGGGCCTCGTTGTAGAGGTTGAAGTAGTGGTCCGCCCTGACGAAGCTCACCTTGTCCGGGAACGCCTCGCCCACCTCCCGGGCGAGCTCGACGATCTTCTCGGGCTTCATCTCGTTCCAGATGCTCACCTGATAGGCGAGGAACAGCGGCGATGTCCCGTCCCAGCGCCCGAGTTCGCTCCTGAGGGAGCCGCTGATGTGCGCGTAGGACCCGGCGTACGGAATCACCAGCTTGTCGAACCGCAGCCGCCCGCCCTCGACGCTCCCCTCCACGGACGGAACGTCCTTGAAGTTCTGCACCGTCGCGCCGTACAGATTGCGGCAATGCTCCTCGTACGAGGCCCGCTGCATGGGCGTCGCGTCGTCCCAGATCGTCGCTACCCGCAGTCCGGACCGTTGCAGATAGGTTTCCGTGAGCCGGGCATAGGCGTCCATCCGACGCTTGTCGCGAAGGTGGAGCCCGACGGCAGCGCCGGGCTCCTTCAGGGTGTTGAACGGCATCAGGTAGCCCATGCCGGACGGCCCGGTGACGAAGCAATCGTTCGGCGTGGCGGTCGCGTAGTAGTAGTTCAGTATCCCCGGCCCGATGTCGACGAGGCCCGGGGCGATCGTCCAGTTCAGGGCGACCTTGCCCCGGCTCGCCGCGGCTCTGTCCCAGAGCCGCCGCATCGCGCGCTGCGTGTACTGAATATTGTCTCCATCGCTGATGAAGATCGCGACGTAGGCCTTGTTCTCAAGCTCGGGCTTCTTGGGAACCTCCGGGATGCGGATCCGATGATCCGTCCCCGAGTACACGCTGGCGCTCATGTAGTGATCCGCCGGCAGGGTGCCGATCCCGAACTCCGAGGCGGTGGTGATCCCCGAGCGTTCCGTCGAATACCAGCCGAGGACGATCGCCTCGCCCGCCTTCATGTCGCCGAGGAACCGCCGCATCAACGCCCGCTCCGCGGGGATGCGGTTGTCCAGCCACACCACCGCCGCCCCGCACGCCGCCGCGATGTCCCGGGTGTGGTGGTGGTCGCCCCCGCGCGTATCCGGCCGCGCGCTCACGATCAGCCGCTTCTCGCATTTCTGCCAGTAGCGGTCGTACAGGTGCGTGTAGATCTCGATCGGTGATGAGAACTTCAGCGCGGTCAGGTCCATGACGACCTTGAGGTTGACCCCGTGCTCCTTCAAGCGCTCGTGGACCTCGGCCGTCGCCGGCAGCGCGCGGCGAAGCCCCGCCACCGTGCCGGCCAGATTCCGGTAGTGGGGGCTCGCCTTCGGGTCGTACCGCACGACTCCCGCGACCTCCCCCGCGTACTTGGCCGCCAGTGCGTACCTGTTCTCTCTCCCGTAGGAATTCAATGATTCGAAGGCGACCGTTGAAGTGCGTGCCCATGTATCCCGTCCCTCGTCGGAACGGGCGTCGAGGAGATAGATGCGCGGCCGCGTTCTGTTGACCTGCCCCTGCAGCGCGGAGAAGGTGATCTGCTCGTCCTCCGAGAGCGCCTGGACCTCGATCGCGTCCAGCACGGCCGCCGGAGCGGCGAAGATCGGCAACGCCTGCCCCTTCGGCCATGCAATCCCCTCGCTGATGTTCGTCACGGGCGGATACGGCGAGTACCTGTTCTTGTGCCGGCCTGCCTCGGCAGCCCCGGCGCTGCCCGCGATCGGCAGTCCTCCGAGACACAGACAGAACATACCGAGAGCGATCTGACTCGCACGCATCGAAGCGCTCCTCGTGCAGATGGTCATTCCCGGCCCGAACGGCGCCGCCCGTGGAGTTCCAGCCGGCCTCCCGGGCGGCCCCGGATGCCCGCGTCCGCATCCGGCGTCGCGGACAACAGGTGCAAAAGACCCGCCTGCACGGCATCGTAGAGCAACGATCGGGCGATTGCCACGTGCTTCCGGGGCGCATGCGGCGCTCGACCGGACGGCGCCGTCTTGTCCGCGTGCCGCCGCGGTGGTAGCGTGGAGGCGTTGCGGCGAGAAGCGGAGGAGCGCTCGATGCGAATCCTGGTTCTGCATGCCACGGTCGGCGGCGGCCACAAGTCGGCCGCCATGGCGCTCGGCGAGGCGTTCCGCGCGCTGGATCCCGCGGGCGCCGTCGAGGTCCGCGACACGCTCGACTTCACGCCGCGCGTCTTCAAGAAGCTGTACGCGGGCTCGTACTTCTGGCTCATCGACCACTCGCCCGAGACATGGGGCTACCTCTACGAGCACGCCGGGGCGCGCACAGCCGAGCGGCAGACGGCGCGGCTCCTGCGCGCCTTCGACCGGCTCAACTACCGGCGGCTGCTCCGGTTCATCGAGGACTTCGCGCCCGACGCGGTCGTCGCCACGCACTTCCTGCCGACCGAGATCCTGATGCCGCTCGCCGCGAAGGGCGCATTCGCGGTGCCGTACTGGCTCGTCCTGACCGACCACGATGCCCACGCCGTGTGGGTCAGGCGCGGCCCGCACGCGTTCTTCGTGGGGAGCGAAGAGGTGCGCGTGCTCCTGGAGAAGGCCGGCATCGAGCCCGCGCGCGTGCGCGTCACCGGCATTCCGATCTCGCGGCGCTTCCTCGCGCCGCCCGGCGAGGCGGCGGCGCGCGCATCGCTCGGCGTTCCGCGCGACGGCAGGGTCGTCCTCCTGATGGGCGGCGCGGGCGGGTTCAGCGAGATGGCGCCCTTCGCGCGCGCGCTCGCCGCCATGGACGACACGCACACGCTCGCCGTCGCCGGCCGCAACGAGGAGCTCGGGGCCGCATTCGACGAGCTCGCGGCCGCCGCGCCGCGCCTGCGCCCGTTCCGCTTCGTCGCCGACATCGAGCGCCTCATGCAGGCCGCGGACGTCGTCGTCACGAAGTCGGGCGGCCTCACGACGAGCGAGTGCCTGGCCATGGGGCGGCCCATGGTCATCATCCGCCCCACGCCCGGCCAGGAGGAGCGCAACGCCGACTATCTCCTCGAGGCCGGCGCGGCGATCAAGGCGCGTACGCCCGAGAGCCTCGCGTGGAAGATCGCGCGCCTGTGGCGCGAGCCCGCGCGGCTGCGCGTCCTTGCCGATGCGGCCCGCGCGCTCGCCCGCCCGAACGCGGCCGAGGATGTCGCCAGAGAGGTGCTCGGCGCGCCGGGGGCCCGCGCATCACCCGATTGATCGCCCGGCGTTCCGCGCGTAGAATCGTGGATGGTGTCGTCCGGCAAACCGGCTGCGAATCACGCCCATCGAGCGGAGGACGTCCGTCATGACCGCGTTCATCGCGCACCGGCCGCGCCCGCGGGCGCTCCTGGCGTGCATCGCCGCGGCGTTTCTCGCATCCACGGCGGCGCTTCTCGGCGCTGCGCAGCGCGACTACGGCGACGGCCTGATCCGCCTGGCCGCACCCGAGCGCTTCACCGCCGACGACCAGCGCACGCTCGACGAGACCATGGCCGCGCTCAAGGACGTCCACGAGCGCCTCGCCACGCACGCCCTCTCCGAGCAGCAGCGCCGCGTCATGTCCGATCAGGAGCAGCGCTACGCCCGCGAGATCATGGCGCTCCGGGACCGGAAGCGCATCTGGAACGAGTACGAGAACGAGCGCAACGCGGCGTCCGCGCAGGACGCGGCCATCGGCCGGGGCGGTCCGCCTGTCCGCGCGCCCTTCGACTACGCGCGATTCTATCGACTGACCGGATACTTCAACCGCTCCGAAGATGCCTTCCGCAGGGAACTTGAGCAGACTCCGAACTTCTGGCTCGAGGGCGCCGGCGCGCTGCTCCCCTTTGCCGACATGCCGTTTCGAGTCGAGGATGATGCCGTCGCTCCGTACGTGCTGAGAGCGGCGCTCCTGGCGGCCAAGTGTCGCCTGTATGCCTCCGTGGTCTCCCACAGGCTCAAGAAACCCAAGGACGCCGCCGCACTGCGCGCTCAGGCCGTCGCGGAGCTCCTGCGCATCGTGCGCATTGAACCCGGCGGCGACGCCGCGAGGATCGGCTTCCTCCCGTCCGACCACCCGGACGCCCCCGACAAGTACGCCGCCTTCGACGGATGCCGCAGGGAGGAGCACGACATCAGCCCCAACGCCGGAGCTTTTCGGAGGCTCGAAGACCCGCGCGCCGGCTTCACACAGGCCGGCACCTTCGAGAAGGCGCGCGAGCTGCTTGCCGATTACTGCCCCTGGGGGCTCGGCGTGTACTCGTTTCTCGATTCGGCGCATATGGCGGAGCTCATCGACGCGAAGATACTCCGGCCGTACTCATCCTCCGGCGGCGACAAGCTGCACGAGAGCCCGCTGCGCAAGGGCGTGCCCCTCAACATCGCGCGCGACATCCGGGCGATCGCCGCCGGCGATTTCGAATATCGCGGCAACCGGGTGATGGTCGAATGGGTCGTGCCGCCCAAGGCGACGTGCTCCATCTGGTTCATCTCGCCGCGGGCATACGACTTCACCGCGGGGGAGATCGCCGGGCTGGTGCTCAAGGCAGTCAAGGCGCTGAAGACGGGGCCCCTCGACCTCCTGGCCGACGAGACCATGGATCTGCTTCTCAAGCACGTCGAGCTCATGCTCGGACCGGACAGCATGGTCTACGGCGCGTCGGGCCTGCTCGTGACCGCCAACAACATGGGGTACGACTCGGATTTCGTGCTCGACGGCAAACCCTTCAGCGGCTACAAGCTCGTCAAGGAAACGCTGACGTGGGCCATCTCCCTGTTCGAGAAAGCGGAGGCCGCGCTGCTGTTCGAGGCGCTCGACCCGCGCCAGAAAGAGCTGGCCGACTTCTCCGGCCGCCCCATCGGGTACGACGGCTCGAACGTGCCGCCCATCATCATACGCGCCGACCTGCTCGGCTTCGAGAAGATGCCGGACCACAGGTATCCCCGCTGCTGGCACGTCGTGCGGTACTATCAGCTCGATGCGCGCGCCGTGGCCGGCGTGCCGAGCTACAATCTCCGGGAGCATCCCTCGGACGCAATACCCGGCGCGCCCGCATACCTCGCCGGAGACATCGAGGCGCACGAGAGAACGTGGCCGCTCCTGCCCATCACGCCGAAGCCGTGGGGCTGCCGCGCGTACGTCACCGACTTCTCTCCGCAGGGTCAGGTGATCGCGATCGCCGTCGGGGGCGAAAGACTCGACGCATGGAGGAAGAGCCTCGCCCCCGGCGAGGTGCTCGCCGCCGCGGTCGAAGACGCCCTCGGCAACGTCATCGCCGTGGACGAGATGCGGTCGGAGACCTGGGTCCTCGCACTATGCAACGAGCGCATCCACGTCGAGAACCGGCCTCTCCGCGCGGTCGTCGGCGATGCGAAGGCGATCGAGCGTCTCGACATGCACAAGCGGTACACGGTGAGATTCCTTGCCGCGGAGAAGTCCGGCGACACCCTCCGGATCGCGTGGCAGCAGGACGAGAAGGACAAGGTCGTCGTGTCGTTCGCCGCGAAGCAGGGCACACCCTTCCTGGGAAGACTGTCTTCGCCGCATCCCGGATGGGTCCGCGCCGACGTGGACCTCGTCGCGCCGTATGTCGCCAGAGAGGACGCGTCGAGCGGCGTCCTGCTGCCGCCGAGGCTCTTCGTCGACGGCGTCGCCGAGGATGGCCAGCAGATCGTCGCGATAGTGCCGGGCAATTACCGGCATCGATTCCGGATCGCGCTCGCGCCGGCCGAGCCCGGCTGGAACACCGTGATCGTCAGGATCCGCGGCAGTGTCTACTTCCTCCATGACAAGCCCGGGCGTCTCGGCGCCGCCGCGGTGTTCGACGGCGAGCTGCCGCTCCTGCCGGGGCTCAACGAGGTGAAGGTCTCCTCGGCGGCAGCCGCGAAACCGGTGATGTTCGCGGTCGAGAGCGGACCGGCGTACGCCAGGGAGTACTGGCGCGTGCAGAAGGAGATCGATGAGTGCATGGCGCGCGTGGGACGGGCGCAGGCCGCCGGCGACGCCGCCGCGCACGTGCAGGCGTTGCTCGATGCCGCGGAGGTCTGCATCCGGAAGGCGGACGAGATGAACCGATTCGGCGAGTACATCGACGCGGCGGATTATGCGCGCGACGCCCTCAAACGCCTGCCCGACCCCGACGATGTGAGCCGCACGGGCGGGCGGAGCGACTTCTACGCGGAGGAGTGCGACAACGCGGCCAGAAGGGCCGCGGAAGCCCTCATGCACGCATCGTTCGGCGCCAGCGACGCGCAGGATCTTTACACCGCGGGCATGCGTTTCTTCCAGGCGGAGCGCATGCGCATTGAATCCGGCGCCGCGCCCCGTCCCTCCGACTACAACGCGCTCGCCGAGAAATGCGCAGTGTTCGCCCGGCGCTGCATCATGACCGGCGTCGAGCCGGCCGGCGTCGGCAACGTCGTGGCCCTCTACGCCGAGCTGCGGCGCCGCGGCGGGAGCTTCGATGCCGAGTTCGACATGCGGCAGTTCAGGTACCCCGAAGGGGGCGGCCGATGAGAACGCTCGTTGCAGGCTCGATTGCGATCCTCTGCCGCATCCCGCTCGGCGCGGCCGAGGCGCCGCCGCCCGCTCTCGACATCAGGAGCCCCGTCAAAGGCGCGAAGATCGAGTCCGGCGTCGTCGAGTTCTTTGCGCAGTTGCGAAACGCCCCCGCCGAGAAGCTCCTTCTCCGCCTCGCCGTTGCGGGCAAGTCGTCCGCCGGTCCTCGACACTGCATTCTCGTGGATCCGGACGATCCGTGGACCGCGCCGGCGCGAGTCCTGAACGTATTCGAAGACCTGCTGCTCTTGACTGCGGGCGCGCACGAGCTGGCCGTGGAGCTCGCCGGCGTCGAGACCGGGAAGGTGCTCCTGTCGGACAAGATACCCTTCTCGGTGGCCGGGCCTCCCCCCGCCGCCATCGACCGGTACCGGGCCGAGGCGGCGCTTTCGCTCGCCAACGGCGCGCGCTGGCTGCGGCAGGCCGAGGATGACTACGCGCGCGAGCTCGTCAGGCAGAAGGCGGACGGCGCGGCATACGGCGGCGACGCGAAAGGGGCGGCCGCCCGCTACCTCATGTACGTCAACCTCGACTTCTTCCAGCGCATGCAGGGCTACGCCATTCTCGCGTCTCACTATGACAGGTCCTGGCAACAAGCCGATGCGCTCGCGTGCCTGAACCTGGCGGAGGAGATACTCCAGAAGGAGAAGGAGCGGACCGTGGTCGCCGCGCCTTTCGGTGCGTGGCCGATCGTCCGGTCGCCCGAGGGCGTATCCAAGGCGCCGAGCCACTACGAGGGGTACGCCCGCTTCTACGCGCGGCGCGGGGACCTCGCGCCCGCCGTCGAGTGGCTGCTCAAGGAAGCCGCATGGTACGAGCAGCAGGCAACCGCCGCCCCGCCCTCGCAGGGTCAAACGACCGAGGCGAGGAAGCTCGAGGCGGAGAGCTATCGCAAGATCGCCCACCTCCATGTGATGCTGGCAAGCGACCTCGACGGCTATGCGAAGCACATCGCCCGGTTCAAGGCGATGCTCCCCGAGTCCGCCCGAAACGCCAACTACAGCTCCTTCGGCCCGGTGATGCGGGCGTTCTGACCGCGTCCGCCCGGCGCCGGTCCCCGTTCCGCGCGATTGACTGCCGCAACGGCTCCAAGTAGAATCGTGGAGGATGAGGGTGTGGAAGGTATCTCCCGCGCGCGATCGAGCGACGAAGAAAGGATGCAAAGAATGAGGAAGCGAAGCGATCTCACATCCGTCTTGATGCTTTCTGCGATCGCCTTCTTTTCTCTTGCCGGCTGCGGAGGCGGCGGAGGAGGCGGTGGAACGGACGATGACGCGCCGCTGGCTCCCGGCGGCAGCGATATCGGCGCCGACGGCGTGCCGATCTTCTGGCAGGTGTTCGGCCACAACGTCGCCTTTGGGCGCTTGCATGCGGTGAGCGAGACGGCTGATGGCGGCTATGTCGCCGCGGGTTTCCAGTCGGTCGACAACGGGCCGAACGACCTGTACGTGGTCAAGGTCGATTGCGCCGGTGCCACGCAGTGGGAGCGCCGCATTCCGATCGACGGCAGCGCAATCGCCTATGCCGTGTGTCCGCTGGCGGCCGGGGGCTACATGGTCGCCGGCACGAGCGGTGACGGACCGACCGCGCGCGCCGTCATGGTGCAGCTTGACGGAGCCGGCGCCCCCCTCGCCGGCTGGCCGAAGACCTTCGGCGACGCCGGCACCGCGGCATACGGCATGCTCGCCGTCAACGGCGGCGCCGGCGGATTCATGCTGACCGGCGTGTCGGGGCCGAACCTGTACGTGCTGCGCGTCGATGTTGCCGGGCGCGTGCTTTGGAGCAAGACCAACTACGCCAGCTTTTGCCCTGGAGGCGGCGCGGTCGGCGCGGCGATCGCCGCCACGACCGGCGGCGATTACGTGATCGCCGGCCGCACCGGGTGTTCCTTCTGGGCGGGTTTTCTGATGAAGATCGAAAGAAACACGGGAGCCGAGATCTGGCGCCAGATGTTCGACGATGACGAGCCGGCGAACTACGCGGGCCTCGATGCCGTGATCGAGACACCCGAGGGCGATCTGCTTGCGTGCGGTCGAACCGGCCCGAATTGCTTCGTCGGGGAGAGATCAGGCCGGTGCGACGCGGTCGTGGTCAAGACCGGCGCCGACGGCAAGCCGCAATGGAGCCGGCGCTACGGCGGCGGGGAGATCGACAGCGCGTGCGGAGCGGCGATCGCCGCCGACGGCAATTACGTGGTGGCCGGGACCACGCGCTCATACGGCGGCGATATCAAGGATCCGAGCGCGGCCTTCATGTGGGATGACCTGATGCTGATCAAGATCACGCCCGACGGCGGCACCATCTGGCACAAGGTCAAGGGCGTGCGGCCGCGCGCGATCGACAACGCGCTGGCGCTGGCCGCGGTGTCCGATGGCGGCTTCATCGTCGCCGGCGAGGCGGGCGGCAACGGGCTTCTGGCCAAGTTCGACAAGAACGGCGACACGGTGTATCTCGGCGACAGCTACGACCTGACGATCGCGGTCGTCACCCAGGGCGTGATCAACTTCAAGAACGCGGTCGATGTGGCGGGCATCGGCGCCACCGGCTTCATCATGCCGCGGCAGATCGGCGCGCCGCTGCTCGATCTGCTGATCGCGGCATCGCGCGGCGAGCCGCCGGCCGATTTCTGCAACGGGGGCGGTGCCTATGGGTTCGACCCCGTGGTGCCGGACCCGCTGGTCGCAGGCGGCAGCTACACGCTGACGGTCAGCAATTGCATGTCCGGCCCGGCGGACAGCCGGTTGCTGATCGACGGCAGCGGAACGCTGACGGTCGACGCGGTCAGCGGGGCGCCGGGGGGAGCCGGCTATTCGTTGCAGGTGACGGTCCGCAACCTCGCGCTGACGGTCACCGAGATCGGATCGGCGCCGTTGCTCACGCAGACCTTTGCCGGCGGCCTGCGCATCGCGCGCACCGTGAATGCCGGCAACCGCAGCGAGGTTGCCGGCATGCCCGCGGGCGAGACGCTGGCGGTGACGGAACGCAGCGGCGGCGTGACCACGCTCGCGGCCTCCTACGGTCCGCTCTCGGTGCACTACACACTGTCGGCCGGGCTGCCGCTGGCGGTCGGACAGGCCGGCGACGAGGTGACGGCATCATCGGAGGGCCAGGCGTACGTCGCCGGCGTGCTGCAGCCGTTGCAGCTTTCGCCGGCGACGCTGGAGGCGATTGACGGCAGCTACCGTGTGACCGCCCAGGACGCCAGCCGCCTCACGGCCACGCTCTTCCCCAGCGCCGACGGCGGTTCGGCGCTCCTCGCAATCGACACCAACGGCGATGGAACCGACGACGGCAGCCTCTCGGTGCCGTGGGACTTCATCTACTGAGGACGGCCGGACTGCCGGCGTTCAGCATCAGGTTGCCGAGCGCATCGTGCGTGTACGCGGTGGCCCCTGCGTCCGTCGGTCCTGGCGGCAAGCTCTCCGGCTGCCGTGAAGGTGTATGCGGCGGCGCCGAGAGAGATCAACCGATCCTGGGCGTCATGAGCTCCCGCCGTGCCGGCGCCGGCTGAATTGGCGGCGCTCACGCGGTTGTCGCCGGCACCGTGGGCGTCTTCAGTTCGATTCTCTGAGCTCTCAAGAGGGTAACCGTTCACAGGGCATCC
>DHGK01000109.1:0-2221 GCA_002402755.1 Planctomycetes bacterium UBA4800
CACACTTCCGGCATCTGCCCGGAGGCGACGGGCGCACCGAACGACGGCACCTGGGAGTACGTGCTCGGCCTGAGCGGCGATCCCCGCACGGCGACGCTCGCCTTCGATCCCGGGACGGCCTGCGGCTACTCATCGCACGCGCTCCACCACGCGGCGCTCGTCTGCGAGACGGTCACCGGCAAGCCCTACGACAGGTTCGCCATCGAGGCGCTCTTCACGCCGCTCGGCATCGAGCACTGGTGGTTCCAGTACTTCGACGGCGGCAAGAAGATCGGTCGCCATCCGACGCACGGCCTGGGCATGCCGGCGCGAGACCTCGCCCGAATCGCCTACTGCATGCTTCGCGGCGGGAAGTGGGGTGAGCAGCAGGTGATTCCCGGGTGGTTCGTCGACGAGACGGCCGCGCCGACCCACGATGTGCGAAGCCCCGAGATGCGATGGAAGCTCAACCCGCAGATCTTCTCGCACGCGTGGGAGCTGCCGGCGCGCCTCACCGGCGAGGATGGCCGGAGCGGCGACGGCATTCCGGCCGACGCGCGCCACAAGCCGGGCTCGGGCGGCCAGCTCATCGCGTTCGTGCCGAGCCTCGACCTCGTCGTCACCCGGCAGACAGGCTCGAGCGGCGGGTGGGCGTACGAGGAATACCTCAGGCGCGCATGCGCGGCAGTCGCGCCGGACAGGGAAGGACGCGGGCGGTAAAGGAGAGAAGCGAATGCGCAGGCATCGAGCGGCCGGCCTTGTCATCGCCAAGTTCTTCACGGCCCGATGCTGCGCCGCCGCGCTGTGTCTCGCCGCCTCCGGCCTGCCCGCGGCATCGTTGATCCCCGAGGCGGGCGGCATCGCGCGCGACCGGCCGCGGCTGCTCCTGCGTCCCGGCGCGACGCCTCGCGCCATCTCGCTCGCGCAGCTCCGCGCCCTGCCGCGCGATCGCGACTACGCGCGCATGCTCGAGCAGATCGAGCGCCTCGAGCCGCCGCGGGCCGCGGCCCTCGCGCTCGCGTACCTTCTCACGGGCCGGGCCGAGGCCGCCGGCCGGGCCGCGGCCGTGCTCCGCGCCTGGCAGGAACCGAAGGGCTCCCGCGACGACCCCTTCACCGTGTACTTCACGCTCCTCGACATGGCCCTGGCGTACGACTGGCTGCACGGCTGCCCCGCGTTCGACGAGCGGGCCAGGGCGGACCTGCGCGGGAAGCTCCAGCCCTTCGTCGAGAACGCCTTCAAGCTCGGCAACGATCACGTGTTCCATAACTATATATGGATGTATCACGGCGGCGTGATGCTCTGGGCCCTTGCCACGGCCGGCGAGGACCAGGCGGCGGATCGGCTCTTCGAGCGCATGCGCGAGCGCTTCAACGGCCAGCTCTTCCGGGCGATGGAGTACCTCGAGGGCTCGAACGGCGATTCCGCGGGTTACTGGTGGCTGTACTGCCAGCCTTCCGCGACGCTCGTCCTCCTCGCCGCGCAGAGCGCGTTCGAGACGGACCTCGCCGGCGCCGTCCGCCGCGAGCACGGGGGCTGGCTCGACCGGCAGTTGGAGTACCTCGCCCTGACCGTGCTCCCCGACCTGCGCTTCGCGCCCTGGGGCGACATCGTCGCCGGCCCGAACGGCGGCGTGACCCACGAGATGGCCGACAAGATCGATGCGCTCGCGTGGGCGCTGCGCTCGCCGGCCGGCGCTTTTCTGAGCCGGCGGCTCGCCGAGAAGCGCGGCCTGGCGCGGTTTCACGGCGAGACGGGGATCTTCTACTTCCTGTACACGCGGCACCTGACGGTCGACCCCGCCCCGCCTCCGCTCGCCGTCCTCGCCGGCGGCAAGGGCGGCGGGCACGTGCTCATGCGAAGCGACTGGAGCGACGGCGCGACCGTCGTCGGCTTCCGCTGCACCGATTACTACGGCCAGCACAACCACCTCGACCAGGGGAGCTTCTTCATCTACAGGAACGGCTGGCTGGCGCTCGACGCGGGCACGTATCGGCGCGTCGGCGGAGACCAGGCGAGGACCGACGCCCACAGCACGATTCTTCTGGGCGGCGAAGGACAGCGCCGCGAGAGCTACCAGAGCGCCGCCACCCTGGAGGAGTTCACGCGGCGGCTGCCGCGGGGCCTGGAGACGGGCGACCTGCCCTTCTACCGGCACGCCGGCGCGTGGACGGCCGCGGCCGGCGAATTCGCGCAGGCCTACGCGCCCGGGACGATCCGAAGTTGCGTGCGCCAGCTTCTC
>DHGK01000109.1:2372-5469 GCA_002402755.1 Planctomycetes bacterium UBA4800
GTTCCCGGCGTGCCCGCGCCCTCAGTCGAGGACTCGTACCGCACGCCCGCGGGTCCGACGTCATCCGGAGGCAACCCGGCGTCCATCGACGCTTCGCGCGTCGTCTTCGCCTACGAGGGTGCGCCCCGGCTGACCCTCGTCCACGTCCTCGATGTCGGCGACGGGAAGCCGCCTCCTCCCGCGCAGGACATCGCCGTCGAGGCCGCGCCGGATGCGGCGAGGATCGTCGTCGAGGGCAGCGCGTTCTCGTTCTCCGCATCGCCGCCCTACGAGGTGTCGCGCGAGAGGGAGTAGCCGCGCGGCCGCGGGCAGCGCCCGGCGTCCGCATGTGCAGTTGCGTTTCTGCCGTGATAGAATTGGAGGGCATTCGGCGGGGATCTCGAGACCGAGTTCCGGCGAGAGATTGCCCGACCGGAAGGAGGTTGAAGGTGACGGTCAAGGAAGCCACGGCGCACATCTTCTGGACCGCCTTTCGCGCGCTGTCGAAGCCGGAGCGCCAGGCCGTCATCGAGAAGCTCGTTGCGGATCGCGAGTTCCGTGAAGATCTGGTCGACATGGTGCTTCTGGAACAGCGTCGCAAGGAGCCTTCCCGGCCGATAGAGAACTATCTCGCGGCAAGGGCGAGAAAGGCGAGGTGATCGTCTACGTCGTCCTCCTCAAGCGATCCGCGGAGAAGGAGCTGGATCGACTCCCGGGTGATGTGCACGGGCGGATCGTCGCCCGTCTTCTTGCGCTGCGGGAGAATCCTCGTCCGGCCAATGCAAGGAAGCTCCGTGCAAGAGAGGCCTATCGCGTACGTGTCGGCGATTACCGCATCCTGTACACGATCGACGATCCCGCGCGGCGAATCGAGGTCTTCTCGATAGCGCACCGTCGCGAGGTCTATCGCTGAGGGCCTTGGCCCGGGAATGCGGCGTCCGCGCGGATTGGAGTTCACTCCAGTTTCAGGTCGGTGCGCATCACCACGACCTGGTAGGGATTCCAGGTCGACATCGTGTAGAAGATCCGGCACCCGTTCGCATCTCCGGTCGTGTAGCGCGCCATGATGTACGGGCCGTACTCGCCGCCCGGCTGCAGCGCCCGCCCCGGATCGGCCAGGCCGTCGTCCTTCCCGCCGAGCAGGTTCACGCGGTGCATGAAGCGCCCGTAGCCCTTGTCCTTCCAGGGATCGAAGACGATCTCCGCATCCGACCACGGGCCCCACGGCCGGGAAGCCGAGCGCATGACGATCCCGCGCGGCGCGCTCGAGTTGTAGAGCATGACGTAACGTCCGACCGTCGGGCAGTGGGCCACCGAGTGCTCGCCGACCACGTCGTGGCGGAACAGGAACGCCGCATCGCGCTCCTCGGCCGACCAGCGCGGCTTTCCTTTCTCGTCGGCGCCGCTGAAGTATCGGATCGCGCTTCGCTCGCGAACCCGCGCCGTTTCGACCCGGGCCAAGCACACGCTGCTCTGGCGATACTTACCGGCGCCGAACACGTACAGCCACGCATCATCCTTCCAGAGAGCCGTGACCCGGAACTTGTCGTCGGAGAGCCGATACACCTGCCGGAACGTCTTGCCGTCGTCCTCCGAGACGGCCAGCACCGATCGGCCGAACGACAGCGGCGGCCGAAAGCCCGTCGCGAACAGCACGAACATCTTCCCGTCGATCGACACGCCGTTGACCGGCACCTCGAACGGCCCGAGCGTGATCCCCGGCACCTCGAGCGGGAGCCAGCGGCCGCCCTCGCCGCACAGGAAGGAAAGCTCGATCGCGGCCGGATCGCGGCTGTCGGTCCAGGCCAGTGCGTCGCGGGCCACGTGCGCATCGCGGCCGTCGATGTGCCGCCACGTGTCGCCGAAGAGGAAGAACAGCCGCCCGCGGTGCTCGAACGAGCTGCCCAGGTCGGTCGCCGCGACGCCGGCGCGCTGCTCCGTGCGGCTCAGCGTCGGCGTGCCGGTCTGGCGATCCGTGTCGCCCGTCAACTGGCATACCTTGACGGTCGATCCGGCGGCGTAGACGAGCTTCTTCTCCGGCTCGCCGGCCAAGGACCACGCCGGCGCCGCGAGGACGCAGCCGAGCACCACGCACGGGACGAGACGCCGGAGGCGCGCTCGAAACCGGGCCGCCTGCAGACGGCGCAATTCCATCAGCCGGCGTGCCGGACTTCGACGATCACGACTCGCGAGCGCCGCCATGGGCGTCCTCCTGCTCGGCTCGTCTGAACGCGCCCCGCGTACGCGGCGCGAGACAGAACCCGCAGTCTCCATGGTAGCACCGGCGATGCGTCAGACACAATCTTTCGATTGCGCCGGCTCTTGACGCAGATATGCGCCCGGCGCACACTGAGGGCACGTGGTCGAGCGTTCTTCCGCGGCCCTACGTGCGGCTGCGGTCGGAGCTCCTCCGTGGGCATTCGGCTGAAGGCATCCATCAACGCGCGAAGGTGACCCATGCGAACCACCGTTTTCATCAGGCTCGGCGTCGCGGCCGCGATTCTCGCCGGCGCCGTTTCGGCGTCGTTCGTCATCGGCAGGCAGTGCTCCGGCGCGGCCGCCGGAGCCGAGAAGATCGACGGCTTCCGCGACACGCCCATGCTTCCGGACGGCAAGTGGCACGTCCACGACTCCGAGCGCCCGCAGCCGCGCGTCGTGACGCCCGGCGCCGCCTTCAGCCAGGGCGTTCCCGCGCCCTCCGACGCGGACGTGCTCTTCGACGGCAAGGATCTCTCGAAGTGGCAGGCGAGAGACGGCCGCGACGCGGCCTGGAAAGTGCAGGACGGGTACCTGGAGACCGGGCGCGGCGGCGGAATCCGAACGCGCGGGAAATGGGCCGACTTCCAGATGCACCTCGAGTTCGCGACGCCGGCGCCGCCCAAGGGCGCGAGCCAGGGCCGCGGCAACAGCGGCGTCCTCATCAACGACATGTACGAGGTGCAGGTCCTCGATTCCTACGAGGCCAAGACGTACCCCGACGGCCAGGCGGCGTCGATCTACGGCCAGGCGCCGCCGCTCGTGAACGCCAGCAAGCCGCCCGGCGAGTGGCAGACCTACGACATCATCTTCGAGTCGCCGCGCTGGAACGAGAAGGGCGAGCTCGTCAAGAAGGCGTGCG
>DHGK01000331.1 GCA_002402755.1 Planctomycetes bacterium UBA4800
GCCGGCGCGCTCGCCGGCGCCGCGACCGATCGCACGCTCGACCTGACGAAGCGCTCGACCCGGCTCGGCATCGCCGCCGCGAGCCTCGCCCTCGCGCCGGCGATCGAGCTCTCCGTGAAGCACGACGGCGACGGACGCGTCCGCGCGCTGGAGGTGGTGCTCGACGAGCGGGCGCTTCTGGCGACAAGCAGGCGCATCAAGGAGAAGCTGCGCGCCGCGGCGGCGCTGCTCGGGGAAGGGCGCGTCGAACCCGCGCACTTCGGCCTTACGTTCGACGAGCGGTGGGACGCCGCGGCCATCGAGAAGCCGCTCGTCGTCCTCCTGCACGGCCTGCACTCGCGGCCCGAGCGCGTCGAGGCGATCCTGAAGGACGTCCGCGCCCGCGGCCTCCCCTGCGCGGTCCTGCGCTATCCGAACGACCAGCCGATCGAGGCCTCGGCGCGCCTGCTCGCCGGCGAGCTGGCCGCGGTGCGCGTTCGCCGGCCCGCCCGGCCCGTGGCGTTGCTCACGATGTCGATGGGAGGGCTCGTGGCGCGCGCGGCGATCGAGGATCCGGCGCTCGATCCCGGCAACGTCGCGCGTCTCATCATGGTGGCGCCCCCGACGCACGGGTCGCGGCTCGCCTCCTTCGCGTGCGCGCTGGAATGGCACGAGCAGCTTGCGGAGCTCAAGGAGCGCGCGTTCGTCGAACGCTTCTACGGCGCGATCGAGGACGGCCTGGGCGAGGCGGGCGGCGACCTCGCGCCGGGCTCTCCCTTTCTGGAGCGGCTCAACGCCCGCCCTCGGAATCCGCGCGTCGCGTACACGATCTTCCTCGGCACGCACGCACCGCTCAACGCCGCGGCCGTCGAGTGGATGCGCGCCGGCGCCGGCGCCGCCGCGCAGCGCAGCCGGCTCGCGAAGTTCCTCGGCCCAAAGGTCGACGCATATCTCGCCGACCTCGATGAGGTCATTCGCGGCAAGGGCGACGGCGCCGTCGCCGTGGCCCGCGGACGGCTCGCCGGCGTCGCCGACACGGTGATCCTGGACTTCGACCATCTCGCCATGGCGGACGACCCCTCGCAGCCCGGCTCGGTCGAGCTCATGCGCCAGATCCTCGCGCGCCTCGCGCCGTAGGCGCCACCGGGTCGCCGGGCCGCGGTCGCTGCCTTCGCCGCCGCCCCTCGCGCCGCGCTCGGCGACCGCGGCGCGGCATCCTCCCCACGGAAGAAAATCCGCCGCGGCCGATTTTCTGCGGCCTATTCCCTGGTTCGCTGCGATGTACTGGTAGCAGCGAGACACCCGCGGGCCGTTGCGATGCACGAGAGGGGCGGCTCGGGGCGATTCACGGACGCGCGGAATCTGTCCTCAGGAACGGAACATGTGCATGAAGCGACGCAGAGACCTCGTCCCCGTTCGATCGGCTCGAAGGCTCTCGCGGCTTCTCCGGAAGCGGCGGCGCGGAGCCCCCGCCCTGTCCGCGCCGGCCGCGGTCAAACACCGCATCCGTTCGCCGCCGCCCGGCGGAACGGCCGTGGATCATGTGCGACGGACAAGGATAGTGAACACGGATTGTCGGGTACCCCGCCGGGCGTCCCGGGCCTCGCGGCTCGGGCGGCGCCCCGCGACAGCACACAGGAGAAACTCATGAGAGTACGAGAGAGATTCGCGTGTCTGAGTCTCGCGGCCGGTCTTGTGTTGATGGCCTCGCTCCAGGCCAAACCGGCGAGCCGGGACATCCAGCAACTCTTCGACGGCAGCCGGGCATTCGCCCACATCGAAGCCCTCGTCGCGCTCGGCCCCAGGATCGCCGGCGGACCGGCCGAGAGGGCGGCCGCCCTGTACATTGCGGGAGCGATGACGAGCTGCGGCCTGGACGTCGAGATCCAGGAGTTTCCGCAGACCTTCTTCGAGGACCTCGGCGCGGCGCTCGAGGTGGTCGGCGGGCCCGCGTTGAGCCCGCTCACCATGCTCTACTCGCCGCCGGGGGAGTTCTTCGGGGTCGAGATCGTCTTCTGCGGCCTGGGTCACCCCCAGGACTTCGACGGGATCGACGTGGCGGGCAAGATCGCCCTGATGCGGCGCGGCGAGATCACGTTCGCCTCGAAGATCGCGAACGCCGCGGCGGCCGGGGCCGCCGCCGGGATCGTCTTCAACAGCGTCCCGGGGAACATGAACGCGACGCTGTACTCCATGGCCGCCATTCCGGCCGTGATGATCAGCCTGGAGGACGGCGCGATTCTGACGGGGCTCCTGGATGAGGGGCCGGTCGCCGTGAACCTCACGATCGATGTCGTCTGGTATCCCAGCACGAGCCAGAACGTGATCGGCACCCTCCAGGGGCTCGATCCGGACGAGGGGATCGTCTACATCGGCGCCCACTACGATTCGGTCTGGCACGGCCCCGGCGCGAACGACGACGGCACCGGCATCGGCGCCATGCTGGAGGCGGCCCGCGTGCTGACGCGCTACGGACACCAGACGAAGGCGACCATCAAGTTCTGCGCGTTCGGCGCGGAGGAAGTCGGCAGCGTGGGATCTGAGTACTTCGTGATGACGGGCGAGGAGGAGGTCGTCGGGCGAGGCCTCGGCATGATCAACCTGGACATGATCGGGGTGGGCGACACCCTGAACATCGGCAACATCGGGTGGGCCGACTCCGCCCTCACCGACTACACCCGGGAGAAGGCGGCCGTGATGGGCATCCAGGACTGGGCGCCGTGGACGGCCGGGACCAACAGCGACCACGTCTACTTCGAGTGGATGGGAGTCCCCGTCGTCTTCCTGTACCAGTCCCCGGATCCGTACTACCACACCGCCGAGGACACGCCGGACAAGATCGATGTCGCGGTCTTCGCGCGAAACGGCCGGCTCGCCACGGCCGTCCTGTACGACTGGGCCAAGAACCCGCCCGTGCTCGCCAGGCAGCTCGCCACGGCGGACGTCGCCGAGTAGGCAACCGGCCGCACAGCCTCCGGTACGGCAGGCTGCGCCGTACTATCCGATGCCGGCGCTCGGGGGAACGCCCCCGGGCGCCGGCGTCGTCTCATCGCGCCGGGCTCGACGTCGCGCGTAACCAATGCGGTTCCCGCGGTCGTTCCGCCGGCGCCGGCGAGACCGGTCCGATTCGCCCTGCCTGATTGACTGAATACATTCATTAATCCCACGCACGTGGACTTCCAATCCTATCTGCGGAGTGGCATACTATAGGGAGCGGATATGCTCCGCTCCACGAATGCGTTCACCACGGTGCGGGTACGGTCGGGGTCGCCGCGAGTGAAGGCCGTGGCATGGGTCGCGTGGTCCGGCGGACCAGGCATGTTGTTGCAGGAAGGCTCTTGATCAACGGGAGCGCACGGCATGAGCGAAAGAAACCGAATCGGGACCTGTCCCTCCCACCAAAAAGCCTGCCGCTTGTTGTTCGGGAGAGTAATGACCTCCTCCTGTGAGGCGGCGGAAGCGAAACCGAGGAGCTCGCGTTCTCGAGATACGTATCGTGCACCGGCGGAACAGAGACCCACCATCGTAGTCGAGTCAAGATAGGTGAAGGCCTGGATACGCGGAGAGATTGTCATGGCTGCGCAAAACCGTGTCAAAGCCCTTGCGGTCGTAGCGACGGTAATCCTTTCGGGACGGGCGCACGCGGGTCCGCCCGGGGACCCGCTCGGTATCCTGACCCCCGAGACTCTGGCGGGCAATAATCCCGCCACCGGCGTCCCGTGGGCCGTCGGGGATACGTATCGATTCGCGTTCATCGCGAGCAAGAAAACCACCGCGGAGTCTGCTGATATATCCACGTACAACACGTTCGTGCAAGACCTCGCGAACGCCACGACTGTGTATGACATAGGCGAGGATGAGGGTGTCGCGTGGAAGATCATCGGCTCGACATCCGAGGTGGACGCAATTGACAACACCTCGACCACGTGGACCGATGAGGATCTCGGTTGCCCCATATACCTCTTGGACGGCAGCACCCTCATAGCCGGCGATTACAGAGACCTATGGGACGGGAATATCCAGCACATAATCAACCTCACTGAAACGGGAGAGGACCCTGCGCAATTGGGAGATGTGTTTCTGTTGTGGCCGTGGACCGGCACATACTGGGACGGTACCGCTTCAGAGGATCATGGCAGTTCAGGGGGTGCGTTGGGCTCCATGGGCGGTTCGACTCCCGGCCAGGTCGGCCAGGGGAACGCATCCTCGACCACCGATTGGATCTGGCGGATATGGACCATGGATCCGATGACCAACTTGATCACCGTGTATGCTCTGTCGGATCCCTTGGTGATTGTCGATCTCCTGTGCCCGTCCACAGTGCGCGCGTCGAGCGGCGCAGCCGGCGTGACCCTCGCGTGGCGGAACGGAAACGAGATGCCGATCAGCGTCCGGATTCTCCGTGACACGGTGGAGATCGCGAGCGCCGCGCCGGTCGATCCTCCGGCGTACTCGGACACGGGCGCCCCGCCGGGCCTGCTCGAGTACGAGCTCATCTTCACCATGCCAAGTGAGACCTGCGACTCGCTCACGACGACGTACAACGCCTGCATAACCGATCTCGCAGCGACGCCGTCCGAAGATGGCGTGGTGCTGACGTGGACGAACAACCTGACCTACGTTGGCATCGAGATACGCCGAGACGGCGAGGTCCTGGAAGCCTCCCTCGGCGGCGCCGTCGAGACCTACACGGACGCGACGCCTGCCATCGACGGTATCGTCACGTACAGCGTCGTGCCCGTGAACGGAACGTGCGACGCGGCGGCGGTCGAGGTCGACATGACTCTCGTTCGCAATGCGGGCTTCGAGGATCCCCCCCTTGCCGATGGGGATTGGATCACCGGCGGCACTCACTGGGACACCGGCTCCTATGATGCGGCGGA
>DHGK01000042.1:0-409 GCA_002402755.1 Planctomycetes bacterium UBA4800
GCGGCCGCCGGCGCGCACGCGGAGATCGGCGACGGCGAGCGCGGGGGCGCTCATGGCAGCCGCTCCTGCGCCTCGGGGTGGAGCGCCGCCAGGAGGCGCTCGGCGATGGCGGCGATGCGCGGCCCCGGGATCACCATGAACGCGTCGCGAACGATGTGAATGCGGCCCGTGCGCGCCGCGGATACCGCGCGGAGGGACTGCCAGTCGGCGAGCACGGCGGCGTCACTCTCGCCGGCGGGGGCGCCCGCCCGGAACTCGATGATGACCTCGGGGTCGAGCCTGACGATGCCCTCGGCCCCGACGAGCGGGAACAGCGGCGTTGCCGCCTCGTACACGTTGCGCCCGCCGGCCAGCGCGAGGAGCGGGTCGTAGAAGCCGTCCCTGCCGGCGATGCAGACATCCGCGATGC
>DHGK01000042.1:531-5946 GCA_002402755.1 Planctomycetes bacterium UBA4800
GCGTGGTCGACGACGAGCGCGGGAATCCCGAGGCTCGCCAGCACGCGCGCGGAATCGGCGTGCGATGCCGGCATCACCGCCAGGTCGGGCGCCAGGTCGAGCATGGCCTCGAAGTTCGGATCGATGAGGCCTCCCACGCGGGGAATCGACGCGGCCTCCGGCGGGTGCGTGCAGTAATCGGTGGCCCCGACGACGCGGCCGCCGGCGCCGACCGCGAAGAGAATCTCGGTCACGCTGGGCGCAAGCGACACGATGCGCAGCGCCGGCCGCGCCGGCTCGACACGCGCGCCGGCGCCCGCGCGCGCGGCGAGGAGTGCGCCGCCCGCGCCGCAGAGCGCGAACATCAGGACGGCGAAGGCAATGAGCGACACGCTGCGCTTCACGAGTGCTCCTGGGCCCTGGCCGGGAACGCCGGGGCACGGTACCATGGGTCAACCGGCATGAGCTTTATTGTGCGGCATCGCCGCGTCCGGCGCGAGCCCTCGCGGCGCGGCACGCGGACACCCCTCGGAGAGCGCCCCATGTTCACGCATGCGACCGCGGTCAGGCTGTACCACACCGATGCGGCCGGGAGGCTCTTCTTCGGCCACGCGTTCTTCCTCGCGCACGACGCGTTCGAGGCCTTCGCGGCCCGCGCGGGGCTCGGGATCGACCGGCTGCTCGCGACCGCCTGCTACCTCCTCCCCATCGTGCACGCGGAGGCCGACTTCGCCAACCCCATGGGCGTCGATGACCGCGTGACGGTGCGCATGACGTGCGAGCGCGTGGGCGAGAGCTCGTTCACGCTGGACTACCGCATCATGGATGGGGAGGGGCGGGAAGCCTGCCGCGCGCGCATCGTGCACGCCGCAATCGACAAGGCGACGGGGGGCACGGTTCCGGTGCCGGACGAAGTGCGCGCGGCGCTCGAGGCGCTGCGGGGCTGAGGATAACCGTTCACACGGCATCCCGAACACCCGAATCTCCGCCTTCAGTACATCGGATTCCGGCGTCCTTCGTGGTGCTCTTTTGATTCACCACAGAGAAGATAGAGGGCACAGAGAACCGAACGTGAGACGTTACGCGGCCCCGTGTGAAGTCGGGCGGTCTCTCTCCGTTTTCTTCTCTGTGTTCTCTGTGTCTCTGTGGTTTCTTCTCCGTCGGATGACACGTGTCTGTGCACCCGAACAAGGCGAGGAAACCGTGAACGGTTACGGCTGAGGATGTGCGTGCAACCCGGGCGCGCGGCGGAATTCACGCGCGCCCCGCGTCCTCGCACGCGAGGATCGCGGCCGCGCGCCGGGCGAACTCGGCGCGCGCGGCCTTGTCGTCGCCGGGGCCGGCATCGACGGGCCACGGCAGGAACCGGCGAGGGATCTTCCAGCGGGCGAGGCGCGGCGCGAGGAACTCGCGGAGCGCCGATTCGTCCAGTCGCTCGGCCGCGATGAAGGCAACGGGCCTGTGTCCGAACTCCGGGTCGGCGAGGGGGACGACGAGCGCGCGGGCGACGCCGGGCGCCTCCATGAGCGCCTGTTCGATCTCCTGGGGGTGGACGTTCTCGCCGCCCGAGATGAACATCGCGTCCTTCCGTCCCGCGATCGTGCAGCGTCCATCGGCGTCGACCGCGCCGAGGTCGCCCGTGGCGAACCACCCGTCGGGCGCGCGGACCGGCGCGACGCGCGCGCCGCGCACGTATCCGCGGCACAGGGGAAGCCCGCGGACGAGGATCTCGCCGTCGGGCGCGATCGCGAGCCGGCGATACGGCAGCACGCGCGGCCGATCGGGGGCGGACGGGTCGGCGGTGGCGATCTGCGAGGCCATCTCGGTCGAGCCGTAGGTTGCGAGCGCGGGAATGCCCCGCGCGCGGGCCTCGGCGAGCAACGCGGGAGGCACGGCGCCGCCGCCGACGAGCACGGCTTTCATCGCCGCGAGGCGGGCGGCGGCCGGCGGATTCGCGCACAGGCGGAGCAACTGGGTGGGAACGAGCGAGAGGTGCGTCGCGGCGAACATCTCGATGAGGGCGTCGAGCTGCGTCCCCGCCGGGCCGCACGCCACGGCGCCGCCGCCCGCGAGCGCGCGGAAGATCGGCGCAAGGCCGCCGACGCGGTCCAGCGGGAGCGCCAGGAGCCAGGCGTCGCCGCACCCGAAGGGAAGGCGCGCGTTCGCGCCGGCGGCATTGGCGTAGTGGGCGCCGAACGAGTGGAGCACCGCCTTGTGAAGCCCCTCGCTTCCGGAGGTGAAGATGACCGTCGCATCGCGCGGCCACGGCCCCGGGATCAGGGGAGGCGAGTCGATCCTCCGGTTCGGATGGGCCGCCGGCGCGTCGAGCGTCACGACCTCCCCGAGGGGAAGCGTCCGGACGGAGCGGGAAGGCTCGCCGTGGACGCCATCCCAGACAAGCAGCGGGCAACCGATCGCGCGCAGGTGCGCCTCGATCTGCCGGGGCGGCCACCGCGGGCTCACCGGCACGGCGACCGCCCGCGCGCGCCACAGCGCGAGGAAGAGAACGACGACCTCGGGCGCGCCGGCCGCGAGGATGGCAACGCGCTCGCTCGGCCGGACGCCCGCCTCGGCGAGAACGCGCGCGGCGCGCTCGGCGGACAGGCGGCAGTCCTCGAGCGTGAACGAGCCGCGGGCCGTGATCAGGAAGGCGCGGCCGAGGACTTCCGGCGGGCAGTCGAAGAGGAGGCGCGGCCGCGGAAAGCTGCGCATCGCCGTCACCGCCGAATCTCGACACGCAGGAGGCGGCTCGCGTCCTCGATGCGGGTCTCGGGCGGCAGGGACGCAAGATCGATGTGTCCTCCCACGACCGGGACCGCGAACAGATCCTCCGCGAGCCACGCCGAGGTCCCCAGCCCCATCGGAACTCCGGGCGGGGCCAGCGCGGCCGCGAATTCCGCGAGCACGCGCAGCCCGACGCCGCTCAGGAACGTGGCGCTTATGACGGGCGCCGCGCCGCATGCGCGCGCGCGGCGGCAGAGCGCCGCCGCGGCCTCCAGGCCGCCGACGATGTCCGGCTTGATGACGAAGGCGCGGACGCCGCGGGGCGGGACGGGACCGTCCGCAAGGCACGCGGCGAGGTTCTCATCGAGCGCCGTGGCGATGCCCGTGGCGGCATGGAAGGCGGCCAGGTCGCGCCGGTCCGCGAGCGGCTCCTCGATGTAGTCGATGCCGAGCGGCGCGAGCGCGCGGCCGATGGCGACGGCCTCGGGAAGCCCCCAGGCGCACTTGGCGTCGATGCGGATCAAGGGCCCGGATCCGAGCGCCCCGCGCAGTTCGGTCGCGCCGGCAATGTCGCACGCGGCGGTGCGGATTCCGGCCTTGAGCTTGAAGGCGCGGTATCCGGACGCGCACAACGCCGCCGCGCGCGCCGGGAGGTCCGGCTCGAACCCGTCGAAGAGCGCGTTTATGGGGACGAGCGCGGGGGCATCGGGCGCGAGGATCGCGCGCAAGGGTTTCCGTGCCGACGCCGCGATGAGCCCCAGCGCCGCCGACTCGATGCCGAAGCGCACCGAGGGCAGAAGCTCCGTGCCGAGCCAGCGGTCGAAGCCGCCCGCGAGCGCGGGAAGGTCGGCGGGGATCGCGCGGCCGCGGAGCGCCGGGAGCACGTCCGCGAGCTGCGCCGCGGCGTCCTGGAGCGCCTCCGCACGGAGCCCCGGAAACGGCGCGGCCTCGCCGTACGCCTCGCAGCCGCCGGCATCGATCAGGCGCACGAGCATCCCGCGCCGCTCCCGATGCGTGCGGTCCTTCGCGCGGAACGGCGTTGCCAGCGGCAGGGTGTAGGCGAAGAGCTCGACCCGGTCGATGTGCATGGCGGCCACCGCGCCGGCGCTCAGGGCCGGCGTCCGAAGCGGGAGAAGTCGGGCGGCCGCTTCGCGAGGAACGCGTCGCGGCCCTCCTGCGCCTCCTCGGACATGTAGTACAGCATCGTGGCGCAGCCGGCGAGCTCCTGCAGCCCGGCCTGGCCGTCGCAGTCCGCGTTGAGCGCGGCCTTCAGGCAGCGGATCGCGGTGGGGGAATTGGCCAGGATGTCCCTGGCCCAGGCCACGGTCTCGCGCTCCAGGTCGGCGAGCGGAACGACGGCGTTCACCAGCCCCATGGCGAGCGCCTGCGCCGCGGTGTAGCGGCGGCACAGGAACCAGATCTCCCGCGCGCGCTTCTGGCCGACGACGCGGGCAAGATAGGCGGCGCCGTAGCCGCCGTCGAACGAGCCGACGCGCGGCCCGGTCTGGCCGAACACGGCGTTGTCGGCGGCGATCGTGATGTCGCACACGAGCGCGAGCACGTTGCCGCCGCCGATGGCGTAGCCGGCGACCATCGCGATCACCGGCAGGGGACAGGTGCGGATCTGCCGTTGCAGCTCGAGCACGTTCAGGCGCGGGACGCCCTTCTCGTCGCAATAGCCCGACTCGCCGCGGATCTTCTGATCGCCGCCCGCGCAGAAGGCTTCCGTGCCGCGGCCGCAGATGATGACCGCGCCCACGGCGGGATCCTCGCGCGCATCGGCCAGGGCGGCGGACATCTCCTCGACGGTGAGCGGCCGAAAGGCGTTCCTGACCTCGGGCCGGTTGATCGTGATCCTGGCGATGCCCTCGGCCTTGTGGTAGAGGATGTCGGTGAACTCCCTGACGGCGCTCCAGGCGATCGTGGTCATTGGTCGTCCTCCGTGACCGCGGCGTACAGACGCCGGTGCAGATCGAGGTTGCGCGCGCGGTCGCCGGCGACTTCGATGATCGCGGGCGTCCGTCCGCGCGCCGCGGACGCGTAGGCGTCCTCCAGCCCGCGCATGTCGGCGGGCGCCGCGTGGGGGATGCCGAAGAGCTCCGCCGCGCTCTTGAAGGCGAGCCCGTGGGCCGCCGCGAAGTACTCCTCGACAAGCTCCGCGCACCCCTCGAGCGGCAGAAACGAGAAGATCCCGCCGCCCCCGTTGTTGGCCAGCACGATCGTGACGGGGTGCCGGTGCCGGGCGAGCAGGGCGAGCGAGTTCAGGTCGTGGAGAAACGCCATGTCGCCGGTGAAGAGCGTGAGCGGCGCGTCCAGGCCGTCGGAGAAGCCGAGCGCGGACGCGATCGTCCCATCGATGCCGCTCGCGCCCCAGTTCACGCCGACCGCGCACGGCCGCGCGGCGGCCGGCGCGAACATGTCCATGTCGCGGACGGGCATGCTGCGCGCGAGAAACAGGCCGTGGCCGTCAGGGAGGCGCCGGGCGATGAGGCGCGCGCAGGCGGGCTCGCTGAGCTCGTCGCCGAGAACGCGCTCGACGATCGCGCCGGCCCGCGCCGAGAGCCGGCGGAGCTCGTCGAGATAGGCGGCATCGGCGGTCGAGCGAACCATCGCGGCCAGAGCGCCCGCGAGGCGCCCGAGCGACGCCTGAACGTGCAGCGTGACGAGGCTCGCCGGGTCGCGGCGTTGCGGCGAGTCCGCGATATGGATGTA
>DHGK01000107.1 GCA_002402755.1 Planctomycetes bacterium UBA4800
GGAAGAGGCGCCCGCCGAGGAAGAGCCCGGCGACGCGGCCGAGGATATTTCGACCGAAGAAGAGACCCAATAGCGCGGCGTTCCCGGGCGGGAATCGCCGGCACACGACGTTCGACGGTTCCGGAGGCGGCGTATGCCGCCTCCTTTCGTTGGGCGCCGCCGCGGCGCCCCGTTCCCGCGCGCTGCCCGGCCGGGTTCTTTTCTCTTGCGATTGCGATGAAAGTGCGCTATCTTCTTGGCGTCTTTTCGCAAGTCCCGTGCGCTCGCCATGGTTGTGCCGGCATGGAGATGGGGCCGGCGGCAGGTCCCCGCTCCGCGCGACGCCGCCGGTCCGGCCCGCGGTGCGCAGGTCGGCCGAGGATGTATCGATGTTCTTGAATAAACTGATCGGGCTTTTCTCGCTGGACATGGGCATCGACCTCGGGACCGCCAACACGCTGGTCTACGTCCGCAACAAGGGCATCGTTCTCGCCGAGCCCTCGTACGTCGCCGTCAAGAACGGGACGAAGGAAGTTCTGATGAACGGGGAGGCGGTCGGCCGCGAGGCCAAGCGCATGTACCGCCTGGTGCCCCCCGGCATCGAGGTGATCCGGCCGCTCAAGGACGGCGTCATCGCGAACTTCGAGGTCGCCGAGGCGATGCTCACCTACTTCATCAAGAAGGCGCACCGGCGCAAGCACTTCATCAGCCCGCGGGTGCTGGTCGCCGTGCCCTCGGGCATCACCCCGGTCGAGGAACGCGCCGTGCTCCAGGCCGCGGAGCGGGCGGGCGCGCGCGAGGTGTTCCTCATCGAGGAGCCGCGCGCGGCGGCGCTCGGCGCCGGCCTTCCCATCCACGAGCCGGTCGCGAACATGATCGTCGACGTCGGCGGCGGGACCACGGAGGTCGCGGTGATCTCGGTCGCGGACGTCGTCGAGTCGCGCAGCATCCGCGTGGCGGGCGATGACATGGACGAGGCGATCATCCAGTACATGCGCCGCAACTACAACATCGCGATCGGCGAGAACACGGCCGAGCGCATCAAGATCCAGATCGGCTCCGCGTATCCGCTCCAGGAGGAGTGCCCGATGACCGTGCGCGGCCTGGACCAGATCGCGGGCCTGCCGCGCGCGGTGACGGTGACCTCGGAGGAAATCCGCGAGGCCCTCAAGGAGCCGGTGCACACCATCGTCGAGGCCGTGCGCTCGACGCTCGAGTCGACGCCGCCCGAACTGGCGGCCGATCTCGTCGAGCGCGGCATGGTCCTCGCCGGCGGCGGATCGCTCCTCCGGGGCCTGGACAAGCTCCTCAACGAGGAGACCGGTCTCCCCGTCTACTTTGCCGAGGATCCCATAAGCTGCGTGGCCCGCGGCACGGGCATGTTCCTGGAGCGCCTCGAGGAGTTCGCATCGATTCTGAAGACGGCCGACGATGTGCTGTAGGGTCGCTCAATGCGGCGCGGACAAGGTTTCGGTCCCATCCTGCTCGCGGTTGCGCTGTTCGCGCCGCCGGTCTTCAATCTCGCCCTGGAGCTGCGCCGCCTGAAGGATGCCTCCCCGGCGCCGGCCCGCGCCGACTTCCGCTTCGGCGATGCCCCCTTCGCGCCGGCGCCGCCCAAGCGCGGCCGCTACATCCCCGCGCGCATCGTCGATTTTCGGAGCCCATCGCCGCTGCGTTCGACCTTCATCGCCCACTTCCCCCCCACCGAGGAGGTCCGCCGGGGCGCCGTCGTCATCGGCCCGCACGCGGTGCTCGCGGGTACGGTCGCGAAGGTGTGGCAGCGGCAGGGCATCGCGCTCATCCGCAGCGTCGAGGATCCCGGTTTCAGGGCCCTCTGCGCGTCGCGCGACGGCGACATCGTGCTTGCCGGGCGCGGCGAGTCCATGGGGCTCGGCGCGGTTGCCGGCAGCCTCGGCGCGTTCGCCGAGGGGGAGCGCGTGGTCACATCCGCGCGCAGCCGCGTCTTCCCCGCGGGGCTCGTCCTGGGCGACCGGCGCGGCGATGCGGTGATGCCCGCGTTCGCGTACGACCGGGATCGCTGGGTATACCTCTGGCACGACCCCGACCTGCAGGCCCTCTCCGCCGCGCTGGGCATCGAGTTCCAATGATCGCGCTGTGGCCCTGGGCGCTCATGGTGTTGCTGGTGCCGCTTCTCGGCGGCGGCCTCCTCAGCATCGGGGCCGCGCGGCCCGACATGCCGCTGGCGTTCATCAGCGCGGCCGCCGCGCGCCGCGATGCGCTCGCCGCGGTCGTGCCCCCCTGCGCGGCGCTGTGCGCGGCCCGCTATGCGCTGTGTCCCCCGGATGGGCGTACCGAAGCGCTCGTCTTCACGCTGGCGGCCGCGGCGCTCATCGTGCTGCATCGGCTGCTCTCGATCGACTCGCGCGGCGCCGTGCCGCTGCAGACGGCCGCGGCATTCGTCGTCGTCGTTGCCGGCACCGCGCTCCTGCAGAGGGGCACGGGCGGCAGCGTCACTCTCCCCGCGCTGCCGCTCACGGCCGGCGCCCTGGTGTACACGGTTGCGGCGGCGGCGGCTTTCGCCGTGCTGCTGCCCGCGCCCAGGTCGAGCCCATGAGACGCGTCCGCATCATCGCCATCCTCGGGTGCGCGGCCTTTCTCTTCCTCATGGCGCGCCTGGCCTCGCTCCAGCTCTTCGGGAGCGCGCGGCTGCAGGCCGAGGCGGCGCTCCGGGATTCCGACGTTCGCATGCTGCCCGCCTTGCGATGCGCGATCAAGACCTCCGCGGGCGAGATTCTGGCAGAGGATCGCCACGTCATCGATCTCGTGATCACGGCGGGCGCCCTGTACCCCGACCGGGCCGCGTGCATCCTGCTCGCGGATCAGATCGATCGCGCGCGGCGCCGGGCCGAGGTGCTCGGGGAACCGCTGCATGAGCCGCTCCCGGGCGGCATGGACGCGCAGGCGCTTCTCGATCGCTGGGCCCGAAGCGCCGGCAGGGAGTGCGTGCGTCTTGCCGCCGATCTCACGGCCGCGCAGGCCGAGCGGCTCAGGCCGCACGCGCTCGCCCTGGTGCCCCCCGGGGCGAAGAAGAGCGCCGTGCTGCTGAGGCTCGGGAAGCCGTTGCCGGGCCTGCCGGTTCCCCGCGAGCTCTGGTTCGACATCACCGCGCTCGGCATGACCCTGGGCGCGGAGCCGCTGTGGAGCGACCTCCTGCGCGCCATCACCGGGAGCGTCGCGCGTCTGCGCGGCGGAGCGCACTTCCTCGCGGAGCTGGAGGAGACTCTCGGCGGGCGGCCGGACGGCGCCGCGTTCCCGGCCATCGACTACGAGGGACGCCGCGCCTGCACGGTCGTCAAGGAGGCCGAGATCGTTCCGCCGATCCTGAGCGAGGACGAAGGCAGGCGCCTCCTGCGCCACACCGACCTGCGGCGGCGGTACTTCCGCGGCGTGCAGCTTCGCGCGAAGGAGGAAGGGGGCCTCTTCACGCTCCGCAGGACCTACGGCGTCGTCTTCACGCGCGAGCGCCGCGATGTGTGCGGGCGGCTCCAGGCGCTCGCCGGCCGCGAGGGATTCGGCTCGGCGGCATTGAGCGCCGAGTTCCGGCGCAACGCGCAGGAGATCATCGCCCGCATGGATGCGATGCCGCGCCGCGCGGACGCGTTCTTCCGGCGCAAGTTCGAGGAGAAGCGTCCCGTGCGGTCGCCCGACATCGCGTGGGAGCTGGCCGAGGTCTGGCGCGCCCGGTACCTCGAGCACGCGCTCTTCACCCGCGAGCAGCTCCTGATCGCCGATCTCGGGGCGTACGGCGACGACGGCGTCCGGCTGCTCGAGCTCCTGCCGGCGGGGGTCCCCATCGCCGTGCGAAGCCGCTACGTCCGCCGCTATCCGCAGGGAGAGAGCGTCGGATCGCTCGTGGGCCTTGCGCGGCCGTGGGAGCTGGCCGTGGATGCGGATTCGCCCGAGGCGCTCGCGGCGTTCCAGGACGAGGTCCGCGAGCATCGCGACTTCCTGAAGGAACTGCGCGCCGGCCCCGACGTCGCCGCACGCTTCAGCGAGCGGCGGCGCGGCGCTCCCCCGCTGCGCACGCCCGGCGACGCCGTGGGGATCCAGGGCATCGAACGCGATCTCGATGCCCGCCTGCGCGGCCTGGCGGGGCTCCAGCTTGCGGCCCCCGGCGAGCGCATCCACATCCCGCCGCTCGCCGGCAACGATGCCGAGCTCGTCATCGATCTGGGCTTTACGCGCGCCATGTACGGCGTCCTGGAGGACGCGGCGCGCGGCATGCCCTCGGGATACGCCTGCCGCAGCGGCATTGCGATCGTCATGGATCTGGAGAACGGCGATCTCCTCTGCCTGGCGAGCTACCCGAGCTTCGATCCCGACCGCTATCTGTCGCGCGACCCGCGCTACCTCGACCGCCTCGCCGCGCGCGCGAAGGACGCGCCGCTCTGGAATCACTGCTTCTTCCCGGTCATACCGGGCTCGGTGTTCAAGCTCGTCGTGGCCGGCGCCTTCCTCGAGGAGGGCGGATCGCCCGGGACCGCCGTGTACTGCAAGGGCCGTGACCACCCGGACTACCACTGTCCCAACCACGGGCTTCCCGACGGCGATGCCGCCTGGAACCTGCACGAGGCCATCAAGCGCTCGTGCAATCACTACTTCGTCGACCTCGGCACGCGGCGCCTCGGTCGCGACAAGCTCGTGGGGTGGATGGGCCGCTTCGGCTTCAACGGCGCGCCGGCCTGGCTCCCGCCGGAGCTGCGCCGCTCCGGCGCCCCCGACTACGCCGCGGAGCTGCGCGACCTCAGGTACTACATGTGCTACGGGAGCGGCGAGATCCGGGTGCTGCCGCTCGTCATGCTGCGCTTCGTCGCGGCAATCGCGCGCGGCGGCTCCGCGCCCCGACCTCGGCTGCGGGCGGATGCGCCGGTCGTGCACGACACGCTCCCGCTCCGGCCCGCCTCCTGCGAGGTGCTGCGGAAGGCGATGCGCGCCGTCGTGGCCGAGTACCCGGGCACGGCGCACAAGCCGGAGTGCGGCCTGTTCCCCGCGTTCAACGCGGCGGTGAAGACCGGCACGGCCGAGCTCGATCCCCGCCTGGGCACGAACAACGCCTGGATCGTCGGCTTCGCGCCGCATCGCGCTCCGCGCTACGCCTTCGTGGTGTGCCTGGAGCACGTCGCGCGCGGCGGCCACGGCGGCGAGACCGCCGGTCCGGTGGCCGCCGCCGCCCTCAAGTACCTCGATCGCGCGAACCCCGCGCTCGGCCTGCGCGCCGCGGGAACGCAATGACGCAGGGCGCATCCCGGCGATTCACACGTCTCCTGGCCCTCGGGACGCCGCTGTACATCGCCGCGGCGCTGCTCGCGGTCTACGCGCTCCTCGTTCTCTACGGCATCGTGCTCGTCCACGCCACGGGCGACCCGGACGAGATCTTCCCGACCGGCGAAGACCTCAGGCATCTGGTGCGCGTCGCGTGCGGCGTCGCCTGCCTGGCGCTCTCGCTCGCCCTCCACTGGCGACAGTACGAGCGCTGGGGCTACGCGATCTATCTGGCGGCGCTGGTCGGACTGGCCGCGGTGCTCGTCGCCGGCGTCGAGGTGCGCGCGGCGCGCAGGTGGTTCGATCTCGGCATCGTGCGCTTCCAGGTGTCGGAGCTCGCCAAGATCGCGCTCGTTCTGGCGCTGGCGCGCTACCTGAAGGCGACGCGCGAGAAGGAGAGCCTCCGGACATGCGCCTGGGCGCTCGTGCTCACGCTCGCGCCCGCGATACTGATCGCGCGGGAGCCCGATCTGGGGTCGAGCCTCATGCTGCCGCCGGTCTTCTTCGCGATGCTGTTCTGCGCGGGCGGCAGGGCGCGCCACATCGCGGGCATCGTCCTGATCGGTCTGCTCGCGACCCCGATCCTCTTCGAGGTCGGCCTCACCGACTACCAGAAGCGCCGCGTCATCGGGTTCGTGTCGCGCGATGCCGCCGAGCTCGATCCCGATTCAGTGGTCCAGGGCGAGCGTTCGACCGAGGCGATCGGCGCCGGCGGGGTCCTGGGGAAGGGACTCGGGCAGGGCGACCGCCAGCTCCCGGTCCGGAAGTCCGATTTCATCTTCGCGGTCGTCGGGGAGGAGACCGGGTTCGCCGGCGGCGCGCTCCTCATCGGGCTCTGTGCGCTGCTCTTCTTCTTCTCCCTGGACATCGCGGCGCGCGCGAACGATCTCTTCGCCCGCCTCACCTGCGTCGGCCTCGGTACGGCGATGTTCTTCCAGGCGTTCACGAACATTGCCGTCGCGATGGGCATTCTGCCCGTGACCGGGGTCAACCTGCCCCTCGTGAGCCAGGGAGGATCATCGCTCCTGACGACATCGTTCGGCATCGGCATCCTCGTCAACATCGCCGTGCGCCCGACGCGCAGCCTCGCCAGGCCGTCGGTGCCTCTCGGGGACGGCGTGCCGGGCCTGGGCGGCAGGGGCCCGCGCATCGGCAGGTAGAGGGCGGCGCCGCGCGCGGGGGGGCTTGACTCCGCCGCGCGTTCGGCGCAGAATGCCCTCTCCCCGATCGTGCGAGCATGCTCCGGAGGTTTCCGTGGATACATCCATTCTCGACATCGTCGCGCGCAAGCGCGTTCCGACGCTCGATGCGCTCGCGGACATTGTCGCCGCGCACAAGCGCAACGGCCTCGTCACCGTGTTCACGAACGGCTGCTTCGACCTCCTGCACGCCGGCCACGTGCGCTGTCTTTTCGATGCCCGCAGCCGCGGCGACCGTCTCGTCGTCGCGCTCAACAGCGACCGTTCGATTCGCACGATGAAGGGACCGCCGCTCCCCGTGTACGGCGAGGAAGACCGCGTGCAGTTGATCTGCGCGCTCACGTGCGTCGACCACGTCTACGTCTTCGAGGAGCAGACCGTCGACCACATCCTCGCGACCGTGAAGCCCGACGTTCACGCCAAGGGCTCGGATTACACCGAGGAGACGGTGCCGGAACGCGCGACCGTGCGTGCCTACGGCGGCCGCATCGCGATCGTCGGCGGGGCCAAGACGCATTCGACCCGCGACACCGTCCGTGCCATTCAGTCCCTCCGCGAGAACCAGCGGGTGTAGGCCCCGGCTTCCAGCCCCTCCTGGGGCCCCGGAGAGGCTCGCGCCGGGCCCCCGGCCGGCTTTCCGAGCCCGGTGGCCAGAGGGCGCTCAGCGCGCCCAGGAGCCGTTTTTCAACGCGTGCGGCGGGCCATCGGGGAACAAAAGGGAAAGGGCGCCTCTCTGACGCCCTTTTCGAGAAATGAAGCAAGTAAAAGGAGAAATGGGTTTGCTTGTCTTACTCACCCAACTCTGACCCTACCCTTTCGACCTCGCAGCCGATATCCTTTCTCGCCTGTCCCAACTCGTCCTGTCTTACAACTCACGACTGATTGAAACTAAGCAAAAAAGGTGCCAATAATCCGAGATGGTCGCTGTAGTTGCAAGTGTTGGTATTACAAGTAGTTAGACATGATGCACAAATGTACGCTCGGGAGCGAATAACGGCCGCATTTTGATCACTATATCTGTGCTCGGCGCTCTTGAACAAAATCCTGGTGCATAAACCGTTGTTGTGAAACATCTTGGGGATGGAGGTCAAATTACGGCTACCGCGAGGAAAACCATGGATTCGGGTCGTTTTTTGACCGCTCGGAGCGGATCCGAGTTCCGGGGCTCTTCCGGTGCACACCGAGGCCGGCGAGGATCGATGTCCGCCGGGAAGCTACTCGACCTCGAGTTCCGCCTTCCGGCGACACTCGATGCACTGCGTGGCGAACGGCAGGGCCTTCAGGCGCTCGACGGTTATGGGCAGGCCGCAGTCCTCGCAGGTCCCGTACGTGCCCTTGTCGATCTTCTCGATCGCCTTCTCGATCTGGTCGAGGCTTGCCGACGCGTTGTTGACCACCTCGAAGACCGCATCGTTGTCCTGGATGTTGTCGATGTCCTCGAGGTCCGCGAGGTGGTGACCCTCCTGGTTCTCGATCTCGACGAGGCCCGATTTGAGGTTGTTCTTGAGCTGGTTCCGGCGTTCGACGAGCGTGGCCTTGATCTTCCGCAGCTGCTCTTTCGCGAGGTTCCTCTTCTTCGCCATTGTCTTTCTCGTTGATTTCAAGCCTTGCGTCCCGCCGGGCCGGTCCTGTTGCATGGCGTCGCCTCGCCGGCGTCCGCCCGCCGCCGGCGAGTAGCCAAGCATACTCCAAAGCCGGCATGCCTGCAAGTTTCACCGGAGAAGGCCTTTCGCGCCGCGGCGCGGGCCGTGGTCGACGCGCCTTCGCGCGGCACGGTCCCTTACCGGAATCCCCGCGGGGGCTTCCCCCTTACTGGCACGCCGGGTAGGTCGTGCAGCCGAGGAAATTCGCGTCGGCCGGCACGGTGCCGCATTCGGGGAAGGGCGCCGGCGGCTGCGGCCCGCTCGAGAACTGGTAGCCGAGCAGATAGATCGCGTCGCCGACGTTGATGCTCTTGTCGTCGTTGCAGTCGACCGCCTCCGGACAGTCGTACGGGAGGAACTGGCCGGAGAAGAGATACCGGAGCAGCATGACGGCGTCCGAGATGGTGATCCTGCCGTCGCCGTTGATCTCGCCGCGGATGAACCGGACCTCGATCGGGTCGTCGGAGATGGCGATGTCGCAGCCGCGCACGGTCGGCACGGCTTCCCTCCCGATGTCGTACAGGATGGGCACCGCCGGCGTCCCCAGCGTCCCGACGATGCTCACGCTCGTGGTCTGATCCGAGGCGACGCCGTTGGCCGCGACGTAGCGGGCGGTGATGACGGGCATGGCCGGGCTCGCCTGCGTGGAGACGATCGATTTGAGATCGGTCGCGGGAGGCACGGGCGCGGATGTCTGGAAGAGCACGGCGACCGTGAAGCCGCTGCCGTTGCCCGGGCTGAGATTCGCGATGAAGAATTCGGGGTCGGCGTTGCCGAGCGCCTGGCGGAGCTCATCGGCGATGCCGACCTCCGTGACCCGCAGGAGCGTGGCGTCGTGCCTCACGCCGAAGGAGAAGCCGTAGAGATTCGACGTGCTCCGCGCCTTGATCACCGTCGTCACGGGGGCGCCCGAGAGGAGCGCGAGGTTGTAGACGCTGCTCGTGTAGGAGAGGAGCAGCGCGGGGTCGCGGACGACCGCCACGCTGGACGGAGTCATCACCGCCGGCGCGTACTCGGCGCCGGCGAGCATGATCCCCGTCATGACCGGCGGCGCGCCCACCGTGTTGCAGAACGGCACGGTGACGGTCGTGTCGGCAGCCTCCTGGGTGGGACGGAGCTCGACCTTGAGGATCGAGATCGAGTCGCTCTGCGGAATCACGCCCAGCACGGCATCGACGCGTGTGTCGAGCATGACGGCCTGGGTGACGCCGCCCGCGTAAATGTTGATCGCCCACCACTCGGGCGGGCCGCCGAACCTGAGCGTGTTGAAGTTGTCGCCCGGCTGCGCCGCGACGATCTCCTGCTTGGCGGCGTCGACGCACAGCCCGAACGCCCAGGCCTCGATGCCGGCGACGGCGCTCGCGAGCCGGACGTTGACCGTGTACGACTCGCCGAGCGCGATCTCGGTGTCGTTCGGCACGGCCGCCAGCGCGAAGTCCTCGGCCGTGGCCTGCCCCAGCGCGGCCGCCCCGCCCGCAATCAGGAGAACGGCGGCCAGGATGTCGGTTCGCTTCATTTCTCGTGATCTCCCTACGTGACCCGCCTCCCCTAAGGCGGGCCGGCGCGCCGGCGGGGAACCGCGGTCCCCCGCCGGCATGCCGGACGCCGACTGCCGAGCGATGGGCGCTACGGGCACTGATACTGGACGCAATCGAGCGCATCGGGCGTCGTGTCGACGCCGCAGGCGCCCGCCGGCGCCGGAACCGCCGCGCCGCCCGTGAACAGGTAATTCAGCAGGTACAGGGCATCGGCGGCCGTGATCGCGCCGTCGTCGTTCACATCGGCCGAGTCCTTGCAGGCGTCGATCTTCGCCTTCTGGGACCCGAGATTGAACACGTAGCGCGCGATCGCGACGCCGTCGGACACGTTCAGCTTGCCGTCCTGGTTGACCTCGCCGCGCACGAACGGCGGCTGCCCGCCGCCGACCGTGATGCTCACGCCCGCGCCGGCCTGAGCATCGTAGCTCGTGCCGTCGATGTCGACGGTGAGCGCAACCTTCGGGCTGCCCAGGTCGCCGGAGAGCGTCACCTGCGCGGTGGCCGACTGCCCGCTCGTGTTGATGTAGTTGACGACCGCGATTTCCTGATTCGCCGTGCACGCGGGCAGGGCCTTCACCGTCGCGCCCATGCTGAAGATGCACCCGAGCGTGGCGCCGCCCGTGACCTGCGCGAAGCCCCAGTACTCCGGGTCGCCGTTGTTCATGAGCGTCTTCACGGCCGCGCCCGCATCGATCCCCGAAACGATGATCGCCTGCGAGTTGTCGGCAATGCCGAACGAGAAGCCGGTCGGCGCCAGATCCTGCACGGAATCCAGGCGCACCGCGACCTTGTCCGCCGCGGGCGTGCTGAGAGTCATCTTGAACGCCTCGGGACAGGTCGGGACCTCGCCGCCGAGCGTCACGCCTTCCATCGTCGCCGGCCCGTACGAATTGCCGTCGACGACGAACACGCTGTCGGTCGGGGGCGAGCCGAGCGTGTTGCAGAACGCCACGGGCACGCTCACGGCTTTGAGCGTGTACTTGATCTTCATGATCTCGAGCCGCGCCGTGGCGTTCAAGGACACCATCTGCATGAGGTCGACGACGACGCCCTGCGTGAGGCCGGCCTCGAAGGCGTTGATCGACACGAACGAGGGCGGCTGCCCGTTCTTTGCGGTCAAGAGCTCCTGCGCGCACTCGATGCTGGGGCAGGCCGCCGTCGCGCCGGCGCAGTCGGGGTAGACGCCGCCCGCGCAGGTGCCGATCGAGGCCTTCGCCGGATCGTGGCACACGCCGAACGACCAGCCCTGAATTCCGTTGATCTGCCATGACCCGATGATGAGCGCCTGGTCATCCGCGAGCTTCTCCATCTTCAGCGCAAAATCGCTGGGAGAGGCGCCGAACGCAACGCAGGCGGCCGCACACATGCCCAACAGAAGTCCGAATCGGTTCAACATTTTCAACGTCTCCTTTTACACTCAAAGAGTCCCTACAGCCAACGTCCGCTGACAACCGAAGCGCACGGTGCGCGCACCGTGCGCGCCCATTCAATCACGACAAGGTTCGACGCCTGCCGCCGAAACGCCTCCCTCGCTCCTCTACCTCCTTTCGAGTGACACGCGCACGCTCGGCATGCGCCGCAGGACATGCGATCCACTCTCCTCCCGCACGCCGCCGGAGCGGCCGTGCGCGCATCCATGACCTGACAATAGTGCGATTGTACACCCACCGCAAAAACGTGTCAATGTTGTTGACAGCGCCGTTTCGGGGCGCCGCGAGAGGGGCCGGCGGCCGGAGGGATCGCGAAAGGCCGGGGGCGTTCTCGACGCTGCGGCGCGGGGCGGGAATACCCGCGCCTACACGTTCAGCGTGAAGGTCGCGTCCAGGTCGATGCTCCAGAGGCCGTCACGCTTCCTGAGCGCGAGGCGGTACAACTGGTCGACCCCCGGCGCCGGCCTGGAAAGCACCGCCACGACGGCCCGGCCCGCGGCCGTCGAAGGTTCCTCGGCGACCCAGTACACCTCGCCGACGACCTGGCGAAGGCTGAAGTCGCCGAGCTCGCCGGCGCGCATGTCGCTCAGGGCCCAGAGCTTCCACGAGCCGATCTCTTCCTGCTCGCTCGTCAGGCACGCGGCGGCCTCGGACCACATCGCGAGGTCCATGGCGAGCTGAAAATGCCGGACGGCGCCGCAGGCGGTGTCCCTCGGGAAGTACTTCTCGATTCTCACCTGGGGGCACGAGCACCCGGCGGCCCACAGGACCGCCGCCGCGAGCGCGACGCGGGAACCGGGGAGCACGGCGATCACTGGAACTGCTGGGCCGCCGACAGCCTGAACTGCGCGTCGAACGAACCGTCCTTGGTGTACCTGACGACCTCGATGTCGCCGGTCGCCGTGTTGACGATCCACAGGACGCTGCTCAGCTCGCGCGTGCTCAGGATGAAGCTCGTGGAGTCGCGCGGGAAGCGGGTGCGGTCGACCGCGTACGTCTTGGAGCGCTGGATCGGCCGCGTCTCGGTGTCCGGGAACTTCAGGAACAGGACCTCGCCGCGGTGCTTGTCGATCACCCAGAGGTGCTGCCGCGCCGGCAGGAACTCGTACCGCCCGTCCGCGCGCGTCTCGTTCTCGGGCGCAAGCGCTCCGAGCAGCATTCCCGCCGCGATGCCTCCCAGGAGCATGGCCGCCGCCGTGCGCATCTTAGGCCTCCTTCTCGCTGTCGTCGTCCCCGTCCGGCTCGCCGCCGTCCGGCTCCTCATCGTCCTCAAGGGCCTTCTCCAGCTCGTCCCCGAGGGCATCGGGGATCTCGACGCCCGTTTCCTCGGCGGGCTCGCCCCCGGAGGCCAGGCCGAAGAACTGCGCCGGCTGGTCCGCGACGTCCTCGACCTGCGCGAAGACGTCCTTCGTCACGAAGATGTCCGCGGAGTTCTTCAGCGCCAGCACGAAGCAATCGCTCGGCCGCGCATCGATCCGCACCTCGCTGCGCTGTCCCGAGAGCGCGCCGTCCGATCCGCGCACCTGCTGCTCGAGCACCAGCGTCGCGTAGTACGTCTGGTCGGCCAGATCCGAGACGATGACCTTCTTGACCTTCACATCGAAGCCGATGAAGATGTTCTGCAAGAGCTCGTGCGTGAGCGGCCGCGGCAGCTTCTCCTTGTTGATCTCGCGCACCATGGCCGCCGCCTCGTAGGGCCCCACGAACACCGCGAACGTCTTCTTCTCGTTGCCGACGAGCACCGCGGCGCCTTGCGGCGTCGGGCCGATGATCCGTCGTATGCTGACTTTCTCGAGCTCTTCCACGTATCCCCCCGTGGGCGTCGCCGCCGGGACGCAAGCCCGCCGGCGTGTCTATGATTATAGGTGCGGGCCGGCCGCATGCAACGTCTGTTCCGGGCCGGCCGCGGATTCACGACCGCAGTATCTCATCGATCGTCCACATCAGCCCGGCATCCGAAGACCTGATGATCTCCTCCGTCGTGTCGAGCACCGCGGGGGCATCCCGGTAATACAGGATCGTCTCGTCGAACACCGACAGCGGGCCGTCGATCCCCACGTGCGACACCAGGATCTCGCCCGCCGTGTCCACGGCGGCATCGAAGGACGTGCACGGTCCCGCGAACTCCTCGATGGTCCACGCCAGGTGCCGGGTATGCCGTTCCGTCCCGCAGGCGGCGCAGAGGAGCGCCGCGGCGGCGAGGCACAGAAACGTTCCGCGCGGGCGGAACCCCGCAAGAGCCGTTCGCACCCGGCGCCTGATCGTCGCACGCATGATGAGAAACCTCAGCCAGTGGACCGCGCCGAGCGCGCAATCCCCCGCCGCGCGGAGAAGCACGCCCGCCGTCAACCAAGTATAGCGCGCCGCGGGCGCCCTCGTGTCGTGCTGCGTTGTCGCCATGCAGGCTCCAGAATCGCACGGCAGGGCGCGCTTGTCAATTATCGGTTGCGCGGAACCGGCGCCGCCGCCCCCGGAAGGTATAATCGAGATGAAATCGAGGTCGCGGCAGGAGCCTGCCGCCTCGTGCCCGTTCCATGCCGATAACACGCGTTGAATTCCACCATCTCCTCGGGGCGGCGCCGGCGCGGCGCGCGCTGTGCGCCGGTGCGCTCGCGCTCTGTGCGGCGCGCGGGAGCCTCGGCGGCGCCCTCCCCGAACCGGAACGTCTGTCGGCGGGGACCGCCGCCGTGTCGAGAACGCCGGCGTCCCCCCCCTCGCCGTTCGTCCATCGAGGCGTGTTCTCGGCCGCGGTCGAGCGCGAGCCCGATGCCGCGGAGCTGATCGCGCTGCTGGCGGCCGAGGGCGGCCTCCCCCCGCGGGTCGCCGCAACGTTCACGGACGACACCGCGGATGCGACCCCGTCGGCCGGCCGCATCAGCATCACGGCGCAGCGAATCGACGGGATTCCGGTCTGGGACTCCGCGCGCATCGTCGCCGTGCGCCGCTGCCCGCGGGGCGGGACGCTCCTGTATGCCTCGTTCCGCGGGCTCGATCCCGATCCGTGCGCGGCCGTCATCCGCGAAAGCCGCGCGCTGCGCGGCCCGCGGGCCGAGTCCGGCGGCGGCGAGCCGGTCCTCCTTGCGGCATCGCCGCGCCCGCGCCTCGCGCTGCTTTCGGCGCAGGCCGGCGGCGCGGCCGCCGATGCCGCGCTCGTCTTCGCCGATCCGGACGGCGGCGCGCCCTTCGCGCGGTACCCTCTGTGGCGCCGGCATTCCGCCTGCGTGGCGGCCCATGCCACGCCGGGCGAGCTTCCGGATACTCCCGAGAACCCGCCGGTCCTCTTCGCGCTGCCCGGGCTTCTGGCTTCCTTTCAGGATGCGGCCGGCGCCCGTATCGGGCCCGCCCTGACGGACCGAGAGGGATGCCTGGGCGCCGCGCCCCCGGAGGCCGGATTCGTCGCCGTGGAAGGGTTGCGGGGGCCGTTCCTGACGGTGACCGCCGAGGATGCCCCGCCGCTTTCGGGACGCATCGCCTGCGGGGACGCCGTGCTCGTGCTCAACGACCCGCCCGCGCCCGCGCAGACCGCGCAGGTCAACGTGTTCCTGCACATCGGCGCGGCGCGCGATTTCGTGGCCGCCTACCTTCCCGACTGCCCCGTGCTCACGCGGCCGCTGAGCGCCCGCGTCAACGTCCGCAACCTGCCCTGCAACGCCCTGTACGGCGCGGGGGTGCTCGAGTTCGGCGCGGCGCGCGACCCTTGCGCCGCCGCGGCCTTCAGCACCGTGATTCACCACGAGTTCTCGCACGCGCTCACGTCGAGCCTGACCCCCGTCCCGCCCGAAACGGCGCTCGATGAGGGCCTGGCGGATGCCTTCACCGTTCTGCTCAACGACGACCCGCGCATCGCCTGCGGACTGGGCGGCGGCGCCGGCGGCCGCGACGTGAGCGCGCGCCTGCTGCGCTGGCCCAACGACGTCACGGCGGACCCCCATGCAACCGGCCTCATCGTCGCCGGGGCGTGGTGGCGCCTGAACGAGGCGCTCGCGGACGCCGAGGGCGAATCAGGCCGAGCCCTGGCCCGCCGGCTCTTCTTCGACAGCCTGAGCCTCAGGCCCAGCGCCATCGGCCCGGAGCTCGGCTGGGCGCTTCTCTTCCTCGACGACGACAACGCGGATCTCTCCGACGGCACGCCGCACCTCCGCCAGATTGCGGCGAGCTTCGGGGCGGCGGGTTTGCTCCCGCCGCCCTGGCAGAGCGTCATGCTCGTCCACACGCCGCCGCCCGACCCGCCGCTCGGCGCGCGTCCGGTGCTGCGCGTGCGCGCCCACGGGGCGCCCCTGGCTGCGCCGCCCCGCGTGCGCTACTGCATCAACGGGGGCCGGGCGCGGGAGTTCTCGCTCGTCGAGCAGTACGGCGGCATGTACACGGGCAGCTTCCCGCCCCTGGATGCATACGGCCTCGTATCCTACGCCGTACTCGCCGAGGACGTCGACGGCGTTCGAATCGCAGCCCCCTATGCGGCGGCGGCCGGGGACGCGTTTCACCTGCTTGTCGGCCGCACGGCGCGCATCATCGAAGAGAGCTTCGACGCGGGCGCCGGCGACTGGCGCCATGCCGCCCTGACTGGTCTGGACGAATGGATGATCGGCCCCATCGCATCGCCCCGCGGGCAATGGGATCCCCCCCGGGCATCATCTCCGCCCGCGTGCGCGGGTATCGATCTGGGCGGCCCCGGACGGGACGGCGATTACCGCCCCGGAGGTTGGTCGTACCTCAGGTCGCCGGCCATCGCGCGGCCGCCGGCCGGGCGAACCGTTCTGGAGTTCGCGCGCTGGCTCTCCGTGGCCGAGGGCGACGAGGCCTGGATCGCCATCCGGGGCCGGACGGTGTGGACATCGGGCGGCGCCGCCCTCAACGACCATGCCTGGGCCCGGACGTGCATCGATCTGACCGACTTCCTGCCCGAGGATGACGCCTTCGAGCTGGAGTTCGCGCTCAAGGCGGCCGCGGAAAGCCCGGCGCGCGGCGGATGGCACATCGACGACCTGTCGATCCTCGCGGTCACGCCCGAGCCGTCGTTCGTGCGCGGCGACGCCACGGGCTCGGGCAGCGTGCGCATTGACGACGCCGTCAAGATCCTGGCCGCCGCGTTCGGCGCGCCGCTCGCGTGCCCCGATGCCGCCGATGTCGACGATGACGGCACGATGTCGATCGCCGATGCGATCGCGCTCCTGGCCTACCTGTTCGCCGGAGGCGCGGCGCCGCCGGAGCCGTTTCCTTCCTCGGGAACGGACCCCTCCCCGGACTCGCTGGGCTGCGAGGTCGCGCCGGCGCCCTCGGCATAGGCTCTGTACCAGTTCCGCCAGCCCAGGTAATCCTCGGCGGAGAAGGTCTGTCCGGTGAGGCGCTTGAGCGCCGTGCAGGCCGCCTGCCCGGCGCGGTTGCGCTCCAGGAGATCGACCACGATGGCAACGAGCACGGGAACGGCCTCCCGGGCGTGCAGCTCGGAGAGCAAGTTGATCGCCTCCAGGCGGATCTCGATCTCCTCGCTCCTCGTGAGAAGCTCGATCACATCGGGCACGACGCGCGGATCCTTCTTGAGCCTGAGCGCGTGCACCGCTTCCCACCGGCAGCGGCGGGCAGGGTCGGCGAGGGCCTTCCTGAAGATCTCCCGGTCGCTCCAGTGGGCGCTCGCACCGAGGGCGCCGAGACATGCGGCCCTGATCTGCGGCTCCTGCTCGCCCTGCTCGGCGTCGGCCTTGCGCGCGAGATCCTGAAGATCCGCCGCGAGCTGCGGCGACGGCGTCTCGGCGCCCCGCAGCTCCTCCGCGCGGACGCGCTCGATGACGGCCTTCACGGCTTCGAGCCGCGCCTCGATCTGCTCGTTGCCGATGAACTCGACGCGCTCGTCCGAACCCGCGCAGCCCCACAGCCACAGGGCGGCGAACGCGCTCACGGCTCTGCATGTCATGGCGTTCCTCACCATCGCGGTTGCGTCCCCGTCACGCAAGGGCCCCGCACGGCCGCCGCGCTTCCGTTCCGGCCGAGCCGCAGCCTTCCGCCACGGCCTGCGCGACCCAGTCGCGCGCCAGCATTCCCAGCGTCAAGCCGGCCGCGCGCGCGGCTTTCGGCAAGAGCGAGTTTTCCGTCAGGCCGGGTATCGCATTGACCTCCAGGACGATGGGCCCGGCGGGGCCTCGAATGAAGTCGGTCCGGGAGAATCCGCGGCACCCCAGCACGGCGTGGCATCGCACGGCAAGCGCCTGCATCTCCGCGAGCCACGGCTCGCCGCCGGTGCGCACGATTTCCTCGGACTGGCCGGGCGAGTACTTGGCCTCGTAGTCGAAGAACTCCCGCCCCGCGCACGGGCGGATCTCGACGACGGGCAGCGCCTCGGGGCCGCGCGGGGTGTCTCTGACCGGGCAGGAGAACTCGCTTCCCTCGATGTAGCGCTCCAGGATGCAGTCCTGGCCCATGGCCCACACGGCGCGCACGGCGGCCGCCAGCGCATCGGCGCGGGTCACGATGCGCACGCCGACGCTCGACCCGAGACGGCACGGCTTTGCCACGAGCGGCGGCGCCATGCCGGCGGCGTCCAGCGCATCGCCCCGTCGCAGCAGCATTCCGGGCGCGATCGGAACGCCGGCATCGGCCAGGAGCAGCCGCGTGGCGTGCTTGTGCATCGCGATCGCGGCGCACTCCACATCCGGCCCGGTGAACGGCACCCGGAGGACCCTGAGAAAGCCCTGGATGACGCCGTCCTCGCCGTACGGTCCGTGGAGCGCGACGAACACCGCGCTCACGCCGCTTCGCCGCAGCCGAGCCATGCCGGCCGCCGGATTCGCCGCCCGCCCCCCGATGCGGAAATCGCCGCCGGCGGTGATCTCGACCGGCACCGGCTCGAAGCCGGCCTCGCGGAGCGCGCGGGCGACCGCGGCGCCGCTCGCCAGCGACACATCCCGTTCGGGTCCCAGGCCCCCGGAGAGCACGGCGACTTTCACGCCGTCACGTCCTGCGTGTGATGACATAGCGGGCGATCTCGCTGAATACGCGCTTGTTCGAAAGCGGCAGGTCTTCGATCAACGCATCGGCCTTCGCGGCGAGCGTCTCGGCGGTCCGCCGCGCGAACTCGATGGCCCCCGTGCGCTCGTACAGAGCGATCGTCCAGGCCACATCCTCGGCGGTCGTCTCCTCCCGCGGCGTCGCGAGGACGGCGCACAGCCGCGCCCGCTCCTCCTCGCCCGCGTCCGAGCCGAGCACGTGCGCCAGGAACAGCGTGGGCTTGCCTTCGCGGATGTCGCAGCCGATCTCCCCGCCCCGCCCCTTGCCGGCGGTCATGTCGAGGAGATCGTCCTGAATCTGAAACGCCGGGCCGAGGGCTTCGCCCAGTTCCCAGAGCCGCGCGATGACGTCGGTTGCCGCGCCGGCGACGAGCGCGCCGCCGACCATGTTGTAGGCCAGGTACCGCGCGGTCTTCAGCGACACGATTTCGAAGTACCGCGTTACGGTCAGGTCCGGCGCCGCCCGGAGGTTGATGTCGAGCGCCTGCCCCAGCGTCGTCGTCAGGTACGTCTCGCTGAACACCCGCACGATCTCCGCGAGCACGGCCGGGGACACGGGGCTCTGCAGGAGGATCAGATAGGCCTTGGCGGCCATGAAGTCGCCGATGTTGATCGCGTTGGGAATGCCGTACCGCACCCACAGGGTCTCGCGGTTCCGCCGGAGCCGGTCGCCGTCCTCGATGTCATCGTGGAGCAGGAACAGGTTGTGAAGGATCTCGGAGGCGCAGGCGAAGGGCAGGGCGTCATCCGGGTTTCCGCCGAGCCCCTCGCAGGCGAGAAGGCAGAGCGCCGGCCGCAGCCGTTTGCCCCCCGACCGGAGCTGATAGCGCGCGCCGTCGGAGAGAAACCGGTGCCCGCCGGCGGGAAACTCGGCCTCAAGGGCCGGCGCGATGCGCGCGCCGTACTGCTCGACCAACTCGGCAACGTCGCCTGGCATGCCATGTCCTCGAAGAAGGGCCGCACGGCCGGGGCGCACATCGCCGCCGCGCCGGCCGCCGCGGTCCAACCAAGGTACCCCCGCCCCACCGCAGCGTCAAGGAGCAGCAGTGCGTTGCCCCGGTATCCGCAAGACGTCCCAGGGATGAGAGCGAGGGCGGCACCGCCATACTCAAGAACATACCCTCCAGCCTCCGATTCTCCTTGACGCCCCCTCCGGCGCCTCGTACAATCGACATCTGTAATGGGAGCAAGTAAGGTGCTGCGCACATCGCTTGTGTGGCTGGCGGCGCTCGGTATCGCATTCTCTGTTTCGCCCGCCTCTCTCGGCGCCGGCGAGATCGAGGATGTGGTTTTCGGGTTCGATCGCGTTCCGGCCGCGTGGGGACAGGCCGAGGTTCCCCTGCAATTCTCGATGCGCAACCTGCCCGAGGGCGCGCAGATCCGCGGATTCGGTTTCTCGTTCGGTTTTCGCACCGCCCACCTCACGTTCCGCGATGCGCGCGTGCTCCTCGACGCCCGGAGCGACCTGTACGTCGTGGACTACGCCCGCGCCGCGGACTACAGCATTGTCCGCATCGAGGTCTTCTTCGCGCAGCCCGCCGCGATCGCCGACGGCGCGTGCGTGGCCTTGACCTTCATTCCCGAGCTCTCGTACGCCGAGGACATCGACAAGACGTCGCTCATGTTTCCCGTCACGCTGATCCCCGGCGAGGAGACATGGATCTCGCTGGAAGGCTCCGATCCGCTCGTGCCCGTCAAGAATCTCCAGGACGGCGGCATCGACCTCTGGGGATTCGACGCGGTCCATTTCGGCTCCTCCTCCGCGCCTCGCGGCTCCGTCGCCGTGATGCCGATCATGTTGACGAACGTGTCGGCGCTCGCGTCCCTGGCGGTCGGCGTCGACTACGACGAGGACATGCTCGGGGTGCTCGCGTGCGAGATCGCACCGGAAGTCCAGGGCGGCGTGACGAGCCTGCACGCGACGATCGCGGGCGGCGTCCTCGCGCTGGACATGACGTTCGGCGTCAATTTCACGCAAACCGCCGCGGCCTGCAGGCCCATCGCCCTGGTCGCGTTCTGGGTATCGGCGGACGCGGCGCCCGGCGCCCGCATCGATCTCGGGCCGCGCACGCGCGCCGAGGGGACGGTCTCCGATCCGTGGGCCAACCCGGTGACGATCCCCGTGAAGGTCGCCGAGGGCGGCGCGATCCTCGTCCAGGACAATCCCAGACGCTTCCTGCGCGGCGATGTCAACGGCGATGGCGCGCTCGATGCGTCCGATCCCGTCGCGCTGCTCTCGTTCCTCTTCAGGAAGCCGTCGCGATCGATCGCGGGCTGTCCCGATGCGGCCGATGTCAACGACGACGGCGGCGTCGACCTGGCGGATGCGCTCGCGCTCCTGTCGTACGCGTTTCGCGGAGGCGAGCCCCCTCGGCCGCCGTTCCCGCAGGCCGGCATCGACCCCACGCTCGATCCGCTCACGGCGTGCGAACGCTCCGACTGACGCCCCGCCCTACAGCCCGAGGATCTTCTCCAGGCCGACGACGACGCGGTCGAGCCGCATCGACTCTCGGACCGCGAGCACGACGCCCGGCATGAAGCTCTCCCGGTTGAAGCTGTCGTGCCGCAGCGTGAGCGCCTGGCCCTGGGCGCCGAAGATCACTTCCTGATGCGCCACGAACCCCTCCAGGCGCACCGAATGGATGGGGATGCCGCCCACGGCGCCGCCGCGGAATCCGCCGCGGGCGTCGTGCGGCGCGGCCGGCGCGAGGCCGCGCGCGGCGGCCATGCGCTCGGCCGTCATCCGCGCCGTGCCCGAAGGCGCATCGATCTTCGCGTCGTGGTGCAGCTCGATGATCTCGGCCCGGGGAAGAAACCGCGCGGCGTGCGCCGCGTAGTGCATGAGGAGCACGGCGCCGATCGCGAAGTTCGGCGCGATCACGCCCCCGAGGCGCGCGGACCCGGCCAGCGCGACCAGCGCGCCGACCTCGTCCGGGGTCAGGCCCGTCGTGCCGATGACCGGCCGGACGCCGGCTTCGATGATCGCGCGCGCGTTGGCGTACGCGCTCGCGGGCGTCGTGAAATCGATGGCGACATCGGGCGCCGCGGCCGCGAGCGCCGCCCGCAGATCGTCCCCGATGTCGATCTGCGCCGCGACGACCATGTCGCGCTGCGCCGACACCGCCGTGACGACCTCGCGGCCCATGCGTCCGGCGGCGCCGCTGACGAGCACCTTGATCATGCCGCACCTCCCCTGCCCGCGCGGCGCGGGCGGTCTCCCGCGGCCCCGCGCGTGCGCCCCAGTGTAGCGCGCGCGCGCCGCGGGCGCCAGAGAGGCGGCGCACGCCGATCGCGCCGCGCCTCAAACCCCTTCTGCGCTTGACCGTGGGCAGGCCCCTCCGTACAATGCGCTCCGTGTCTACAGGAGGTCGCGCATGCCTGTACTCTCGGAGGAACGCGTCATCGCCTACCTCGGCCGCTGTCTGGAGCTCTGCCGCGCGCTCGTGCCGCTCCTGGGCGCGCAGGGCACCCGCGAGGTCTCGGGCGACGTGCGCGAGAAGTTCGATCAGCTCGTCGCCGATCTGGAAGGCGAGCGCATCAAGGACTCGTATCTCGACACCGAGTCGTGGAACTGGATCTGGAAGGGGAAGCAGAGCTACAATCATCTGCAGGTCTACGGCCGTCTGGCATGGATCAATCTCCAGCTCTTCGACCTGCTGTAGCGCCGTGCCGCAGCCGCGCGGCCCGCGCGGGGAGGAGTGGTTGCGCGTGCGCGGCATCGCGGTGCGCTCGGTCGCACAAGGAGGGAACATGCGGAAGCTCATGCGGAGTCTTGCGCTCGTCGTCTGCGGGGCGGCGGTGTGCGCGGGCGCGTACTCGATCACGTACGCCGCGCAGCCGAGGATCCCGACCGTCGCCTTCAAGGAAATCCCCATGGGCTCGATTCCGCGCGCGTGGGGCGAGCTCGTCGGCGTCACGTCCGTGAACCAGCAGAGCGTCATCCTGATCTTCTGCGACGACAAGCCCGACAAGGGCAAGCTCAGGCGCGTCCAGTGGAATCCGAACGGCATCGCCGAGGTCGTCGCGGTCATCGAGCGCGGCAACTAGGCCGTCGCGCCGGGCGGAGATGGAGAAGCGGTGGACGCGGGCCTCTTTCGCCTCGCCCGAACATCCGTCCGACACACGAATCCCGCGCCGAGTACCCGACGCGGGCGGGTCCGGCCCACCGCTTGTCCTCGCCGTGCACGCATGGCCCGCGCGCGGCGCTGCGGCCGTGCCCGGCGAGCCGACGAGTCCGGGCGCATCTTCCCGGCGCTCACCTCCTTTCGCGCGCTCCGGCGCGCCGTTCGCTGTCCGCGATCGCCGGCGCCGCCGCACCCCCGCCGCAGGCCATGGCGCGCGGCGCCGCGGGGATCCGCCGGGCCTCATTTCTCGAAAGGGCGCCGCCTCCGTTCCCCGGCTCGAACCTCCCGGGAACGTTCGTGCCGCCGTGACGGCGGCCGCATCGGGCGGCACGGAACAGAAGCAAGAAACGTGCCGGCGCCCAGGCAGTGGCCGGCGGCGCGGCGGAACGGCGCGCAAGGCGCGATGCGCGGCGCCGCACATGCGGCGCCTGCCGGCGGGGAGCGCGGCATCGTCCGTTTCCGGACGACACGTGCGGACGGCGCGACCGGGCATGGAGCTTTTCCCCGAACGCATGATACGATACGCTTGTCGAGCCGCCGGACACGGGCCGCACCGCCGCCGCCGGCATCGAGGAGACCCCGTGGCAGACGATGACGAAGCCCTTGCGAGGTTGCGCCGGACCGTGGCCGAGTTGCTCGGCCCCGGCGGGTGCCCGTGGGACCGCGCGCAGACGGTCGAGACGCTCGCGCCGTACGTCGTCGAGGAGGCATGGGAGCTGCTCGATGCGGTCCGCCGCGGCGACGGCGGCGCGATCGTCGAGGAGTTCGGAGACACCCTGATGGTCCTCTTCCTTCTCGGCCTTGCCGGCCGCGAGGCGCAGCGGCTCTCGCTCGCGCAGGCGGCCGACGGCGTCAGGGAGAAGCTCGTCCGGCGCCACCCCCACGTCTTCGGCGGCGCGCACTGCGCGACGAGCGAGGACGTGAAGGAGAACTGGGACAGGATCAAGCGCGCCGAGGGCAAGACGGCCCTCGCGGACGGTCTGCCCGCCGTGCCGGCCGGCCTTCCCGCCCTCGTGCTGGCGTTGAAGCTGGGCAGGGCCGCGTCGAAGCTCGGATTCGACTGGCGCGATCGGGGCGGCCCGCTCGCCAAGGTGACCGAGGAATGGCAGGAGCTCCGTGATGCCGTCGCCGCGGGCGACGCCGGCGCCACGGCCCACGAGGTCGGCGATCTGCTGTTCGCGATCGTCAACGTCTGCCGCTGGACGGATGTCGACCCGGAGGAGGCGTTGCGGGCGGCGTGCGCGCGCTTCAGGCGCCGCTTCGGGAAAGTGGCGGCCGGCTGCGCGCTCGGCCCCGGCGCGGACCTCGGCGCGCTGCAGCGCGCCTGGGACAAGGCCAAGAAGGAAGAGTGAGCCGGCAATGGACGCGATGAACCGCACGCAGGAGCGCCCGGCGGGCGACGCGACGCCGGCCTTCTACTCGCATCTCCGCGCGGCCGTGGGGCGCGTCATCGTCGGCCAGGACGCCGTGGTGGAGCAGATGCTGATCGCGTTGCTCGCCGAGGGGCACGTCCTGATCGTCGGCGTGCCCGGCCTCGCGAAGACGCTGCTCGTGAGCACCATGGCGCGGGTCCTCGGCCTGGGCTTCCGCCGCATCCAGTTCACGCCCGATCTCATGCCGTCGGACATCACCGGCGCCACGATCGTCGCCGAGGACCCTGTCTCGCGCCAGCGCACGTTCCGGTTCCTGCCGGGGCCCCTCTTCGCGAACGTCGTGCTCGCCGATGAAATCAACCGCACGCCTCCGAAGACCCAGGCTGCGCTGATGGAGGCCATGGAAGAGCGCCAGGTGACGCAGACCGGGAAGCGCCTTGCGCTGCCGCGGCCGTTCTTCGTGCTGGCCACGCAGAATCCCATCGAGCAGGAAGGCACCTATCCGCTGCCGGTATCGCAGCTCGATCGGTTCCTCTTCAGCATCATGATCGACTACCCCTCGCGCGACGAGGAGTACGCCATCATGAACCGCACGACCGCCGATGCGCCGGTTCCCGAGCTGCCGCCCGCGGCCGCCGAGGACCTCCGCGCCGCCATCGCCCGCGCCCGGAGCATCGCCGTCCCCGACGAGCTGGCCGCGCGCGTGACGGCGCTCGTCCGCGCCACCCGTCCTCAGGAACCCGATGCCTCCGAGCGCGTCCGCGACGCCGTGGCGTGGGGCGGCGGCCCGAGGGCGGCGCAATCGGTGCTTGCCGCGGCCAAGGCGCGCGCCGCGCTCCGCGGGCGCGGCCGCGCGGAGCTCGATGACGCCGCCGCGGTCTTCCTCCCCGCGCTTCGCCATCGCCTCGTCATGACCTACCACGCGCGGGCCGAGGGTATTTCCCCCGATGCGCTCCTGGAGACGGTGCTCGCCGCCGGCGGCGTGCGCCGGGACGCCGGGCCGGCGGCATGAAAGAAGGCGGGCCGCCGCGCGGCCCGCCTTCCGTATCGCTGGTGACCCCAAGGGGATTTGAACCCCTGCTACAAGGATGAAAACCTTGTGTCCTGACCGGGCTAGACGATGGGGCCGCCTTCAGTGTCTCGGTCGCCGCCGGGGCGCATCGCGTTGCGCCCGCCGCGCGGCCCGCCCGGGGCCCGCCGCGCGGCGGAAAATGAGGGCAGGAGGATTCGAACCTCCGACCTTCGCCTTAAAAGGGCGCTGCTCTACCAGCTGAGCTATGCCCCCACGATAACGCATTCGGCTCAGAATTGCATCAGCTCGGTCGACTTCTTCTCGAACATCTCGTCGACCTTCCTGGTGTGCTCATCCGTCAGGTTCTGAATCTCCTTCTTCATCGACTCCATGACATCCTCGGAGATCTCGGAGTCCTTCTCGAACTGCTCGATCTTCTTGTTGCCGTCGCGCCTGACGTTCCTGATCGCCACGCGCGCCTCCTCGGCGAGCTGCTTGGCGTGGTGCACGAGCTGCTTGCGGCGGTCCTCGCTGAGCGGCGGAATCACGAGGCGCACGACCTTGCCGTCGTTGGAGGGCTGGATCCCGAGGTCGGCCTTCTGGATCCCCTTCTCGATCGCGCCCAGGCTGCTGGGGTCGAACGGCTTCACGACGAGCAGGTTCGCCTCGGGGGCGCTGATCGCGGCGATCTGCTTGAGCGGCGTGAGCGACCCGTAGTAGTCCACGCGCACGTCCTCGACCAGCCCCGGGTTCGCGCGTCCCGTGCGCATGCCGTGGTACTGGCTCTGCAGGAGTTCGATCCCCTTCTTCATCCGTTCCCGCGACTCCTTGACCGCGTTCTTGTAGTCCATACGCCGCTCCTCACTCAGTGACCAACGTTCCCACGTCTCCGCCGCGCAGCGCCGCGGCCAGATTCCCGGGCACGTGCATGTTGAACACGCGGATCGGAATCCGCCGCTCCATACACAGCGTTATAGCCGTAAGGTCCATGACTTGCAAGCGCCGCCGGAGCACCTCGCGGTAGCTCAGGCGGCTGAAGCGCTCGGCGCCCGGATCCCGGACCGGATCGGCGCTGAAGACCCCGTCGACCTTCGTCGCCTTCAGGAGCACGCCCGCACCCATCTGCGCCGCGCGCAAGGCGGCCGCCGTGTCGGTCGTGAAGAACGGGTTGCCGGTGCCGCCGCCGAAAATGACCACCTTGCCGGCCTCGAGTTCGCGCACCGCGGCGTCGCGCTCGAAATCGTCGCCGACGTGCGCGATATGGACCGCGGTCTGCACGCGCGCATCGACGCCCGCNNGCGGGCCTCGAGCGCGGCCCCGAGCGCCATGCCGTTGAGAACCGTGGCGATCATGCCCATGAAATCGCCGCGCTGCCGGGGAATTCCCACGGCCTCCAGCGCGGCGCCGCGCACGAAGTTCCCGGCGCCCGCGACAATCCCGATCCCGAGGCCGGGCTCCGCCGCCGACGCGATCTCATCGGCGATCCGCCCGAGCACGCCGCCATCGAGGCCCGTCCCCCCGCCGCCGCCGAGCGCCTCGCCGCTGAGCTTCAGGAGGCAGGTCCTCACTCCTGCTCCCGCCCTTCGGCCGCCGCCGCGCCGGCGGCAGGCTCCGCGTGCTGGACGGGGTGCGCGGCGGGGCCGGCGACCGACTTGTCGCGGCCCGCGATGATCGCCTCGGCGAGGGGTTTGAGCATGACCTCGATCGCGCGGAACGCATCGTCGTTGCCGGGGATCACGATGTCGACGCCGTCCGGGTCGCAGTCCGTGTCGACCAGGCCGATCACGACGACGCCGAGCTTGTTGGCCTCGCGCACCGCGATCGCCTCGCGCTTCACATCGACGATGATGAGCGCGCCCGGAAGGGTGCGCATGTTGCGGATGCCCTCCAAGTTCCTCAGGATCTTGCGGCGCTCGCGCCGGAAGGACGAGATCATCTTCTTGGAGTAGCCGTCGATCTCCCCGGTCGTCTCGAGATGCTCGAGAAACTCCAGGCGCTTCAGGCGCGTGCGGATCGTCGCGTGGTTGGTCAGCGTGCCGCCCAGCCAGCGCTCGGTCACCCAGTGCATGCCGCAGCGCTCGGCCTCGCCCTTGATGATCGCCTGCGCCTGGCGCTTGGTGCTCACGAACACGACGTCCTTGCCGGCGGCCGCCAGCCGGCTCAGAAAGCCGGACGCGCGCACCAGCCCTCGGACCGTCTGGCGCAGGTCCACGATATGGATGAGGTTCTTGGTGCCGTAGATGAAGGGCTTCATCTTCGGATTCCAGCGGCTCACGCGATGGCCGAAGTGAACGCCCGACGCGACGAGATCCTGGATGTTGATGCCGGTCACAATCGTCCTCCTTTGCATTCGAAGGGGGCGTGCGGAAGGTGCGACCGCCTTCCGTCGGCGCCGGACGCCGGCGCCTGACAAACGTTCCGTGCCGCCGTGTCGACCCCCGCGGACGACGCATCCGCGGGTCTTTCCGTCCCTGCGCCACGGGGCGGCGCCGCCGTGCGCGGGGAGCGCAAGAAGTGCAACTGTATCATTCGAACGGCTGCGATGTCAAGCCGCTCCTCATCTCTCGGACGGAGGCCTGGTGCCGCTGAATCGCCTCGCCGATCCGCAGCGCGCACGCCAGGGCTTCGCGGCCCACCTCGCCCCCCACGGGCGGCGGGGCGCCGTCCCTGACGGCGCCCACGAACGCCTCGAGTTCGGCCCGCAGCGGCTCGGCCTCCTCGACCGCCAGATCCTCGATGTCCAGGAAATCGGCGAACGGCAGGGACGGCGGGCCCTCCGCCGCCAGCGCCGCAAGACGCGCCGGGGCGCCCTCCTTGACCCTGATCTTCATGCCGGTCCGCGCGAGGTAATCGAGGGACACGTAGAGATTCTCGCAGAAGATCCTGAGTTTCCGGACCTTGCGCAGCGAGACGCGGCTGGCCCGCAGGAGCGCCGTGCATCCGTTGGAGAATCTCAGGCGGGCGAACGCCATGTCCTCGAAGCCCGAAAGCACGCTCGCCCCGACGGCCTCCAGGTCGACCATGCGGCCGCCGGCCAGCCAGTGGACGAGATCCAGGTCGTGGATCATGAGGTCCAGGACGACGCCCACGTCCATGGACCGGAACGAGAAGGGGTGCACCCTGTCGCACTCGATGAAGAGCGGATCCCGGACGTGCCGCCGCGCCGCCTGGACGACCGGATTGAAGCGTTCCACGTGCCCGACGCCGACGAATCCGCCCGCGGATGCGCGCGCGGCCTCGATGAGCCCGTCGGCCTCCTCGATGGTGCGCGTGAAGGGCTTCTCGATCAGCGTCGCCACGCCCGCCGCGAGCAGGGCGCGCCCGACCTCGTAGTGGCGCTCGGTGGGCGTCGCCACGACCGCGAACCGGATGTCCTGCGCGAGCAGCGCCTCGATCGTCGGGCAGGCGGCGCAGCGGTACTCGCGGGCCGCAGCCTCGGCGCGCTCCGGCACGGCATCGACGACTCCCGCCAGCCTGGCGCCCGGAAGCTCGCTCAGGATGCGGGCGTGCAGGCGGCCGAGGTGCCCCGTGCCCACCACGCCGCAGCGAATCTCCGCGGCGCTCATCGTCCGGCCTCCGCGGCGCCGGCCGCCGCCCGTATCCGCCGCACGAGCGCCGCGTTGAGCACGTGCCCGGAGCGCACGGCCGCGACGCGCGCCCACAGCTCGGCCTCCAGGAGCGACAGATCCCCCAGGAGGTCGAGCACCTTGTGGCGCACGAACTCGTCCGCGAACCGCAGCTCGTTGTCCCGGACGCCATCCGCCGCCACGACCAGCGTGTTGCGCACGGTCGCGCCTTTTCCGAGGCCGGCCGTGCGCAGGGCATCGACCTCCTCGGCGAGCACGAAGGTCCGGGCCGGGGCGATGTCGGCGGCGAACGACGCCGGCTCCAGCCGGTACTGGAGCGTCTGGACCGGGATCACGGGAGTATCGTGATCCAGCACGTAGTTGATGACCAGGGCTCCGCGGCACGGCACCGCGGCGATCGCCCCGGTGCCCGCGCTTTCCGCGACCGCCTCGCGGAGCACGATGCGGGCCCGCTCCCAGGGACGCGGCGCGGCGCCGGCATCGCGCACCAGCGCCAGCCATTCCGCGGCGCTGCCGTCCAGGCCCGGGACTTCAGGCCCCGACAGGCCGACCTCGGCCGCATCGACCCCCGATGCATACAGCGCCGCCAGGAGGTGCTCCGCCGTGTGGACCTCGCCGTCGCCATCGCGGAGCGCGGTGCGGCGCCGCTCGAGCACCACGTTGGATGCGCATGCGCGCACCCGCGGATGCCCCGGGAGATCCTCCCGGACGAAGACGATGCCCTGCTCCCCGCGCGGCCGCAGCGTCACGCGGACCCGGTCCCCCGTATGGAGGCCGACGCCCGTGCACGAGGCCTCGCGTGCGATGCTCCTGCCGTTCATGCTCTGGCCGGTCCCTCCGCCGCTGCTCATGGCCGCTTCGGCGCGTCCCTGACGGGACCCACGGGGCGGGGAGCGTCCGCGGCGGCCTTCGCGTTCAGGCGGGCAATCACCGGCTCGGTGATGTCGAACCCCTGGGCCGCGAACAGCACCATGGGATGCGGGCCGCCGATGCGCGCGTCCCCGAAGTACTTCGTGAGCACCAGATCTATGCCGTTCTCCTTGGCGTACGCCTCGATCTCCCTGGACACATCCTCCAGCAGGATCTGCATGCTGTTGCGCTGCAAGAGCTCGAACTCGAGCTCGAAGCGCCGCCGCTGCGTCTCCACCGAGGCCTCCAGCTCGATGAGCTTGAGCTGGAACTGCCGGTAGTTCTCGGTCCCGGGCTTGAGCGTTTCCAGGTCGCTCTGGCTGCTCTTGAGCCTCGCGTCGAGGTCGGCGATCCTGGCCGACATCTCCTGCTTCTTGCGATCCAGCTCGGCGCGCGCGGCGCCGCGGCGCTCGTAGGCGAGCATCGTCCGCTGGATGTCCAGCACCGCGATCTTCGTGTCCGCCGCCGGCAGGGCTCCGGCCGCCAGGGCCGCAAGCGCCATGCTCCCCAGGAACGTGCGTCGCTTCCGCATCGCCTCTCTCCTTTCGCGACGAGCCGCTAGAACGCCGGCTCGGTCGCCGCCGACAGGTCCTCGAACCGCAACGTGTTGCCGAAGAACGCCAGGTGCACCGTCCCCGTGGGCCCGTTCCGCTGCTTGGCGACGATCACCTCGGCCTTGTTCTTCACTTCTTCCTTGTCGTGCACGTAGTACTCCTCGCGGTACAGGAGCACCACCACATCCGCGTCCTGCTCGATGGCGCCCGATTCGCGCAGATCCGACAGCCTCGGCTTGTGTCCCTCCCGGCTCTCGACCGCGCGGCTGAGCTGGGAGACCGCGATCACGGGGATGTTCAGCTCCCGGGCCGCGGCCTTCAGGCCGCGCGAGATCTGGCTGATCTCCTCCTGGCGGCTGTCGGCGCCGGCCGCCTGCATGAGCTGGAGGTAGTCGATGACGAGCAGTTCGCAGCCGTACCGCGCGCGGAGCCGGCGCGCCTTCGCCTTCACATCGAGCGTCGTCAGCGTCGAGGAGTCGTCGATGTAGATCGGCGCCGCGCGGAGCCGATCCGCGGTCTCGATCAGGTCGTGCCACTCGCGCGAGGACAGCATGCTGCGCCGCACCTTCTGGGTGTCGACGTAGGCCTCCGAGCACAGCAGGTTCTGCACGACCTGCGCGCGCGAGACTTCCAGCGAGAAGATCCCGCACGGCTTCCCGAGCTTCAGCGCCACGTGGCGCAGGATGTTCAGGGCGAGCGTCGTCTTGCCCATGCTCGGGCGCCCGGCGACGATGACCAGCTCGGCCGGGTGCAGGCCGTTGGTGAGCTCGTCGAGCTTCGTGAAGCCGGTCATGATGCCGCCCGCCCCGCGATGATCCTTGTCGATCATGTCGAACACGGGGTCGATGAGGTCCGGTATCGGCACGAACTCGCCGGCCATGTGATCGCCGGCGATGGCGAAGATCCCCTGCTCCGCGCGGTCGAGCTGCTCGCGCGCCTCGCCGCGGCCTTCGTAGGCTTCGCTGATGATGGACGTGCACTTGTACACCAGGTGGCGCCGTATCGAGGCATCGCGCACGAGCTGCGCGTAGTACACCGCGTTGGCCGCGCTGGGCACCTCTTCGGCGAGGCGGACGAGGTACTCCTCGCCGCCGGCCTCCGCGAGCAGCTTCTCGCGCGCGAGGGCCTCGCCCACGAGCACGATGTCCGCGCTCGCCAGGCGGTCGTAGAGGCCGGCGAGCGCCCGGTAGATGTGCTGGTGCGCCCGGAGGTAGAAATCCTGCTCGGCGAGCATCTGGAAGACGGGACTGGCGGAATAGACATCGAGCAGCAGGGCGCCGAGCGTGCATCGCTCCGCCTCGAGATTGTGGGGCGGCAGCTTCCCGCCGTCCCCGCCCTGCCGCTGGTCCCCCTCCCCGGCCACGCTGCGCTCCCTCTACTCGTCCCGGTCCTCGTCCGGCGGCTCGTCCGGCGACTCGACGGCCGCCTCGGCCGGGATCTCCGCCGAACGCTCGCCATCGTCGGCGCGGACGACCCACACCTTGCTCGCCACCTCGATCTCCGGGTGCATCCGGATCCTGATCGTGTAGCAGCCGATCTCCTTGATGGGCTCATCCAGGAGGATCATGCGCGGGTCCAGCTCGATGTTCTCGGCGGCGAAGGCGGCCACGATCTCGCGCGCGCCCACCGACCCGAAGAGATGGTCGTCGTCGGTCGCGCGCGCCATGATCGTCACCGACTGCTTGGCCGCCTCGGCGGCGACCGCCTGGAGCTTCTGGAAGTTCTCGGCCTCCTGCGCCAGCAGCTTGCGCTTGCGGTGCTCGACCTGGGTCATGTTCTCGGGCGTGGCCTCGACGGCGAGCCCCTGGGGCAGGAGCCAGTTCCGGCCGTACCCGTCCCGCACATCGACGACGTTGCCGACCGTCCCGAGGCCCGCGATGTTACGCAACAGTATGAGACGCATGGAAAGTCTCCTTCACTCCGTGCTACGTGCTGATGTAGGGCATGAACCCGACGAACCGCGCGCGCTTCACGGCTTCCTTGATCTGCCGCTGATGCCGCGCGCACGTTCCCGTGCGCTTGCGGGACGCGATCTTCCCGTTGCGCGCGGCGCATTTCTCCAGGAGGTCCACGTTCTTGTAGTCGACCTCCCTGATCCGCTCGCGGCACAGCCGGCACCGGGTCCGGTCGCCCAGGTGCCCGTACTTCTTCTTGCCCATACGTCTCGACTCCTCAAAACACCGTCACGCCGTCCGCCGCCGCTCCCGCCGTCCGGGAACGCGCGGCCCATGTCCCGCCTCCGCTGCCGCAGGAGGCACCGTTGCCCGCGGGGGCGCCCCCGCTCCGTTCAGAACGGGATATCGCCCGCCGGTTCGGGCGGCACGTCGTCGGGCACGGCCTCCGGGGCGGCCTCCGCGGCCGCCGCCGGCGCCTGCGCGAATTCCTCGCGTCCCGCGCGATCGCCGCCGACGAACTGAAAGTTGTCCGCAACCACCCTGAGCTTGCTTCGCCGCTGCCCTTCCCTGTCCTCCCAGGAGTCGAGGGTCAGGCGGCCCTCGATGAAGATCGGGCTGCCCTTGCGAAGGTACTTGTGGCACAGCTCCGCCTGCTTCCTCCAGAGCACCACATCGACGAAGCACGTCTCCTCGCGCTTCTGGCCCGACGCATCCGTGAACGTACGGTTCACCGCCACGCCGATGTCCGCGACCGCGGCGCCGGACGGCGTGCGCTTCAACTGCACGTCGCGCGTCAGTCTTCCCGCAACCAAGACCTTGTTCAGATTCATACTCCCTCCCCTCTCGCTTCCCGCGCCGCCGTTCGCGGCGGCGCCGCCCTAGTCCTTCGGCGCGTCGGCCGGGCTCTCAACGCTGCCGGTCTCGGCCGCACCGCTCTCGGC
>DHGK01000105.1:0-7305 GCA_002402755.1 Planctomycetes bacterium UBA4800
ATCAGAAAGAGCACCACGAAGGACGCCGGAATGTTATGTACTGAAGGCGGAGATTCGCGTGTTCGGGATGCCCTGTGAACGGCTACCGTGTGAGGAAGGACGGTGCCGCGAAGACACCTCGCATCAGCGGTGAACGACCGCGCGTTCGGAATGCACCCGAGACCCTTCGTGCCTTCGCGGCGCTCGTTCGCATCGACCCGCCCCTGGCGATGCCCTCGCGCGGCCGCTACAATCGGTTCTCTCCGATCGCCCTCGGAGACTCGATCTCACGTTCCGCAAGGAGGCCGTATGAAGCTTCGCATCCGCAGGTCAAGCCGCAAGGCCGCCCGCAGGGGGTTCCGCTACCGCAAGAAGACCGCCGGGGGCCGCAAGGTGATCAGGCGCCGCCGCGCCCGCGGCCGGAAGATCTGAAACCCGCCTTCCCGCGCCCGCGCGTGAAAAAAACGCGGTACGGAAGGCGCGTGCGCGCCTCCCGTACCGCTCCCCGCGATGCGGGTCCCGCAGCGAGCCCGCGGCCCCGCGCCTACATGGGTATCTGCCACTGGTCGTCGCGGACGTTCTCGGCGATCTTCACGGCGCCGAAGGCGACGAGCCGGCGGTAGTCGGGCGGCGTGCGGCAGGTCGCGTCCTCGTAGCCCTCGTTCCGCAGGGTCTGCTGCACCATCTCGCTGAGCCCCTGGATGGCGGACCCGCCCCCGCACAGGATCACGTTCTGCAGGATCGACACGACCGAGTCCGAATCGCAGCGCTTGAGCAGCGTCTTGATGCCGTCGGCGATCACGGGCACGAGGATCTCGCACGACTCGCGCACCATGTCGGCGATGTCGATGACGCGCGGCTTGCCGTCCGCAAAGAGCCGCACCTTCGCCTCGCGGCACGCCGAGCCCGTGCACGAGTACCGCTCCTTGAGCTGCGTCACGGTAACGCGCGAGAGCGTCAGATCCGGCCACCGCCGCCGGATGCGGTCGGCCAGCATCTTGTCGACGGCGTCGCCCGCGACAGGGTAGCAGACCTGGTCGTCCGGCGTCGGGTAGTACCCCTGCACGAGGCACATGTCCGTCGTGCCGGCGCCGATGTCGACGATGAGCGAGTGCCGCGTGGGGTCGATGTAGCCCGAATCCGAGAGCCTGGCCTCCTCGCGCAGGCCCATGGCGGCCAGGAACGGCTCGGGGATGACCAGCACGCGGTCGAACAGGCCGACGACGCACGCGCGCATGAGCTTGATCTTCTCGGCCACCGCGTTCGCGGGCGCGCCGCACACCGCCCAGATCTCGCACTCCCCCTCGGGGTCCATGCGCGACCGGATGTGCCAGAGGAAATCCCGGCAGCAGCTCGTGTCGTCGACCGTGCCCTCGCGCAGCGGCCACTTGAGGTTCAGATGCAGGCGGTAGTTCACCGCCTCATCGCCGAACAGCCTGTCCGCGTCGTGCGGCAGGATGCCCGGCAGGATGCCGGCCTTGGGGTATCCCACGATCGTGGGAACCACATCCTGCTCGCAGCGCACGCGCTCGCCGTTCCGATTGGCCTGGAACACGGTCGTGTTCGTGCCCAGATCGATCCCGACCCGCATCACCGTCTTCGTCGCCTGCGTCATCCTTCGTTCTCCTTCGCTTCCTTCGTCCGCCCTGTCCGTGTTCGTTTTCCCGTTTGCCCTTGTGTTCCTATGCGCGCCCGCACACGGCGGGCGCGCGCACGAAGCCCGCGACATCGCATCGCTCGTTCCTGCCGGCCCGCAGCGGCGCCGGCGGCGCCGGCGCGAGGCCCGATGCCCCCTCCGCGAAGAGCCGCACCGCCATGAGCCCGTCCTCCAGGGGCGCGACCGCCTGCGCGATCGTCCCGTCGGTGAGCCGCAGCCACGCGCCGCGCGGGTGCGTGCCGAGCACCGCCAGGAAGGCGCGCAGCTCCTCGCCCTGCTCGCGCGTGACGAGCGCGTCGATCGCCTCCGGCATCTCGCGCCGCTCCTCGGCGATGAGCCGCGCGAACGTGCGCGCCGGGCGCGTCCACGCCAGCGCGCGCTCGATCGCGCCGCCCGCCGGCCCGTCCGCCGGGCGCAGGCCGCGCGCCACGGCTTCGCACGCGGCGACGCACTCCTCGCGGCGCTCCGGCGCTGCCGTGTCGATGTCCAGCAGCACGGCGAGCAGCGCCGCGAGTATGACGTCCTCCAGTTCGGCGCCCCGAAACCCAATCGACGCCCCCACGGCCGCGCTCATGCCGGCCGCCGCGCACAGGCGCGCTTCGTCGCCGGACGGCGGGAAGACGGGCCCGTACGCGGCGAGGGGCGCGGCCTCGGCGCAGCGCGCGAGCGCGGAGAGCGCCGGCCCGAGCGCCTCGGGCGCGAGGCGATGAGCGCTTCTGAACCCGCGCGCCAGCGCGGCGAGGCGGGGCCTGAGCATCTCCCACGCCTCATCGCCGCGGCGCAGCGCCTCGATCGCCGCGTCCGGGGACGCCGGACGCCGCGCGCCGCACGCGGCGGTTCGCTCCGCAGCGCCGGCGCGGTCCTCCGCCTCGCCGGCGGGCGGCACGCTCGGCGGCGCCGCGGCGGGCATCTCCTCGATCGCCGGCGCGGCCTGCGCCGAAGCAGGCGCCTCGTCGGGCGGCGGCGCGGGCGTCTCCTCGGGCGCCGGCGCGGCCTGCGCCGAAGCAGGCGCCTCGTCGGGCGGCGGCGCTTCCGGCTTCACCGGCGCCAGCAGCGCGCACAGCGCCTTGAAATCCATCTCGAAGGGCGGGGGAGTCTCCGCCCCGGAATTGCGCACCGGCAACGGCTCCCGCAGGATCTCCGCCGCGCCGGAGATCGCCGCATCGGGCATCGTCGCGACCAGGACGGGACCGCCCTCCCGCGTGAACTCGACCTTCGAGAACGCTTCCGTCTCGGCCTGCGCGGGCTCGTTCGGCAGGCACAGACGTTCCATGTCGAGGTCGACGATGAACATGTCCTCGGGCGCATCGGCGCCGGACGCCGCCTGCGGAATCCGCGTGTCGAGCGGCGGGGCGGATGCGCCGCCCTCGGCCGGGGCCTCCGATCCGCTCCCCGCGCCTCGGAGATCCAGAAGCCGCCCGACCGCCGTCCCTCCCTTCAAGACCACGGACGGGACGTACCGGCAGAGCGCCGCGATGACATCGCGGAGCCTTCCGAAGGCGGCATCGTCGACCTGCGCGAGCGCATGGACGTCGAGCACGACCTCGACCGGCAGATTCTCCCGCACGTGCTTGAAGACCTCGGGCCAGATCCTCGATGTCAGGTCGAGGCAGCCCCCCTGGAGCTCGAGCGTGAGGCGAGTGCCCTGGCGCACGATGCGCATGGGTGCGCGGCGCGGCGCGGCGCCCGTTCCGCCGGCAGTCGATCGTGCGCAGGTGATTGCCATACCCCTTCGTGCCGCACGCACGCGGCCGTATCTTGCACCTTCCCCTCATCGTCCAGTATAGGATGGCTTGCCGCCGCATGCCACGCCGATCGAACCCGCCCTGCGGCGCCCGGGACGGCGGCGTTCGGACCGGCGGCTATCCCCGCCCCTTGGCCGCATCGAGCCATCGCGTGATCGCCGCGCCGGCGCTCCGATCCGGCCAGTACCCGATGTCGGTCTCCGTCACGGCCTGGAGGATGTCGTTGACCCAGAGCCGGAACTCCTCGTCGCGGTCCTCCCGCACCCCGCGCCCGAGGATCGCGAGCAGCACGCGCACGTTATCGGGCGGCGGCAGGTGCTCGGCCAGCGCCTGGGCCGCATCCCGGGCCACATCGAACGCCCCCGCGCGAACCAGCGCCTTCAACGGCTCGACCGCGTGGCCCGGCGAGGCGCGGAGCGCGGCGCGCATGAGGTACCTCCGGGCGATCGAATCGGGCACGGTCTCGACCCTCCGCACGACGGCCTGCACCCGGCGCGCATCGAGGCGCGCGCAGTAGCGCACGGCCGCGCCGAGCTGCGTCACGCCGTCCTCCCGGTCGCCGACGCCCGTCATCCGCGCCAGGAGAATCCGATCGCTGGCGATGCGCCGCTCGCGCGCCGCGATGGCCTCCATGCACTCGGCCGGAATCACGCCGGCCACGTCCTCGGCAGCCGCGGGCACGGGAACCGCCGTGAAGCTGTACCTGACCCGCGTCTTTCCATCGGCGCACAGCGCATCGATCTCGACCGGCGTCTCGCCGAGTCGCGCGATGAGCGCGTGCGCCGCCGGCAGCGGGAGGTCGAGCGCGGCAAGCAGCAGCGCCGCCTGCGCCGCGGGGAGCGGGAACTCCGCGCTCACCCACACGTCCCAGACCGCCCCGGGATACGCGCCCGCGCGCACCTTCCTCGCCTGGTGCCCGTGGATCTCCTCCCGGTTCGACAGCGACTCGATCGATCGCGCCCCGCCCGCGAACAGCGGCCACAAGTTCTGGCGCGTGAGCACGGGCAGGCCCGCGAGCGTCCTGCGCGCCTCCCGCCGCGCTGCCTCCGCCTTGTCCTCGAGGCGGAGGCTATGCTCCTCGCCCGGGTACATGTTGCAGGACCAGCGGCCGTTCGGGTCGCACCCGTACTCCCAGCACTCCCCGCGCGCGAGCGCGAAGATGCGGCCCGCGCGCGCCGCGCCCTGCACGCTCTCGATGCGCAGGTAGTCGGGCCCCGCGACCCCGCGGATCTCCGCGCGCGACACCGGCCGCCAGGCGCCGCCCGCGCCTTTCGCGTGCCAGCTCACGTGGCCCGTGAAGGTCCGGAACCCGTCCCCCGCGGCGCAGCCCGCGAGGAGCGCCGCGGCGCAGGCGCCCAGAATTCCGCCCTTGAAGGCTTTCCGCGGGGCCGCGCCCGCGGTATAGTGACGTGCACGCGGACGAACGGATTCCTCGCCCGGCGCCGGGCGCAATTCCGAGGGGCGCGGCCGCGGAGGCCGGGCCCCGGCGGGAGGAGGAATCCGCCCAGCACGGGAAGCGACCATGGAGAAGTACCACGATCTTGTCCTCGCGGAGGCCCGCACGTTCCACGACCAGATTGCGGCCCGGTTCCTCGCCGACGCGGGCGAGCACGGCGGCAAGTCGAACCGGCCGAACCTCGCCTGCTGGCTCGACGGCAACGGGCTCCTTGCCCGGCACGTGGATAAGAAGGCGCAGGCCTGGACCAAGAAGGATGTCCTCCTCGTCAACGAGAGCAGCCGCCATCGCGTGCCGTACGGAGACCCCCACGACAGCGCGTACGGCGCTTTTTACAAGGATATACTGCTGGAGCTGAAAAAGCTCTTGAAGAAGTGACCCGGCGGCGTGCGGCGCCCGCGCGCCGACCTCCGATAACGCGCGCGCGTCAGAAGGCCTGCCGGGGCGGTTCCTTGCCCTGCGCGTCCGGCGGCGCCTCGGAGGGCCGCGGCTCCGAAGGCGCGGCCTTGACCTCCACGGCCCGGAACGAGAGCAGCCGGCCGCCGCGCGCGTCGAACGTCGTCATCGACGCCATGCCGCCGAAGAAGTCCACGTGCCTGAGCACGCCCGCCACGCGCGGGACGAAGGCGAACAGGCGCCGCGCCTGCTCGGCGCCGGGCTCGCCTGCCGGGACGAACGCGGCGCCCATGCCGGCCATGGTGAGCACCTGGGAGAGATTGATGATGAGGCGCCCCAGGTCCATGTACGAGTACGCGTACACCGGCCCCGGCACGATCAGCCCCAGCAGGCGAAGATCCTCCCGCCACAGGAAGGGCGCGCCGCCGGCGCTGTCCCCCCGCAGGCTCTCGGCGAGCACATCGGCATCCGTGCTGAAGTAGAACGTGTCGTCGCGGACCCCCCACGCGAAGGCCCCCATCGGAAGGCCGCCGAACCGCGCGCACCTGAGCGGAGGGAAGCCCTCGAGCGGCTCCACCTTGAGCATCTCGCGCAGCTCGCCGGCGAGCACGTTGCGCTCGACCGCATCGAGGCAGCGGCTCATGGCGGCGGCATCGCGCACGCGCACCGCGAGCACGGACTGATCCACGGCGCCGAGGAGCGACGGCTTCATGCTCTTGACCTGGTACTGGAGCTGGGCGCCCATCAGCATGCGGGCGAGCTCGCCGGGCTCGATGCCGGCCGTCTCCTTGAACTCGCGCACGACGCCCTCGACCTGCGCGGCCCCCAGGCGCTTCTTCAAGACCGCGAGCACGACGCCGGCGACCGGCGCGGGATCGCACCCCGCCTGAAACGCCACGGACGTCGCGCCCGCCGGCACGCGGTCGAACGGCACGAGCTCGGGCTCGCTCCCGGCGAGCATCGCGCCGATGGGCGTCTCGCGCCAGCCGCCGGCCAGCGCGGTCACGGATGCGGACTTGAAGACGCGGCCGTCGGTCCACGACACGCCGGCGGCGTGCGAGCAGAGGCGCAGCACGCCCAGTTCCTCCAGCAGATCCCCGATCACGGCGGCGGCGACGGCCGCGGGGCCCTCCTCGGGTCGCGGGACCGAGGCAAGCGCCCGGCCGCCCAGGGCGCCGAGCTGCTCAAGATCCAGGAAGTACGCCGAGTCTTCCGGCTCGGGGAGCAGCGCGGCGGCGGCGCGCCACTTCGCATTCGCCGGCAGGCCCGGGCGCTGTCCGGCCCGCGTCGCCTCGACCGCATCGACGAGCGCCCGCCCCGATGCCAGGACGACGAGGTCATCGAGCCTCGCCAGGCACACCTCGACGCCCTGCGCCCGCGTCAAGGTGAACACGACGCGCTGCTCCCCCTCGGCCTTCACGACGACCGCGTTCCCGGCCATCCGCGCGGCCGCCCCGAGGCACGCGGCCAGCTCCCGGAAGGCCCGGGCCGGATCGGCCGGCCTGAGCGCGATCCTGACCCCGGGCGCGGGCGCCAGGTCCAGCGCGGCCGCGCCCTCGGCGAGCAGGTTGCCGTAGTCCACCTCGCCGAACACCGCCGCCAGCATCGCGGCGCCGCCCTGCATGCCGAGGCGCGCCTGCATGCCGCCGAGCTGCTCGACGAGATCGAGGAGCGCGCCGCCGAACTCGGCCTCGCGCGCGCGTGCCAGCACCTTCTCAATGTGCGCGCGCACGAAGGCGCGCTCCGGGTTGATGCGCCACCAGACGGCCGCGGCGGCGTCCCGGGGAACGACGCCGAGCAAGGGCGCGGGCTGCGCCGAGAGAGCTCCCGAGAACACGATCGCAAGCAGGCACGACATAGGTTCCTCCTGTGGCGCGGGCGCCGCGGCCGCGGCGCGCTCCTCTTCATTCTAACCGGCGCGCGAGCGGCGCAACAGCGGCGGAGCAGGCGCGCCGAGGCGCCGGCGGCGGATCGGTAACCGTTCACAGGGCATCCCGAACACGCGAATCTCCGCATTCAGCGTCCTTCGTGGTGCTCTTTCCGATTCACCACAGAGAAGACAGAGGGCACAG